>DLZS01000037.1:7611-24411 GCA_003447275.1 Dialister sp.
GCATAAAAATCAGAAGCGCCGCAGAGTTTTGATGGCGCTTCGCGCGGTGCATCGTCATTTCGAGCGGAGCGAGAAATCTTTTTCGTTCGCGGCTTAGCGGTCGATGTTTGGAACTCCCAAACGGGAAACTTGTTACCCACTCACTTTCGGGCATCACTTATATATTCGCGGCGAAGACGCACCACCATTTCTCATTCCTCATTCAATCGACGCTTTCAAACGTAATCAAGGGGCAAGCCACCCCAGGGGCTAACCCTGAACCTTGAACCATGAAGTTTGAAGTTTGAAAGCAGGGATAAGTGGCCAGGGATGAGTGGCTAGGGATTAGGAGCCTCGAGCGACTAGTGACTAGTGACTTGAATACTACTTTCGGGCATCGCCCCATATATATTTGCGGCGAAGCCGCCGCCTTCATTCCTAATTCCTCATTCCTAATTCCTAATTCAAACGAGGCTTTCATTCCCAGTCAAGGGGGCAGCACGCCCCACAGGCTAGCCCTGAACCTTGAACCCTGAACCCTTCCCCTCAATACAAAATCCCGCCGGAGTAACTCCGACGGGATCTTTCCCCATTATACTTCTGCCTTTTTCCCGATGCGGCGTTCCTTATACGCCGCGAGTCTGGCATCGCGGATCTCGAGATGTCCGAAGTATTTCTTCGTCTCAGAAACGATGACGCCCGAAAGCCCGAGAAGGGCGATAAGGTTTGGAATGGCCATGAGGCCGTTTACGATATCAGCCAGCGCCCAGATGGCTTCCAGCTTCAGGAAGACTGCGGAAGCCAGCACGGCGATGTAGCACACGCGGTACACAGGGATGGTCTTCGTGCCGAAGAGGTATTCCCAGCAGCGTTCCCCATAGTAGTTCCAGCCGATGATGGTGGTGAAAGCAAAGAGCGTTAAGGAGATCGTCAGAAGGAAGGGAGCAAAAGCGCCGTAGGTAGACGCAAAAGCCGCCTGCGTGAGCTCGGCGCCATTGAGCTCTCCCAGCCACTGGCCGGACACGATGATGGTGAGGCCGGTCATGGTGCAGATGATGATGGTATCGATGAAGGTGCCTGTCATGGAGATCAGTCCCTGCTCGGCCGGCCACTTGGTCTTTGCTGCCGCCGCTACGATCGGCGCAGAGCCAAGACCGGACTCATTCGAGTACAGGCCGCGGGCAATACCGCTTCGAAGGACGAGCATGACACCGGCGCCGGCGAAGCCGCCGGCCGCTGCGGTACCATTGAAGGCTCCGTCGATGACGAGAGCGATCGCATGCGGCAGTTCACCCGCATTGAGACCGAGGAAGATCACAGTGACGATGAAATAAACGACTGCCATCGCCGGAACGATCTTGGAGGCTGTCTTGGAGATTGATTTCAAGCCGCCAAAGGTGATGATCGCGACAAGGACCGTGATGACGGCGCAGGTGATGTAGGTGGAGACCCCGAACCCTGCCTGCACGGAAGCCGTGATCGCATTCATCTGTGTGGTCGTACCACTGCCGAGCATGGCCGTCATGATGCCGAAGATGGCGAAAGCGACAGCGAGAGGCTTCCATTTCTTGCCAAGCCCCATTTCGATGTAGTACATCGGGCCGCCGGCAATATTGCCCTGGTCATCCACCCCTCTGTACTTGACCGCAAGGCACCCTTCCGCATACTTGGTCGCCATGCCGAAGAAAGCGGCAAGCCACATCCAGAAGAGCGCGCCCGGACCACCGAGCTTGATCGCCGTCGCTACGCCGACGATATTTCCCGTGCCGACCGTTGCAGCGAGTGCCGTACAGAGCGCCTTGAAGCTGTCGATGTCGCCATCGCCCTTGTTTCTCGCAAAGAAGATCAGCTTCAGTGCGCGCGGCAGTTTCAATACCTGCAGGAGCGAGAGCCGGCAGGTCAGCAGTACCCCGGTGCCAACGAGAAGCACCAGAAGCCATGGCCCCCACACGAGCCCGTCGATCTGGTTCAAAATATCTGTCATCATGTTTCCTCCTATTTTCCCTTTCTCTGAAAAGAGTGAGCGCCCCAAGGGTCGCCTGTGAACCTAAGGAAACGCTGATTAAATCGCAGAGTCAGATTTCATAAGAATTTTTATACACTGCTTCGTCATTATTCTCCTTAAATAGCGCGCTATTCGCGTCGAATCATTCCTTGCATTTTATAAAAATTCAAGAATGAAATCTGGCAACGATTTAATCAGTGTTTCCCTAAAAAGCCGGTTCTGTATAAAATAAAAACAGAACCGGCTTCATGAGCTTTCCTCATGAAATCGGCTCTGTCCTTTGGCCTGAGAGATTACAGCGTTTCCGCCTATGCCCCTTCGGCTCTCATTGAAGAGATCTCCAGAGATCTGTCCCCATGGAGTTTCGTGTTCACTGAACGCCTGATAGTGTTACTCCTTCGGCAGCCTCGGGCATTGCCCTCGGTCTTTTTCCCCATGGATCATCCAAGTCAGTATAGAGTTGTTATGCTTGTGATTTGGAAATATGAAGCGTTTGATCATAAAATCTGCGGATGAGATGCACCATTCCGCATTTGGCGGCTTATTCCATTTCCGCATCCTTCTCTGTCGCATTGACAGCCACAGCGACTGCTGCGTCGCCGGTGATATTGAGGCAGGTACGGAACATGTCGAGCACACGATCGATGCCGGCTACCAGTGCCAGCCCTTCGAGCGGCAGACCGACAGACTGCAGGACCATCGCCAGCATGATGAGGCCGGCGCCCGGTACGCCTGCGGTACCGATGGAAGCTAGTGTCCCGGTCAGGACGATCATGAGCATCTGATCAAAGGTCAGCGGGATACCGAAGACATTCGCGATGAAAAGGGAACAAACGCCCATGTAAAGCGCCGTCCCGTCCATATTGATGGTCGCGCCCAGCGGAAGGACGAAAGAAGCGATATCTCTCTTGACCCCCAGCTTCGTCTGGATATTTTTCATATTGACAGGAAGCGTACCGGCAGAAGAGCAGGTGGTGAAGCCGATCGCCATAGCTTCCGACATGCCGCGGAAGAATGTGAGCGGGCTCATGTGTGCAGAGACACCGGCAAGCGTCGAGTATACGCCGATGGCATGGATGCAGCAGCCGATCGCCATACAGAGGATGACCGATAAGAGCGGAAGCAGCACCTTCGGGCCATTCATGACGACGACCGGAAGCAGCAGACAGAAGACGCCGATCGGTGCAAGACGCATGATCATAGCGATGATCTTGTAGCATACCTCAGCCATCGCATCGAAGAAGGAGATCAGGATCTCCGCACGCTTTCCTCCGACGGAAATGATACCGGCCCCGGTGAAGAGCGCAAAGATAATGATCGGAAGGATGTCCGCCTTCGCCATGGAAGCGATCGGATTCGACGGGATCATTGCGACAAAGACCTGCATGATCGACGGCGCTTCTTTCACCTTCGGTGCTTCTGCCGTCGGCAGAGCCATGCCGATGCCCGGCTCGATCGCCATAGCGACGGCAAAGCCGATCACGATCGCGATCGCTGTCGTCACCATGTAAATGACGAGTGTCTTCACCCCGATGCGTCCCAGCTTCTTCATATCCCCCATGGATGTCATACCCACGATGAGAGAACAGAAGACCACCGGAACGATCATCATTTTGATGAGATTGATAAACATGGTGCCGATCGGCGCGATCCACATCTTGACCGGAGCCGCCGCACCCTCTCCCAGCATCAGTCCTACCACCACAGATAAGACCAATGACAGGAAAATTTGAATAGACAGATTCATTTTTCCCCTCCTGCACCAGAGCAACTGTCCCATGGACGCCATTGCCCTGACCTATTAAAAATCGATGACTACATTATAGGCGCACCCATGCTGAATAACCAATAGATTTGTGAAATCATCTATACATTTTCATGTAATTTGCAATCCGATGTTTGATAAATTATATGATTTCATTCTCTTATATTTTGTATTATATAATTTTTGCTATTTTTCTATATTTTTCATTTTTTATAATCATTTGTTTATTGATGTATACGCTCACAATAGTTGGTGTGTACGCTTGTCTCGCCTCTGGGGGAGAGTGACCGGGACCGGCATGCCTCCATCCCCCTCGCCAGAGAAGCACCGAGAAGCCGCTGCGATCTCACGCTTTCTTTATCCAAGGCTCCTCATCCTCTTCCTGCAACCCCTGATCCGCTCCTTGGAAAGGGCTCCATCAAAAAGGAGCAGCCGCCTCACAGCAGCTGCCCCTTCATTCCCGAGGGATTTCACTCTATTTATTTTATACCTTATATATATGCATCAGATCTTCTGCGCTTCTTCTGCTTCCGCAAGAGCTTCCTTGCGAGCCGCTACCTTTTCCTTTTCGATCACAGCCTGGAAGGAGAAGACTTCTTCCTTGATGACCGGAGCCAGGACGAGGATGGAGATCAGGTTCGGGATCGCCATGAGGGCATTCGCGATATCGGAGAGGTTCCAAACCAGATCGAGGGTCTGGGTCGCACCGACATAAACTACCAGAGAGAAGACCACGCGGTAAATGATGTTGTACTTATGGGTACCGAAGAGATATTCCCAAGCCTTTTCACCATTGTATTCCCAACCGAGGATGGTGGAGTAAGCAAAGAGGATGATACCGATGGAAACGATGTAAGAACCAATGACGCCGATATTGGAAGAGAATGCTGCCATGGTGAGTGCTACGCCGGTGAGCGGCTTGCCATCCGCGCCGACCATGCCGAGCACGCCGGAGGAGGCGATGGTAAGGCCGGTGATGGTGCAGACTACGATGGTATCGATGAAGGTACCGGTCATGGAGATGTAGCCCTGTCTTGCCGGGTGATCCGTGGTGGAGGCTGCGGCGGAAATCGCTGCCGAGCCAAGGCCGGCTTCATTGGAGAAGCAGCCACGCGCTACGCCATAACGCATCGCATTCATCACGGAAACAGTGATGGTACCAACGACGCCGCCTTCGACAGCCGTAGGATCGAAAGCCATCATCACGATGAGGTAGAGACCATGCGGAATGTTTTCGATGTTAAGAATGATGCAGGAAAGGCCAGCCAGGATGTAGAAAACAGCCATGCCGGGAACAACGACGGAAGAAACCTTGGAGATCGAAGTGATACCGCCGACGATGACAGCGAGGGTCATGACAGTCAGGACTGCGCCCACGATCTCATTCGATACGCCGAAGGTGGTGTTGATCGCGGTGGAGATCGAATTCGCCTGCGTCATGTTGCCGATACCGAAGGAAGCAAGGACAGCGAAGAGAGCGAAAGCAGTACCCAGGAAGAGGCCGGCTTTTTTGTTTTTGAAGCCGTTCTTCATGGTGAACATCGGGCCGCCCTTCATTTCACCCTTGGCATTCACTTCACGGAACTTGAAGCCGAGCATACATTCAGAGAACTTGGTCGTAAGGCCGAAGCATGCGGAGATCCACATCCAGACCAGAGCGCCCGGGCCGCCGGCGAACATCGCCGTCGCGACACCGACGATATTACCTGTACCGATGGTCGCAGCAAGCGCCGTCATCAGCGCAGAGAAAGGAGAGACGTCACCGCTCCCGACCTGGGTCGTGCGGGACTTCTTCGAAAAGATCGTTTTTAATGCGTATGGCAGATTTCTCCATGTCAGGAAACGCAGCTTCAGTGTCATGTAGACACCCGTACCGACCAGAAGACACAGCATGACAGGCCCCCATACGAAGCTGTCAAGCTCACCGACAAGTTGATTGATTTGCACCATATCCATAGTAAAATCCCCCTTGTTCCCGTAACTGCTCTTACTGCTATAAGAAACAAAAAATCGCCGCACTCAGTCTTATGTTCGAAGAAGACTGAAGCTGGCGATTTCATAGTTCATGAAAACAAGGGAGTTACCCAAGTGCCAGCCCTGTCCTTTTGCCTGAGAGATTCAGGATTTCTACGGGTGAAATCCTTTAACACCTTCGGCCCTCGCATCTTTTCAGCGAGCTTCTCCAGAGTCGTGTCCGTACACAGTTTCGTGTTCTTACTGAACGCCTGATAGTGTTACTCCTTCGGCAGAAGATCGTAAAGACCTTCATTTTTCAGTGTACATCATCCACCTATATGGTATGCGGCAACATACATTTTTCGCTTGGACTTTCCAGATTCTGAATTCCGAAGTCTCAAGTGATTTACCTAGATTATACACGATGAAAATCAAAATGCAACATGCGAATTTTGCTCATTTTTTATATTGTAAACCTTTTGCTATACTAAAGTTTCCCTCTTGTGCTTTTTGCGAGAATTTTCTGCATACTTACGAGATAGATATGATTTATATCTTTTTTGTAGCTACTTTAATTTCATTGAATTTCAATAGTTCTTGTATATCTATTCATCTATAGAAATCAATTTGCAGATTCATAAGAAATTATTATCACTACAAAGAGCTAGCGGTCACTCTCGTTCCGTATACGCGCTAAATGAGAATGAGAAAGAGAAATTCCTTAGTCATTTCCCATGAAAAGAATCTCGTCTTTCTCTTTGCGTTTCTTCTCCTCGTTGCATGCATCCGCGTCACCGGTCTCTTCCGACGGCTGCTTCAAAGGCATTCCCCTTGGGGGCAAGGGGAAGATCGCCGACCACTTCCCAGATAGCAAGTTAAAAGTCGTCTCCTCCTTCCCCACAGCTACAGGCTGCGGGGAAGGAGGAGACGACTTGGGGAGGATCTACACGCCAAAGTGACGGCTAGAGGAAGAGGATACCACTTGCGTCATCTGTCCCGTGAGCCCCCTCAGCATCCTATTTCTTCCCGTAGTACTTCTCGTATTTCGCCGTGAAGGCTTCCATGTACGCCTTGGCTTTTTCCAAATCCGCGGCGTCCGGGTGTTTGGCGGCTTCTTCTGTGGTCTTTTCCATTTCACCGGTGTTGTGAGCGCTGCCAGCGGGCATCTTGCGCATCATGGCGATGAGGGCGGGGTCGACGGCCCCTTGGATGGCAAGGACGCCCATGATGGTATTTCCTTCAGAGAGGCAGGTCGCCGCATTCGCAAAGCCGGTATAGGCGTGCTCGGAGGCGGGACTTGCGCCCATGGTTTCAAAGAGGACGACTTTCTTCTTCGTAAGCGTGCGCAGGTATGCCTTGCTCTTTTCATCCGCCGTCCCCCGGTCCATCCAGTAGCCTACGAAAATCACGTCATAGCCGTCCGCCGTGGGTGCCGTTTCTACGTTAGAAATCGTGCTTCCATCCGGTGCTGCCGCATACAGGGCTTCGGCCACTTGGCGGGTATTTCCTGTGCGGCTCGAGTATACAATCAAAAATTTCATCATTCACCTCATATTCATCATGCCGCCCCAGTGGGCTTTTTTCTTTGTGTCGGGTTTGCCAAAAAGCATATAGTCCGCGGCGTGCATCATGCGACGGATCATCACACGGTACCAGTAGCGGCCACTGCTCGTGTAGCGATAGACACCGCCCGCTTCCGTGACGAGGCCCCAGGATTTCCATAGATCGAGAAGCGGCGTCAAAAGAAGGTCCGCCGGAAGGGCGGTCTCTTTCGCAAGTCTTGCCGGCTCGATGACACCCCGGTCGCCCGCACCTTCTATCGCTTTATAGAACGCGCGGTAACGACTGCTTTGCCTTGCACCCATCGGGAGAAATTTTCCCATGCGGACCGCGGCGCTATACATCGCATCCGCCATCGGCTTCATGAGCCCCACGCCGCCGATTTCCCCGCCGCAGGCCATGCCGAGGGGCAGGATATCGCCCCCGCTAGAAGAGAGGGTATTGTACAAGCTTCGTTCCGCCGGATGCCATTTCCAGTGGGTGCAGGAAATATTGGCAGCACCGCTCCTTCCGAGTTCGTCCTCAGCGGTGCGGAATAGACTTTGCAGCACAGCGATTTCTAAGCTCTTCCCCCATCTTTTGAATTGCTTTCCTAAAGGGGAATTGGGCAGGATGTGAAGCTGATAGAGGTCAAGCCCCGCCATACCGCATGCCTTGGCATCGCGGATGTCCGACCGCATCGTCTCTTCCGTCTCGCCGGGAAGGCCGTAAATCAGATCAAGAATCATCAGGGCGTCTTTTTTGGCAAACGCCGAAAGTTTCTTTAACACCTCTTCTCGCGGGAGCGGCCGTCCGACAGCGTTTCGAATCTTCGTATCAAAGGACTGCACACCAAAACTGAAGCGGTTCACTCCGCAGGAAATCGCGGCATCCATTTTTTCTTCCGTCATGTCAGAAAGACTCGACTCCATCGTGATTTCTGCGTCCTTTGTTAAAGGCAGCACCTCGTGAATGGCCTCCATGATCGAGGAAATATCCGCAGCAGATAAAATGCCCGGCGTGCCTCCGCCAAAGAAAATAGAGGAAATCTTTGACCGGGTAAGGTACGGGCGATTTTTCAGCGATTGTATTTCCTTGACAAGAAGATTCGCATACGCATGCTGCGCCGCTTCGTCCGCCTGCTTTTTGTAAAAAGCGCAATAGGTGCAGGACAAGCGGCAGAAGGGCACGTGGATGTAGACAGCCGAGGTCTTCGTCGGCTCGCCCTTTTCCCAGATGTCTTTCATGATGCCCGGCAGTTTGATGGGAGAAATCAGCGTTTCATCCCGTGGCGAAAATGGCTCGTCCTGCCAGTCAATGTCCCAAGGCGAACGGCACACGCCGCCGCCCTTGGCAAAGACCGGCTCTTGGTAGAGCCTTTCGATATTTTTTTCGTACTCACTCATAGTTACTCCATACTCTCAGAATGGTTGGCGGTTGGTGGTTGGCGGTACTTGATTCTTGGTTCTCAAGCGGTATCGGCTAACCTTAAGTCCCTTCAGAACCCCTGACAACCACCAACCAACACCAGTCCCCCTTAGAACCTCATCTCCGGATACACCTGACCGGCCATACAGCGGATAGCTTTCGGGTACTCGATGCCGGGGCTTGAGAGGAAGAGGTTTTGCGGGAGAAAGTAGACGCGGCCTTCTTTGACGGCCCGCAGCTCCTGCCAGGCGGGCTGGTTTAGAAGGGATTCTTCAAAGACTTTTTTCTCTTGCCCTGGTGTGACCATGGTAGTCAAGAAGAGGATATCCGGGTCCTTCTTCATAAGGTCTTCCATGCTGAAGGGCATCATGTGCATCTCGGAGGCGCCTTCTTTGGCAAAGACATTTTGGAAATGGAGAATTTTTGCAGTCTCTGTCGCAATCGTTCCTTCTTTCGCAAGCATCACGGCGTGCGCCGCACCAAAGATGACGGCGCAGGTCATGCCCTTGTCCGGCACTTTTTGGGACAGTGCGTCGATTTCCTTTTGGAACTCTTTCGAGGCCTTCGCACCTTCTTCTGTATGTCCGGAGATATCCCCCATGATTTCTATCGCTTGCGCCACTTCGTCTTCCGTCGAAATCGATAGCAGCACGAGAGGAATGTGATTCGCTTCTAGTGACGATGCCAGCGGATTGTGCAAGCCTTTAAGGCCAATGACGAGATCCGGCTTTTCTCCAATGAGCTTCTCCATATTGATCTGATAGGAGTAGCCGAGATTTACCTTCCCCTTCGCGTAGTCCGGCACGTCCAGCGAGGGCGAGCTGCCATAGGCCACGAAATCTCCGCCCGCGGCGTGCATGATATTGAGAAACGCCGGAGAGAGCAGCACAATTTTTTCCGGCTTCTTCGTGAGGACGATTTCCTTTCCCGTCGTGTCATGAAGCGAGTAAAACGCCGCAGGCGGGGGCGGCGTGGCTTCCTTGCCGCAGCCCGCCGAAAGGAGGCAAAGTCCTGCCAAAAGACCAATCAAAAATGGTTTCATTTCTTTGCCCTCTTAGAATTTGTGCTCCCAGCCGATGGACCAGAAGCGGCCGTCCAAGTCGCAGTCCTTATCTTTCTTATCAAAGATGTTTTGTACGCTGCCATAGAAGCGGGTGTCTTTATTCACCTTGCGAGTCAGTGAGAAATTCGTCAAACTGTAGGATTTCTTGACGCTTTCTCCGCCCTCCCATGCCTTTCCGGTGACGAATTTATAGTCGAGCTGATTCCACAGCACCGCGCTCCATCCGGTGTCTTTGTGATCATCATAAATCAGCTGATAAATCTGTGACAGTCTTGCGCGCTGTGTCAGATCTTTCCCAGCGCTCGTGTCTTTTGCGTCGAGAAGTGTCGAGGTCACTTTGAATTCGAGGGTATCATTGAAGCGATACCCCAAGGTATTTTCCAATCCCTTGATGCGCGCTTTATTGACATTTTCATAGCGATAGAGATTGTGTCCATTGCCATCTTTCCCTTTGGGGATACTTGCAATCAAATTGTCGACATCATTATCGAAATAGGTCAAAGAGCCGTAGCCTTTCCCAAATTCCGCTTCGACGCCCAAGTCCCAGCTCTTCGATTTCTCCGGCTTCAAGTTTGGATTTCCTGTAAGATGGACCCAATTCCCGGGTCCTCCCATTGGCGTGTCAAGATCATAGTAAAGCTGCGACACGGACGGGGCCTTGAAGCCGTCACCGTAATTGGCTTTGATGCGGAAATGGTCCGTCGCATTGTACGTCACGCCAATTTTCGGAGAGGTGTGACTGCCATACGCACTATGATGGTCGTAGCGGATGGCCGGTACAATGAACCATTTCCCGTACTCGATTTCATCCTGCAAGTAGGCGGCGTAGGAGCTTAGCGTCTTTTCAGAAGAGAGCTTGGTCTTGCCATTCTCTGTGATACTATGCACACCATCCCCATTCTTGCCAAGACCCGTGCCGGCGACTTTATCTTTCACATACTCCGCACCAAAGGTCACGCGGTGATGATCATTGACACGGAGGCTATCTCTCCCTTCGATGGCCCACATATTGTGCTCATCATGACTGAAATCGTAAGTCCCATACTGGCTTGTTACAAATCCCTTATAAGCCATCATGGACATCCTATCAGATGGATCCGGAATAGCCTGAAGTACCTTCGAACTCTTTGTTATGTCCCAATTGAATTTACTCATGTACGCCTGGATTTGCCAGTCGTTTTTATCCGTCTTCCCATTCCAGCTGATGCCATAATTTTTCTGCTTATAGTCTTTGGTGCCGCCGCCATCGATCTGTGCCCGTCCCTTTAATGTCATAGATCCCATCGTAACAGGGAAATCTTTAAGTACGGCCTCCCCCATATCGGTTTTCAAGTGCTGACTATAGTAATCCATGTACGCATTGACATAGCTATGGTCATTCACATAGTAATTGAGGGATGCGTTGTAGGTCTGCGCCGTCCCATAGGGGTCGGACTCCGTCGCCGTATCGGGCATGCTGCGGTTGATTTTATTAAAGCGGGCATCCAAAGTCATGGAGAAATTTCCAATGCGCCCAGTGTCAGCATGCCACCAGTGGCTCGTGTCTTCGGAGGTGTGTTCAAGGCCGGTCAAAAGGGTCTGCTCTTTTGACGGTTTCGTGATGATATTCAAAACGCCGCCCATGGCTTCCGAGCCATACAGAGCAGACGAAGGACCGCGAACGATTTCAATTTTTTCCACATCGTTGATATTGATGCGATCAAGCGACATCGCATTGCCCAGTCCGCTGGCATCAGCTTCATTGGAAATACGACGCCCATTCACCATGACGAGGGAGTGCTTCGTTTCCATCCCGCGGATGATGATATCATGCCCGCCGCCACGGACTTTGGATTTCTGGAAAATATTTGCATACATAGAGAGAGCATTCCGTACGCTCGTTGCTCCGCCCCGTTTGATATCCTCCTGTGTGATGACCTGCGTCGAGGCTGGGACTTTCTTTACATCGTTTTCCGTACGCGTCGCGGTGACGACGACTTCATCAAAGGAGTAGACGGGCAGCTCTTCGGCCTGTGCCGTTACCCCCCCATGACAAAAACGGTGATGGCTGCCAACAGCGCTTTTCTTTGTGCGGTTTTGGTATTGTTCATAGGATTTCCTCATTTCCTGACAATAAAAAAATAGACCGCCGAGGTCCTTTCCGTTTTCCCTTCCGCAAAGGACACTTGACATTGGTAGTGTATCACATTTTCTTGAAAATTCAAAGAAACATTAATTTGTTATTTGTTCTGCTTTAATACGTTGCACGCGGTTCCCGATTTTTTATTGGTTGGTGCTTGTTACCATCAACCAATAAAAAATCCCCTATCCTGTTGGAATTCAGAGGAACAGGATAGGGGGGATGTCCCACTTCCTATGGAAGTGAGGGGGGACAACGATATGGATACGGGAGATGCTTTTCGCACTCCTTCGAGAAAGCGACCAGTCACTAGTCACTAGTCACTAGTCACTGACAACTAGATTTTCGCATGTTCACCAGCGGTGACGCCGGCTTTCTTTTCTGCCTTTTCCTTTTCAAGGACGATCTGGAAGCGTTCTACTTCTTCCTTGATGACAGGCGAGAGGATGAGCATGGAGATCAGGTTCGGGATCGCCATGAGAGCATTGGCGATATCGGAAAGGTTCCACACCAGATCGAGGGTCTGGGTAGCGCCGACATAAACGACCAGGGAGAAGAGGACACGGTAGATCATATTGTATTTATGAGTACCGAAGAGGTATTCCCAGGCTTTTTCACCGTGGTATTCCCAGCCGAGGATGGTGGAGAAGGCGAAGAGGATGATGCCGATAGCGACGATCAGAGCGCCGATCTCACCGATATTGGTGGAGAAGGCAGCCATGGTGAGTTCTACGCCTTTCAGAGGCTTGCCGTCAGCGCCGGTCATGCCGAGGACGCCGGAAGCTGCGATGGTGATACCGGTGATGGAGCAGACAACGATGGTATCCCAGAAGGTACCGGTCATATTGATATAGCCCTGACGGACTGGATCATCGGTGGTAGCAGCTGCGGCGGTGATAGCGGCAGAGCCCATGCCGGCTTCATTGGAGAAGCAGCCGCGAGCGACACCGAAACGGACTGCATTCATGACAGAAGCGGTGATGCCGCCGAGGACGCCGCCGCCGACTGCCTGCGGATCGAAAGCCATCATGAAGATGATATAAAGACCATGAGGAACGTTCTGGATATTGAGGATGATGCAGATGAGACCGGCGATGACATAGAAGAAGGCCATGGCAGGAACGACAACAGAAGAAACTTTGGAGATGGTCTTGATACCACCGACGATGATGATGAGAGAAAGGACGGTCAGGATGACGCCGCAAACTTCAGGAGACATGCCGAAGGTGGTATGTACAGCGCCGGAGATGGAGTTTGCCTGGGTCATGTTGCCGATCCCGAAGGAAGCGATGACAGCGAAGAGTGCGAAGAGGAAGCCCATGACGGAGCCAAGCGTTTTGTTCTTGAAGCCGTTCTTCATGGTGAACATCGGGCCGCCTTTCATTTCGCCTTTTGCATTGACTTCGCGGTACTTGATCGCGAGCATGCATTCAGCAAATTTCGAGGTGAGACCGAAGCAGGCGGAGATCCACATCCACACGAGAGCGCCAGGGCCGCCGGCGAACATAGCGGTCGCTACACCGACGATATTGCCGGTACCGATGGTCGCAGCCAGCGCTGTCATCAGTGCGGAGAATGGCGATACATCGCCCGTGCCGCGTTTCTTGGTGCGGGCTTCTTTGGAAAGGACGCTGCCGATTGCATACGGCAGGTTCCGCCAGGTTCTGAATTTCAATAAGCAGGTGAGGTACACGCCGGTACCGACCAGCAGGGTAAGCATGATAGGGCCCCATACGAGGCTGTCAATTTCATTGACGACTGAATTGATTGCAGCCATGTCCATAATAAATATCCCCCTTTAATCGATTTGCCCGTTTCTTTTTGAAAACAAAAACCGCCGAGCCCAGGTAAGAAATCTACGGGCTGGCGGTCTAACATGTATGTATGCATCCACGCATAAGGGTATTACCCCATTGCCAGCCCTGTCCTTTTGCCTGAGAGATTCAGGATCCACGGGTGAGATCCCTTTACACCTTCGGCGCCCGCATCCTTCGAGCGGGACTCTCCAGAGTTGTGTCCGTACACAGTTTCGTATTCTAATGAACGCCTGATAGTGTTACTCCTTCGGCAGGCTGGAAGTTTATCACTTCTTTCAGGTCCTGATCTCTTATAAGAAGAAATCTTCGCCCGGGGTCGCCTTTTTTCAGTGTACTTCATCCACGCACTATGAAATTTTCATGCACTTCTGGTTTTCTTTCGAGAAACAAGCTTCTGAATTCCCTCTACTGGAAAATCTGCCGGGCATGTCGGCCTATATTCAAAGGTCATGAGCCTTCGACTATACCATGTAAGTGACTAGTGACTAGTGACTAGTGACTAGTGACTGGTGACTAGGGACTAGGGACTAGGGATTAGGGATTAGGGATTAGGGATTAGGGATTAGGGTTCAGGGTTGTGGTGGCGGCTTCTCCGCTTTTTTAGAAAAGGCATCCCCCGTATCGTCATTTCGAGCGCAGCCGAGAAATCTTTCTTGCAGACCGTCAAACGTCGCTTGCTTGAAAATCTTAAAGCGATGCATCGAGTCATCGTTTCCATAGAGGCTCATAAGAGCTGATTCCATTCTGCAATGGAGATCCCTCGACTTCGCTCGGGATGACAACGTGGGGAAACCGCCAGTCCCCTTTCTAATCCCTAATCCCTAATCCCTTCTCTCTAAAACCTGCGGCGCTTCCATCTTCTTCGCGCCGCTACCACCATTTCTCATTTCTAACTAAAATACAAAAGCCCGCAGGAAATCAGATTTCCTTTGCGGGCTTCCTTGCTCAAGATATACACTTCACCATTTATAAAGAGGTAGGGCCTCCGCGGCAGGGAAGACTTTCTGGGGATCTTCCCCGCCGCCCGGCAGACTCCTTGGATCAGTTTAGGAGGGCTTATCCGAAGGAGTGCCCTTTGCCGGATGGGGTGTCATATTATGCCGCCGGGAAGGAAAATGGGAAAACCTTCAGGGAGGAAATAATATGTTATATCAGGACCTGATGCTAGTCCTCGAGACTTTCTGCAGCCTTGGACATTTTGACCTTGCTGGGATCTAAATCTTCATACTCTTCGTAGTCTTTACCAGTTTTGAGATGATCGAAATATTTAGCTGTCTCTCTTACGACGACGCCGGAGAGAGCCAGAAGGGCAATCAGGTTTGGAATAGCCATGAGACCATTGACGATATCCGCCAGGACCCAGATGGCTTCAAGTTTCAGGAATGCGCCGCTTGCGACGAGAATGATGAAGATGACGCGATAGGGAAGGACACCCTTCGTGCCGCAGAGGTAAATCATGCAGCGTTCCCCATAATAGTTCCATCCGAGGATGGTGGTGAAAGCGAAGAGGACCAGCCCGATCATCAGCATGTAGCCGCCGAATACGGGGAATGCATCTTTGAAAGCTGCATTCGTGAGAGCTGCACCGTTCAGACCATTCATCCATTCGCCGGAAACGACGATGGAAAGACCGGTCAGTGTGCAGATGATGATGGTATCGATGAAGGTACCAGTCATAGAAATCAGACCCTGTTCTGCAGGCCATTTGGTTTTAGCAGCAGCAGCTACGATAGGAGCAGAGCCGAGGCCGGATTCATTGGAGAATACGCCTCTGGCGATACCATTTCTCATCGCGAGCATCACTGTCGCACCCAGGAAACCGCCGGCCGCTGCACTTCCGGAGAAGGCGCTGTACACGATGGTCTGGATGGCTGCAGGCACTTTGTCTGCGAAATACACAAGTACACCGATCGTAGTAATAAAGTAAATCACTGCCATAGCCGGAACGATTTTCGCAGCGGCCGATGCGATAGACTGCAGCCCGCCCAAGGTGATCGCTGCGACCAGGATGGTCAGGATGAGAGCGGTCCACATAGGATCGAGGCCGATCGTCATTTTGGTGATATCGACGATGGAATTCACCTGAGCGAAAGTACCGATACCGAAGTAAGCGACCAGTACGCCAAAGATGGCAAAGAGCGAACCAAGCCATTTGAACTTGGGACCCATACCATTTTTGATGTAGAACATCGGGCCGCCGGCGATCTCGCCTTTGGAGTCCACCTCACGATATTTCACAGCCAGAAGACCTTCGGCATACTTGGTGGCCATTCCGAAGAAAGCGGCCATCCACATCCAGAAAATAGCGCCCGGGCCGCCGGCAGCGATCGCTGTCGCGACACCTACGATATTCCCTGTGCCTACCGTAGCAGAAAGTGCTGTGCAGAGAGCTTTGAAAGAGTCGATATCCCCGCTGCCCTTATTCTGTGCTTTGAAGATCAGTCCCAGTGCCTTCGGCAGCTGGAAAACCTGCAAGAGCTTCAGACGAAGCGTCAGGAGGATGCCCGTCCCCACCAGCAGTACCAAGAGCGGCGGTCCCCATACAAAACTATCAATCGCATTCAGCAGATCAAGATTCAAATCCATTTCTTTGTCTCCCTCCAGGAAAGTAAGATAAATAAAAAAGCCGGCTTTTCCAATAAAAAATAACTCTGGAAGCCGGCATTGTCTACCTTAACGATCACAAGAAGCGTGACGTTTTTTCTCTGTCCTTTTGCCTGAGAGATTGGGATCATCGGATCCTTACACCTTCGGCGCTCTTATTATGAGACTCTCCAGAGTGTGTCCACATACGGTACTACCTCTTTCGAGATACCTGAGAGTGTTACTCCTTCGGTAAGCCTTGCGGCTTTCTCCCACATGTTTCATCCACCAATATGAATTTGATGTTTGCATTATAAGTCCCTTGCTTTCATTTTGCAAGAGGAAATTTTAGTTTTTATTGTTTTCTAATAATTGACCGCAGGTATAGTTTTGGGGATTGTGAGTGGCTAGTGACTGGTGACTGGTGACTAGTAGCTAGGGATTAGTAGCTAGGGATTAGGAGTCTCAAGTGACTGGTGACTAGTGACTGGTGACTGGAATGCCCGTCCGTGGCATCGCCACCATTTATACTCCGCGGCGCATTTC
>DLZS01000037.1:24729-28026 GCA_003447275.1 Dialister sp.
CATTTCTCATTTCTCATTCAATCGAGGCTTTCAAACGCAATCAAGGATCGCCCTGCTTCATCACCTTCCCTTATGATTCTTCTCCTTCTCCTCATACATGCGCCGATCGGCCAGAATGCGGATATAGGCAGCATCTCCCGACTCCTTCGGATAGGCGGCGATACCCATGCTGCAGCCTACTCGCAGGGTATGTCCATCGATTTCAAAGGGCTTCTCCAGCATCGTCTTCAGCCGCGTCCTGATCTCTGATGCCATATGCTCATCGAAATCCATGCTGAAAAGGATGGTAAATTCATCGCCGCCGATGCGGAAGACATAGTCATTTTTACGAATGCACTGCAAGAGACGCTTCGCTGTTTCCTGCAAGAGCTTATCCCCCATCGTATGCCCATAGGTATCATTGATCGGCTTGAAATGATCCAGATCCAGATACACCAGAACGAATGGCAGCTTCTTTTTCTCTTTACTCTGCAGCATCATCGTGAAATAGCGCTCATTGAAAAGTCCGGTCAGTCCATCGGTATTCGCCAATGTTTCCAGATCATGCTTTTCCCCGATATCCTGACTGATGCACATCACTTTTTCCAGCATACCCTTTTTATCCCAGGAAATCGGCACCACCGTCATCAGTTTGAAGACCTGCTTCTGGCGGCCGCAATACTCAAAGCGCATGAGGTCGTCCTTCGATTTCAAAACGCTGACGAGATACTCTTTGGATAGCAGCTGGCTGATCTTCATATGCTCCGCATCCCCCGTCGCGACAAAGGTGCGAGAAAGTTCCTCCACGAGCAGCGCGAAAGAGCCAGTCTCCGGATACAGCGATTTCTTCAGCAGATTCTCCCTATAGTGATACACGTCCGTCTTCAGATGAGCCACGACGAAACGATCCGCCACGCGCCCCATCCCGCCGAAAAGCTCCCGCATCATCTCTTTCTGGCTCGCGAGCACCTTCTTCTCCTGCTCCTTCTCATGAAGTCTCTGCCGGGCCTCCTTGATGGTCACACCGATCATGAAAAAAGCCAGCAGTGAGAAGACAGCCGCCAGGGCGAAGACTGTCGCATTCCGCACACGCACAAGCCCTTCATCCACCACGCGGTCACGGACGAGCCCCACCAGTGACAGATGACTGATCCCGAGAGGACGATAGACCGTATAGTACTTCCTTCCTGCCAAAGAAATCAGAAGGCTGCCTCCCTGCTCCTCGCGGATACCGCGCGCCAGCCAGTCAAGGCTCCCCTTTTCTTCTTCTGCACCATGCCCCTTGAAATAGGAAAGAATATTATCCACATGCTCCGGGATCTCGCTCTTCGGCGTCAGAGACAGCACCACATTGCCCGCCTCATCGACGACATAGCAGTCACTTTCCCCATCATAAATATTGCCCGTGATGAGACGCTCCACCACATCATTGTCATACGATGCAGCGATCCCCATATAATCGATCCCATCGATCGTCAAAGGTTCTTTGAAAGGCACGGCAAAGACGACCCGCCGCGTGCCATCCGTCGACACATAGCTCGAAAGGATCGGCTTCCCTTCCTTTTCTACCGCTTCAACGACCGCTTTGAAGCTCTCCGCCTGCCCCTTGCGACCGCCATCTGTCACAAAATGGCCAGACTTTTCAAAGAGATAGAAATCTCTATACATCCACTGGTCTCGCGCCCCGAGAAGCACCTTCCATCGATCATCCGTCCGATATTCCGCCGGCAATAGCTGGATATTCTTTTCATACACCGAGAGGATGTTCCAGTTGCGCTGCGTGAACAGACGAAAAGAAGTCCCCACCTGGGTATAGGTCGCACGCAGACTGTCGGTACTTTCCTGATAGATCATGTCCTGGGTATAGCGATAATAGGAATGTATACCACCCCATCCCAGCAAAGTAATGATCGCCAGAACAGCCGCCTTTTTGTACGCCTGATGCATGAGATCTTCCCCCTTGCACATAATAAGCCGCAAATAACGATAAAGTTTCTATAAAATTATACAAAATGTAATCATTTTCGTAAAGAAGCACACCTGTGATTCTTATAATTTTATCACAAAAAAAGACGGCTGCCCCTGTCATAAGTGACAGGGGAGCCGTATCCCTGATTCTGATTTTCTTATCTGCTAAATGCACTCTCATCCCAGTGCGACATCCAGAGCCATCATTATCATGAAGCCAATGGCAAAAGAGATGACCCCTACATCCGAGTGTTCACCTGCTGACATTTCAGGGATCAGCTCCTCCACCACGACATACATCATCGCCCCGGCCGCAAAAGAAAGGAGATATGGCATCATCGGCACCACCATCGCTGTCAGAAGAATGGTGGCTATAGCGCCGATAGGCTCCACTATGCCGGAGAGCACCCCGCCGGCGAAGGATCGCCAGCGCCCCATCCCTGCGGACTTGAGCGGCATGGAAATGATCGCGCCTTCCGGAAAATTCTGGATCGCGATCCCCAGAGAGAGCGCCATGGCCGACGCTGCCGTGATACTCTCATGCCCGGATAAGAATCCCGCATAGACCACGCCGACAGCCATCCCTTCCGGAATGTTGTGCAGCGTCACCGCGAGCACCAGCATCGTCGTCCGCGCCAGATGACTCTTCGGCCCTTCTGCTTCCCTGGCATTCATGTGCAGATGCGGGATCGCATGGTCAAGCAGCAGCAAAAACGCCATCCCGATCCCAAAGCCAACGACGGGCGGCAGAAACGCCCAGCGGCCCATCGCTTCGCACTCATCCAGTGCAGGGATCAAAAGGCTCCAGATCGAAGCCGCCACCATGACCCCGGAGGCAAACCCCGTGAGACCTCTCTGCACAGTGCGGTTCATCTCACCCTGCATGAAGAAGACACACGCTGCGCCAAGCGACGTTCCTAGAAAGGGGATCAATAATCCCCAAAATGTATCTGTCATAGTTCCTCCTTATTGAAAACTATTTTCAACATCTTTATAGCGCGTCCAGAGAGCTTTGTCAAGGGATGAGGGATTAGGAGTGCCTAGTATTGCATTTTCTAAGTCGACTTCCGAATCAGTTAGAAGTGAGGAGTGAAGGGTGAGTAGCTAGGGATTAGGGATTGGGGATTAGGAGTGACTGGTGACTGGTGACTGGGATTTCTCCGGCATCGTCATCCCGAGCGCAGCCCTCGATCTTTACTGCACTGCGGGAATCAGCGTGTATGCGCCGAGGGAAAATGATGTCCTAGTGCTGCCTCACATCAGGCAATGAACGTTCTTCAATAAAGATCGAGGACTACGCTCGAAATGACGATGCGCCGCGCGAAGCGCTGTCAAAACTCCGCGGCGCTT
>DLZS01000037.1:28302-37793 GCA_003447275.1 Dialister sp.
CTAATTCCTCATTCCTAATTCGCACAAAGCTTTCATTCATAATCAGTGGACGGAGCCGCCCAAGGAGCTAACCCTGAACCTTGAAAACAGGGATGAGTGTCCAGGGAGCAGGAGTAAATGATGATGAGACCAGAACCCCCAAAGGCCCGTATCCCGAACCATTTTATGTGAATAATTGAATAACTTCATTCACTTATCCACATAAAAAACAGCCCGATATTATCGGGCTTTGTTCACATGTATTCACTTTTCTTTTCACAACTGTTCACAGGTTGTTCACATTTTGTGGATAAGTGAATTTTTTCTCTACCGGCTGCCAAGCCTTCCCATCTCCCGATTGATCTCCCCCGCGATCATCTGCTTGGCATTCCAGTCGCCATGCAATCCGTCCATCGCAAGCTCTGTCGGCATGACAGGAAAGGCAGCAAAGGGCGCCGCGGTATCGATATGCTCTTCGCTTCGGATGAAAGCATTCACCGTGTCTACCGCCTCCCGCCAGCTTTCATTCGTCTTTTCGCCATAGTATTTCTCTATATTTTCCGGATTGATGGGAAGGATCGTCATCAGGATCGGCGTGATGCCATGGGCGCGGCATTTCTCCTGGATCCGCTTCAGATGCTTGATGACCTTTTCCGGATCAGCTCCCATACGCAGGTCATTGATACCACCCATGATCAGAAGCTGTTTCACGTGAAACGGCAGCACATCTCGATCAAAGCGTTTCTCCATCATCTCCGTCGTGTCACCACTCCTCCCCAAATTCACGGCAGGAAAGTCCAGATACGACACATAGCTGTAGGCGAGATCGGACGGACTGTGGTAGAGGTGTCCCCCGCCCTGTGTGATGCTGTCACCGAAAATCCCGATATCAAAATGCACCGCCGCCTGATTTCGTATCTTTTCCGGCAGGCTCCAGACACCGACCGGCTGTCCGTCGCTCCCTATCCCGCGGACACGCCAATAGTATGTCCCAAGTCTTGGCTGCTCATCATAGACATTGGAAAGTGTCGTCACCTCGCTCCAGACGCGGTATTTGGAGGGACGCGCGTCATCGATATTCTCCGGATATTCCTTCGTCACTTCGACTTCATAGGATGAGGCTCCCGGATTTCCTGTATAAGAGTAGACGGGATAGAGAAGGAAGGCGCCATTCCCCCGTCCGCCCGCCTTCGGATAGGGGGCATTTCTGGAAATGAGGCGCATCGTGCTCCTGACTTCCATCGGCGCTGAGAAGGGAGCTAGTCCCTCCCAGTCGGCATCGATCGGACGCACGCGCCAGTAGAGCGGCGTACCGTCCATGACAGGCGGGATACGGACAAGGATGCGGTTCATATAAATGCGGCGGTCGTGATAGACCGTCTCTTTTAGAGGCGTATTCCGATCCAGATGCTCCGGCAGTCCTTTGAAGATCTCCACTTCGTAGCGGACGGACTCCGCATTTTCCGACCAGGAAAGAAGCAAAAGCGGATCTTCTGCCTTCCGGGCATCCGCATTTTCATAAGAGATGGCATTGTCCATCAAAACGGAGCCAAGGTCTGTCTCGGCCATGGCTGCCGTGGGGAGCGCCGCAAGAAGCAGCGCAGAGAGTAGGATATGTTTCATGGTTATTTTCTTATTTTAAGGGTTATCCCCTGGGGCGTGCTGCCCTTTGATTTCGTACAAAAGAGGTTCAGCGGGTTCTATGGGTTCAAGAGGTTCAAAAGGGGTTGTGCGGCGCCTAATAATCAGGAGTGCCGCAGAGTATAAATGGGGCGATGCCCGAAAGTCTACTGGATAGTGGATTTCCCATCTTTGTTTATCCATGAGCGCATATGGCATGCTTACCGCTACAGGAAAAGCAGCCTCTGCCCCTTCGAGGCACTTTTTTTCGAAGGAGGGCGATCAGAGAAGCCAAATTTCTAATCCCTAATCCCTAGTCACTAGTCACTAATCCCTCTATCAAAAAAGCAGGCTTGCGCCTGCTCGTGATCAATCATTTCCGGGGAGGAAGTACGTCGGATCGACCGCATCGCCATGGATGCGAACTTCATAGTGGCAGTGCGGGCCGGTACTGTTTCCCGTACTCCCGACGAGAGCAAGGATGGTGCCCTGCTCGACCTGCTGTCCTTCCGTGACGAGGATCGCAGAATTATGTCCATAGCGGGTCGTGATATCGCCGTCGTGCTTCACCTCTACGAGATAGCCATAGCCGTCCACCCAGCCTGCGCGGGTGACTGTACCGGAGGCCGTCGCTGAGACAGGCGCGCCGTAGTCGGCAGCAATATCGAGGCCTTCGTGGTAGGTGGAGCCGATGCCCCCGGGACTTGCGCGGAAGCCGTAACTGCTGGAGACCTGCCCTTTGACCGGCCAGATGTCCGGCGTCGCAGACGAGGCGGAAAGCAGCGTGGTCTGCATCCCGTAGGTCTGGTTCATCACCTGCTCACGCAGGACGATCATGGTCTTGATCTGCGCATCGAGACGCGCATCAAGCTGACGCATCGATCGCAAAAGACTGCCCGGCGTCGCATAGGAGGTACTTGCCCCCTGCTCTTTTACGGCTGCCGTTTTCGCCTTATCCGGTACGGTGGAGGCACCGCCGATGCCGCCCGTCATATTCTGCGCGGCGCCATTGCTATTGGCCTTCACCATGTCCTGCAGCTGATCGGAGAGCTTTTCTATCGTCGCTGTCTTGTCCTCCAGCGACTTCATCTTCTCCTCTGCCATTTTGAGCTGGTTCTGATAGAGCTGGTTCTGCCGGGAGAGGCTCTCCATAGACACGGCAGAGTACACCGCCGTCCCGAGGCTCGCTGCCAGAAGGAGGCCCACTGCGATGCCTGCGATCTTCAGTTTTTTCCATTCGTCACTGTTGAAATGAAAGCTCACTTCGCCAGTGTCTGTATTTTCATTTCGTTTCATAGCTGTTTCCTTATTTCAGGTCATCCTCGCAGATGACCGGTCTCCCGTCACTAGGCGCGAGCCTTTATTTCCCGGCCGTATCAATGCGATGGTTATCCGGCTGGGACTTAGACAGGGCTTCGCCGCGCGTCTCATTCAAAAGCTCCTGCGCTTCTGAAGCCATATCCGGCATCAGGGTATCCAGAGCCATATTGATGCTTTCCGCTTCTTCCGAAGAAAGAGCCTCCTTGCACTGGCCATTCACGATCTGCTTCGCATAGATGCGGGAGGTGTCGTGACCCGCCAGCGAGGACAGGATGAAGCCGTTATTCTTGCCGTCGAGCACGGTCAGCGAGAAGGAGAGCTTGTCGCCGGTGTCATCGAAGGCATCGTAGCGCACAAGTCCCACCTTTTGGAAGGAGGACAGCTGCATGGTCGCGAGAAGCTCCTGCTGATGCAGCATATTTTCGGAGGAACTCACCATTTCCCGAAGCTCTCTCACTTCAGTTGAGAGGCGCAGCTCGAGCGAGCCGCCGTCTTCGCCATTCATGAAATATTTGTACTTCTTGGCCAGACGGTTCAGCTTATTTCTCATGAGCAGCATGTTCACGAGAAGAAGGATGAAAAGCACGATGACGATCGCACCGATGACATAAAAGATCATATTTGCACTCTGCATGATTTGTGTATATCTCCTGGGGATAGGGTTGTAGGTTAAAGGTTTGGGATTCAGGGTTCAGGGTTCAGGGTTCAGGGTTAACCCATGGGACGGGGCGTCCCTTGATTGTGGATGAAAGCTCTGCTCGAATGAGGAATGAGGAATTAGGAATGGTGGTGGCGGCTTTGCCGCAAATATATATGGGGCGATGCCCGAAAATGGAATTTAAGTCACCAGTCACTTGAGACTCCTAATCCCTAGCCACTAATCCCTAGCTACTCATCCCTGCTTTCAAACTTCAGGGTTCAGGGTTGTAGTAGCGGCTTCGCCGTAAATAGATATGGGGGCGATGCCCGAAGGCGGTATTCAAGTCACCAGTCACTAGTCACTAGTCACTAGTCACTAGTCACTAGTCACTACATCCTACCTTTTCCCATTTAAAAATTCCGTGATTCGCTCAAATTCTTCATCATTTTTGAAAGTGATGGAGATCGTGCCGCTGTGGGCATTTTTCCCGCGCCCGAGCTTGATCGCCACGCGGCTGCCGACGGACATGCCCAGCTTCTCTTCAATAGAGCGAAGAAACGCATCCGCCTTGGGATCTGTCGTTTCTTTTTTCTTCTTTTTCTTTTCCCGCGCCATGTCTTCGACCCGACGCGCTGACAGCCCTTCCGCTACGATCTTTTGTGCGAGCTCACTCTGCTCCTCTTCGGAAGCAAGAGAAAGAAGCGGCCTCGCCTGCCCCGTCGTAAGCCTGCCGGAGGCCAAGAGGAGCTTCACATCCGAAGGAAGCTCTGCGAGACGGAGCATATTGGCGATGTAGGGGCGGCTTTTGCCGACCTTGGCCGCCATCTGCTCCTGCGTCAGCCCATAATGATTGATCAGCTGCTGATAGGCTTCACACTCTTCGATCGGGTTCAAGTCTTCTCGCTGCAGATTCTCGATCAGCGCCACCTCTGCCATGGATCTGTCATCATAGGCAGAAACGATCGCCGGCACCGTCTTGAGCCCTGCGAGGTCCGCCGCCCGCAGACGGCGCTCGCCGGTGACGAGCTCATACTCAAAGTCGCCGTCCTTGTCACGATAGCGCACCGTGATCGGCTGGATCAGTCCTTTTTCCTTGATGGAAGCCGCCAGATCTTCCAGCGACTTAAAATCAAACTGGCGGCGCGGCTGCCAGGGATTGGGATGGATCTTGGAAATATCCAGCTCAATGACCTTGCCCGTCTCATCCAGTGCATTTTCCAGAAGAGAGCCGAGCCCCCGTCCCAATTTTCGCTTAACCACGTTTCAATACCTCCCGGCACAGCTTCTTATACGCCTCTGCTCCCTTGGACTTGGGCGCATAGGTCAGGATCGGCTCACCGAAACTCGGAGCCTCCGATAATTTCACAGTCCTTGGAATCACTGTCTTGAAGACCTTGGAGCCGAAATACGTCTTGACTTCCTCCGCCACCTGCAGCGACAGATTCGTCCGTCCATCGAACATCGTGAGGAGGATCCCCAGGATACGGAGCGACGGATTCAGCTTGCGGCTGACGATCTGCACCGTCTTCACCAGCTGCGAAAGCCCTTCCAGCGCATAGAATTCCGCCTGGATCGGGATCAGGATCGAATCGGATGCGACAAGCGCATTGAGCGTCATCAGCCCCAGCGATGGCGGGCAGTCGATCAGGATGAAATCATAGGCATCCTTCAGCGCTTCGATCTTTTTCTTCAGGATGTGCTCCCGTCCGTCCATGGCCGACAGCTCGATATCCGCCCCCGCAAGATCGATGGAGGAAGGAAGAAGAGAGAGCTTCTTCACCGCTGTCTTGACGATGGCCTCTTCTGCGTCCGCATCATCGAGCAGCACATCATACAGATTCTTTTTGAGCTCCACATCCTTAGAGAGTCCGCTGGTGGAATTTCCCTGCGCGTCTTCGTCGATAAGAAGCGTCTTTTTCCCGCGGTCTGCCAGGTAGGCCGCCAGGTTTACCGCCGTGGTCGTCTTCCCCACGCCGCCCTTCTGATTGATAATGCTAATGATCACGCCCATAGCTTTCTTCCTTTCATCGATAGTCACTTTATTATACCATGATTGTATGGGGTTATGGGAGAAAAAATGAAGCTCTCCTGCTTCCGAAGGCCCCCGCGGAAGCGAATATGCCGGTGAGCGCTTCACACGGTTTTCAGGGCTCACAGAAATACGGATCTCCCATTTCTGCGTTCTGAGACCATCCCTTACAGGAAAAAAGATCGCCCGACCGCCGGACTCTCCAGATCCCCCTCCCAAGGCTTTTTGCATCAAAAAAGCGAAGCCTCTCGGCTTCGTTTTATTGATCTGCAAAGCAGCGTTTTTTCTTTTTGAAGATCGTCCCCATGATGGTGTGCAGCTCACCTAACGCATCCGGATTCAGCGTATAAAAAATATGCTTCCCATCACGACGATCAAGGACCAGACCGGACTCGACCAGCACCTTCATATCATGCGAAAGCGTCGGCTGGGTGATGGCGAAGGCTTCCTGCAGCTTATTGGCACACTGGGCATGGCAGGATAGCATGTCGACGATCTTCAACCGTTTCGGATCGGAGATGGCTTTTAAAATTTTCGCCGTATCAATGTAGATCTGTTCCATAAATGCTCCATCAGTCAGTCAAGATTCATAGAATACATTTTCTTCAATGAATTGAAATATTTCTATAAATGGTAACAGAGCAGGCATGGAATGTCAAGAAAATCATGGAAGGGTGTGATCCGCCCTGCGTTTTCTGCCCCAAAGGACACAAAGAGCCCGCTCCTCCGATAGGCAGATCCGCATTTCGGGAAAAGCGCCGCCCTTGCTCCTTCCTTCCCGGCCTGAAATTTTTCCTCTTCTGTTTATTATGAAAAAGTGTTATATTATAGGAAGAAATAGCAATTTCCTTGCTATAAATTGGTCGTGAGGTGATAAACATGGCAGAAGTAACTGAAAAGAGCATCATCGTCAATGGCGTCGACAAATATCTCGTCGCTGATCTGAAACGTGTTTATGGCGGCGTAAGCTACCAGGGTGAGGAATATGTATTCCTTCAGTTCCCGGTCGTCGGCGATACCGTCAGAGACTACCGTCCGGACAGCTACACCACCGCTATTATGCTCGGTGATGAAGTATTCGATGGACAGACCTTCCATTACCACATCACTCTGACCTATGATGGTCATGTCAGAGAAGTGGCTTACCTGGGTCTTGATGACGCAGGCAGACCAGACACCGTAGATGTCGAATAAGCCATAAAAAAGGAGCTCCCGCGGGAGCTCCTTTTTTATGGCTTATTCGACGAAGGCGCAAGAGATACAGCCGGCTTTCGAAGAGTGCTTCAAAAACCTTCCACAGCGCCTCTCCTCATTTTACTTCTTCATCCGGATCCCCGGCAGGAGTAAGAGGGCGCTCACGATCAGCCCGACAAAGAGCGGGTCGATCGTGAGCTTTACCACCGTCGCCGTGAGGAGTGCGGCCGCTGTACTTCCGAGCATGGAAAGGACGGCCCAGCCTCTCTTCACATGCCCCGGCCAGAAAACAGCGAGCGTCAGGGGCAGGAATATCCCGCCGCCGCGAAGCGCCATGGAAATGTACGTCCAGAAAAGCACCTCACTCCCGCGATTCAGGATGGCGATGAAGCAGGCCAGAAGCATGACGAAAAGCACGGTCAGCTTATTCACCGTCAGCATCTTCCGGTCATCGGTCATGCGGCAGAGCGGCACGATCATATCGCGTGTGATCATCGTACCGATGCCGAGCGTGAGCCCGCCGATACCACCGATCAGTGACAGGATGATGCCGCCCATGGCCAGACCTCCGAGGAGCGGATGCACCTCATTGATGAGGTAGGTCGGAAGCACCATGATCGGCTGTATATCCGGATACAAAGTCTGCATATAGAGACCGACCGCGACAGAAGGAAGACCAACGGGAATGACGATGGCTGCCGCCAAAAAGCAGCCCGCCGATGCCGTGGACGGCGTATCCGCAGAGAAAATGCACTGGATATATGTCTGTGTACAGAGTACCCCCACGAGGACGGAGAAAAGATTCGCCAGCGCAGGCTCTACGCCGCGCCCGAAGAGGGAAAATTGAGCAGCGGGAAACTGACTCCACGCAGCAGTCTCATGGACCGCCTGAAAGGCTTCCCATCCTGCGATGAAGAGAGCCACCCAGATGATCCCCATTTTCAGCATACCGCCGATCCCAGCTGATTTCATCCCGCCAAAGAATGTATAGGCAGCAGCCAAAAGGACCAGAAGCGCAGAAGCGGTATACGCATCGACGTGAAAGACCTCTGCTACGATCTCTATCCCCGGCAGACAGCTCGCCACCGCAGAAAAAAGGATACCGATGGAGGAAATCACCGAAGAAAGCTCCTCCGCCTTCTTCCCATAATGCATCGCCAGAAACTGCGGGATCGTCTCAAGCCCCGTGCCGCGCATTTTCTTTGCATAAAAAAGCCCCATGATGATGAAGGCGATACCGCTCCCCAGTGTGAACCACCACGCGGAAAGGCCAAAATGATACGCCAGCTGCGCCGTCCCCACCGTAGCGCCGCCGCCGACTACCGTCCCTGCGATACTTCCTGCGACAAGCGGTGCTCCCGCTGACCGGCCGCCGACGCTGTATCCAGCCGCCGATCTCACCGACCGCGAGCTATAGATCCCGATCCCGATCACACATACGAGCGTCACGATGATGATCCCCATGTGCATCATGGTCAAATGCATATTGATTCCTTCTTTCCTTCTCATTCTCTATTTCGTAAAGCCCATTATAGCAGAATGGAAAGGGGGATGCTAGAATAGGGAAAAGGGGTAGCTCTCAGGGCGTACTCAATCATTGATTGTGAATGAAAGCTCTGCTCGAATAAGGAATTAGAAGCGAGGAATTAGAAATGAGAAATGAAGGTGACGGCTTCGCCGAAAATATATGAGGCGATGCCCGAAAGTAGAATTCAAGTCACCAGTCACTGTGCGTCCCTAATCCCTAGTCCCTAATCCCTAGCTACTAATTTCCAGTCACTACCACGAAAAAAGGAGCCCATCATGTACCAGGCAGTTCTCTTCGATATGGATGGTACGATCCTCGATACCATCACCGATCTTACGATCTGTACCAATTACGCACTTTCCCAGTTGGGAAAGCCCCATGAATTTCCCGCAGAGCTCGTGAAGCTCTGCTACGGCTGCGGCATCGAAGCCGACATGCAGAAAGCGCTCGCCATGTCCGCCGGATGCGCCGGTGAAGACTTGGAATACGTAGAAAATCCTACGCCGCTTTCCTCCTACGGTCTTACAGCGCAGGACACCGCCCGCCTGCAGTCGATCTTCGTCCCCTACTACAGCGCGCACTGCCACCTTCACACCACCCCCTACGACGGCATCCCCGCTCTCCTTTCCGCGCTTCGGAAAAGAGGGATCCGTACCGCCGTCGCATCGAACAAGGACGAAGCGGATGTAGCGAAGCTCGCCGCGATGCATTTCCCCGGTCTTTTCGACGCCATCATGGGCAATTCCCCTGCCATCCATAGAAAGCCTGCGCCCGACATGCTTGATCGCATTCTCCATGACCTTTCCATTCCGAAAGAACAGGCTGTCTATATCGGTGACTCGGAAGTAGACATAGAGACCGCCAAAAATGCCGGCCTTGCCTGCATCTCCGTCACATGGGGCTTTCGAAATAAAAGCTTTCTCGCCCGCCATGGCGCGACACGCATCGTAGAGAATGCAACGGAGCTGGCCATAGAATTGGGAATGAGGGAGTGATAGGTTCAGGGACATCACTAGGGGCGTATAGCCCTTTGATTGGGAATGAAAGATTTGCGCAAATGAGGAATGAAGGTGGCGGCTTCGCCGCAAGTATATGAGGCGCTCGGTTGCTTTCATAAACGACGCACTTCTCCGCTTTCCCCACTCTCTTTCCTGCCGCCAGTGCCCTATCCGCCCCTTCGG
>DLZS01000019.1:0-30691 GCA_003447275.1 Dialister sp.
CCATCCAACCTCCGCCCCTTCGGGGCACCTCCTTCCATAGGAAGGAGGGAGTGTCCACGCGAGCCCCTTCCCTTGGAAGGGGCTGCCGAGCGCAGCGAGGCGGGGTTGGCCTCCTTTTGGGGCGGCGAAGCCGCCACGAGAGCCTGAACCCTGAACCCTGAAGCAAATGAAAGCAAAGTAAAACGGGGCTGTGAAGAAATGAGTCTTCATTTCTTCACAGCCCCGCTTTTTATAGTATGCATTGACCTGTTACGGCAAACCGTCGCTCATGAGATGCGCATAGTGCTGCTGGATCTTACGAGTGACAGGGCCGACTTCTCCATTGCCGATCGGCTTTCCGTCGATGGAGAGGACCGGGATGATGCCGTCCTGAGAATTTGTGAGGAAGACTTCTTCCGCATTCATCATATCTTCGAGGCGGACCGGATCTGCCGCATCATCGATGGAGGTGACACCGGCAGTCGGAGCGACGCGGGACAGGACAAGGGAACGGGTGATGCCGCGGGTCATGAATTCATTCGTGCCCGGGGTCCAGATGACGCCCGCCTTGACGATAAGGACATTCGAGTGGGTGGCTTCGGTCAGAAGGCCGTCTCGGATGAAGATGCCGTCGTAGCAGCCCTGCTTCAGGGCTTCCTGCCGCGCGAGAAGGTTATCCACCTGAGAGAGGGAAAGAATGTCGCAGTGGTGTCCGCGATCATCTTTCATCGTGATACACTTCACGCCATCCTGCACTTTGGCAATGGCATCCAGACTGATCGGTTTGGCGTAGACCAGGACATTCGGACGCAGCTGATTTCTGGCAGGGATCAGGAAATCATGATCGCCCTGTCCGCGGGTGACGATGATCTTCACATAGCCTTCTTCGATGCCGCTTTCTTCGACGACGGTTTCCACGATCTCGGTGAATTCGTCCGGTGCTGTCACGGGACGAATGCCCAAAAGACGCATGGAGCGGTACAGACGGTCGGTGTGATAGGAAAGAGCAAACGGATGGCCTTTGTAGACGCGGATCCATTCATAGCATCCGTCACCAAACTGGAGTCCTCTGTCATCTGCCGCGATGATCTGGGAGAAATCATAATAGAAATTGTGATTGTAGTATATGGTAGTTTTTCTTTCTGCCATACGTCTCACCTCCGTAACAAATTGTTATTATTATGGCTTATGAGGGATATTACCACTGGGGCGTTCTGCCTCTTGATTGCCTGCGAAAGAGGTTCAGCGGGTTCTATAGGTTCAAGAGGTTCAAAAGGGGTTGGTGCGGCGCATAAAAACATAGAAGTGCCGCAGAGTATGGATGTGGCGATGCCCGAAGGTTTCTTAAAAAGCAGGTTTCCCGTTTGAGCTTTTCTGACAGGATTCGTTTGACCGCGAACAACAAAGATTTCTCGCTTCGCTCGAAATGACGATACGAGAAAAGATTTTTCTAATCCAGTCACTAGTCACTAGTCACTCGAGACTCCCAGTCCCCAATTCCTGACCATTCATCCCTCACTTGCTTTTCAGTGCTTTGATCTTTTCAATGAGGAGCGGGAGGAAATCCTTCAGATCCGCTTCGACAGCGTAGTCTGCCATTTCCATGATCGGCGCCTTCGGGTCCTTATTGACCGCGATGACGATGTCCGCATTGACTGCGCACATGTGCTGCATCGCGCCCGAGATGCCGAGTGCGAAATAAATCTTCGGCGCTACGCCCTTGCCTGTCTGGCCGATTTGGTGGCTATGCGGCTCCCAGCCGAGCTCTGCAATCGGACGGCTGCAGCCGACAGCTGCCCCCAGAAGATCAGCGAGCTCATGGAGCTTCGCCCATTCTTCCTCCGTACGGATGCCGCGGCCGCCTGCGACGACGACCTTCGCATTTTCGACCGGATGGCTGTCCTTCTCACCGGCGATAATCTCCTTCAGCACCGTGCCGAGATCCTCCTTTTCAAGGGAAACGGAGAGGGAGATGACCTCGCCCGTGCGGGAAGCATCGGCTTGCGGGTACTTGAAGATGCCCGGGCGGACCGTGCCGACCTGAGGACGATAGTCCGGAGACACGATATCTGCCATGATATTCCCATCCATCGCCGGACGCGACCAGATGACCAGCCCCTTCTCGGTATCTGCCGAAAGCTCCGTCACATCTGCCGTGACGCCGCAGACGAGCTCTGCCGCCAGACGCGGGGCGAGATCGCGGCCGAATGGCGTCGCGCCAAAGATGATGGTATCCGGCTTCTTCTCCAAGAGGAACGGCGCCAGTGCTTTCTGGTACGCTTTCCCATCATAGTGGGCAAGGAGCGGATGATCGATCACATAGACCTTATCTGCGCCGAGGGGGATCAGCGAGGATGCCGGATCCTTGAGATCAGCACCGATGAGGACGACTGCGACCTCTTCCCCAAGCTGGTCAGCCAGTACGCGGGCTTCGCCGGTCAGTTCACCGGTGACCTTCTGGATCTTGCCATTCGCAAGCGCTCCGATGACATAAATACCTTTGTGTTCAGAAAAATCCATTTCGCCCCTCCTTAGATGACCTTCAGTTTCTGCATAGCCGAGAGGAAGAGATCTGCCGCTCCTTCCGTCGTCTTTCCTTCGATGCGGAGATTTTCTTTTTTCGGCGGCACGACCGGACGGACCTGACGGACCTGCGTCGGAGAGCCCTTCATGCCGATGCGCGCCGGATCGACCGACAGATCGGCTGCCGTGAGATTTCCGATCTCCACTTCATCCTTCTTAAGGAGACCCTTGATGCTCGGATATCTCGCATGGTTCAGCGCTTCTGTCGCAGTGACGACCGCCGGAAGAGCAAGCTCGAGCACCTCGATATTCCCACCGATCTGGCGCTTTACAGTGAGGAAGCCTTCCTTCTCATAGGAAATACCTACGGCTGCACTCACATCAGCGATGCCGAGCGTCGCAGCGATCTCCGGGCCGATCTGCGCCGTATTGCTGTCGATGGACTCCTGCCCGCAGAAAATGAGATCGAATGTTCCCAGCTTCTCGATCGCCTTAGCCAGTGTGTAGCTCGTCGCAAGAGTATCCGCACCGCCAAATGCGCGGTCCGTCACGAGGTATACTTCATCAGCGCCCATAGCGACCGCATCCTTCAGGACAGCGGCTGCCTGCGGAGGACCCATAGTGATGACCGTCACCGTGCCGCCCACTTCATCACGCAGCGAGAATGCCGCTTCCAGCGCATGGAGATCCAGCGGATTCATGATGCTGTTCGCATTATTTCTTTTCAGTCTTCCTGTAGTCGGATCGACTTCCATCTTCGATGTGTCGACGACCTGTTTGATACAAACCAGAAACTTCATAGTGTCTCCCTTCTGTGAGGTCGAAATCATATGCCACGCAGCACGAACGCCGCGCCACAGGGTAAACGGGGCTATAGAGAAATAAGGCTTCGCCTACTGTCCCCATTATCCATATTTGTTTAAAGTATAGCATAAGTGAAACGTTTTTGCGTGAGAAAGTTCATAAACTTTGAGGCTTTACCGTCTGCCCGCCATCAAAAACGGCGAGCCAGCGGCTCGCCGTTTTTGATGCTGCTCTCTCTGCATGCGACTAATTTTTTCTCCCCTCGACCGCCGCATTGCCGAGGAGCCCTTTCAGCGCTTCTTCGGCTTCTTCGGAAAAGTCGACATAGAATTGGGGCACCATGCGGATCTCCTGCCTTGAGGATATGAGGTGGAGGATGACGGGTGTGCCGCCATGGTATTTCGCAAGGACTCTGGCGAGGGCGGCACTGACCTTGTCCGTCTCATGGCGGGGATCGACGTAGAGGTGGACTTCATCGACCGGCATGCGGACGGTCTTTTGGAACTGGGCCATCGGTATGATGCTGTCGGCTAAGATCTTGACTTCTCGCTCGTTCGACTGGACGCGGCCGCGGATACAGATGGGCGCATCTTCGGTGAGGAAGGGGCGTGCGGCTTCCCAGACGGAGGGGAAGAGGACGGCTTCGATCTCACTTTCATAGTCTTCGATGGTGACGTAACCCATGGGCGCGCCCTTCTTGGTGACCATGCCCTTCACACGGGTGACAGTGCCGCCCAAGGTGACTGTCTTCCCGTCGTAGCGGCTGCCTTCGGTCTCGATCTGGTAGATGGGCGTGCAGGCGGCCATCTGCTTCTTGTACTTTTCGAGCGGATGACCGCTGACGTAGAAGCCCAAGAGCTTCCTTTCCCAGTCGATCTTTTCATCCGCATCCATGTCTTCGAGATCGGGATAGACGACGGAGCTTTTCATCTCGTCCCCGCCGAAGAGAGACATCTGTCCGCTCTCCCGGTCACTCTTCGCAGAGGCGACATCACTCATGACCTGCGGGAGTGCAGCGAGGAGCTGAGAGCGGTTGTAGCCGAAGCCGTCCATCGCACCGCAGCGGATGAGGCTTTCACACGCGCGGCTATTGAGGCCTTTTCCTTCGACCCGCTCCAAGAAATCCGACATGGAGGTGAAGGGGCCGCCTTTCTGTCGTGCCCGGATGATGGCTTCGACGGCATTCTCTCCGACGTTCTGGATGGCATCGAGCCCGAAGAGGATCTTATTTCCGCTGACAGAAAAATAGGCTTCCGAAAGATTGACATCCGGTGCGGCGATCTCCACACCGGCTCTTCTGGTATCTGAAATGTAGCGGCTGACCTTGTTCTTGTCGCCATTGTAGCAGGTCATCATGGCAGCCATGAATTCAGCGCGGTAGTGCGCCTTGAGGTAGGCGGTCTGCCAGGCGATCCATCCGTAGCAGACGCTGTGAGATTTATTGAAGCCGTAACCGGCAAAGTGGACCATGAGGTCGAAGACGTAATTCGCCGTCTTTTCATCGACGCCATTCTTCACGGCGCCTGTGACGAAGGTATCCCGGTTCTTCTGCAGGATCTCCGGCTCCTTGTGTCCCATGGCGCGGCGGAGCATGTCGGACTGGCCGAGGGAAAAACCGCCCATGACAGAGGCGATCTGCATGACCTGTTCCTGATAGAGGATGACGCCGTAGGTTTCCTTCAGGATGGGAGCCAGGGATGGATGCGGGTACTCGATGGGGATCTCTCCATGTTTTCTCTTGATGAAATCTTCCGCCATGCCGCTGCCCAAAGGTCCCGGACGGTAGAGGGCGACCATCGGGATGAGGTCTTCGAAGCGGTCCGGGTGGAGCTTCATCAGAAGATTCGTAAATCCGGAGGACTCGGACTGGAAAACGCCTGTGGTGTCGCCCGCGCAGAGCATCTCGCACGTCTTCTCGTCGACAGAAGGAATGCGGTCGATGTCGATGGTGACACCGCGGTTCGCCCGGATCATCTCGACCGCATCATGGATGACGGTGAGGTTTCTAAGCCCCAAAAGATCCATCTTGAGAAGGCCGAGCTGCTCGACCTGATCTTTTTCGTACTGCGTCTGGATGAAATCATCCGCAGTGAGCTGGATCGGCACGTACTCATCGACGGGCTTCGAGCAGATGACGACGCCGGCGGCATGCGTGCCGGAATTTCGGGAAAGTCCTTCGAGGTCGAGGCAGTGGTCGATCAGGGTGCGTACCGTCGCATTCGACTCGTAGAGGTCTTTGAATTCCTTCGAGCCGTCCAGCGTCTTCTTCAGCGTGACGCCCGGGCCGCTCGGTACCATCTTTGCGATCTTGTCCACTTCGCGAAGGGGCAGATTCATGACACGGCCGACATCACGGATGACGGCGCGCGCCGCAAGCGTACCGAAGGTGATGATCTGCGCCACCTGCTCGGCGCCGTACTTCTCTGCGAGATAGGCGATGACCTGCCCGCGTCCGCGATAGCAGAGGTCAGTATCGATATCCGGCATGGAGACTCGCTCCGGATTCAGAAAGCGTTCAAAGAGAAGGTCGAAACGCAGTGGATCGATTTCCGTGATGTGCAGGAGGTAGGCGACGATGCTTCCTGCCGCGCTCCCACGCCCCGGCCCGATCGGGATGCCATGTGTCTTCGCGTAACGGATGAAGTCCATGACGATCAGGAAGTAATCCGAGAATCCCATCTGATTGATGACACCGAGCTCATAATCCAGACGCTCCTTCTCTTTTCCCGTGGACTCCGGATAGCGCTCCGGGATCGCCGCCTCGCAGAGCTTTCGCAGGTATGACTTGGACGTCTCGCCTTCCGGCACATCAAAGGACGGGAGCTTGTGGTCACCAAAGGTGAAGGTCACATGACAGCGCTCTGCAATCTTTGCCGTATTCTGGATGGCGCCCGGATACTCGCCTAAGATCGCCCGCATCTCCTCCCCGCTCTTGCAGTAGAATTCGTCATTCGGAAAATGGAAATGATAGGGATCATCCAGTGTCTTTCCCGTGGAGATGCAGAGCTTGATCTCCTGGCTCTTTGCACCCTCTTTTTTCGTATAGTGGAAATCATTCGTCGCGACCAGCCCCAGCCCATACTCTTTTGCCAAAGACGCCAGCACCGGACGTACATCCGCTTCTTCTGGGATGCCATGATTCTGCATCTCGAGGAAATAGTTCTTCTTCCCGAACGTATCGATGTAGTAGCGGATCACCTTTCTGGCTTCATCCATGTCGCGGTTTAAGATCGCCTGCGGAAGCTCGCCGGCAACACAGGCCGACAACGCAATGAGCCCTTTGTGATACTTGGACAGAAGCTCATGATCCACCCGCGGCTTATGAAAATAGCCCTCCGTCCACGCCTTCGAGCAGATCTTGATGAGATTCTGATAGCCCTCATTCGTTTCTGCCAAAAGGATCAGATGCCCCAGCTTCTCCTTCTCGCCCTTCGCCCGCTCGAAGCGGCTCTTCCTCGTGACGTAGACCTCGCATCCGATGATCGGCTTGATGCCCTGCGCGATACACTCTTTATATAAATAGACCGCACCGTACATGACACCATGGTCCGTGATCGCGACCGCCGTCTGCCCGAGCGACTTGACATAAGAGACAAGCTCCTTGATGCGGCATGTGCCGTCGAAAAGACTGTACTCGGTGTGGACGTGGAGATGAACAAATGGATCCAAGCAGAAACGCCTCCTTCACTCCTTTTTCTTTCGAATTCTAAGGAAATGCTGATCCGATCGCAGGATCAGTGTTTCCCTAAAAATAACTTTTTCTTATTGTATCATATTTCGTGATCGGTCATTCATCCGATCCTGTCTCATTCGAACCGAGCTTTCCTTCGCGATCAAGGCCGGCACGCCCCGCGGGCTGACCCTGCGTAGGGCGGGCAACAAAAAACTGATGACTCATCACCGGGAGAGCCTCCCGGTGATGGGACACCAGTCACGAATCACGAATCTGAAGGAAACGCTGATGCAATCGCAGAGTCCGATGTAATCAGTGTTTCCTTAAAATTCACATTTCCAAAGGCCATGCAGATTGCAATATTCATACACCACGCCATGCGGCACATCAGCAAAGACGGCTTTCGGTTCTTCTCCCGGTTTCAGATAGCGCACTTGGAAGCCCTCTTCGGTCACCAAGGCGATCCACTGGATGTAATGGTTTTCCAACATAGGATGCAGCACTTCCCCCACTTGTACGTGAAGAAGATCCCCCTCGTGAGTCACCACCGGTACATGTTTTTCCCTGGCTCCATCACTGGTACCTGCTGCCAAGGGCTGCAATGTTTCACCACAGCAAGAAACAGCCATGGCTTCGCCGGTTTTGAATAAGAAAGAATCGCAAGATGGGCAATAATAGATATGAAGTGTCATGATATTCTCCTTTCTCTGCAGGTGGCAGAAAAAATTAGGTGACCAGTGACCAGGGATCAGGTGTTAGGGGGGGTTAGGGGTTAGGTACTGCACTCTCCTAAACGTAATTCTTGTCCGCTTGCCATGTTCATGGCGAAGCAGACCGCCAGTCGAGCCCCTCTTGTATCCTCCCTTAGCGGGAAAGATACGCCCGAAAAATGATGATCTTACCAGTCGCAGGTCGTTTTATCGATATTCTTCTATATCCATATATTACCATATAGTTCGATATTTATCAATGCAAAAATGCAATGGTTAAGGAAACCTGAGTAACCTTTTCTTCCCTATTTTCCCTCCTCGGCCAAAAGACTCTCCACAGCCCATTCCACTTCCTCATGGGGAATCCGTTCTTGTTCCAGTCGCCAACCGTTATCGTGAATCAATTTCCAGGCCATTTTCTCACTGACGGTCAAATAGTCCGGGATGGTGGTGGTATTTCCTGTATCTTTCACTTTGGGATCCACATAGGCCAGAAGCGTTTCTTTGTCCATCAGAAAGGAATGAATCTTCATTTCTGGCAATACTTTTCTAAGATTGCTCAGGATATTGAAGCCATCGTGGTCCAAATCACCCCAATAGTATATTTCCTTATCGGCTAACCAAGGTGCGGATTCTGCCATTTCCAAGACGCCATAGCCCATGCCGAAGAGAATGAGGCTGTCTTCGGCATCGGGGAAGGTATAGCCATTCACCTTGTTCTCCGTGATGAAGATACGGCGGTGCGGCGGCTGGAAATCGGCAATATCATCCTGCGAAAGAAAGAGTTTTCTGACGCCGGCAAAGCGCAGGTGCTCATCAAGGCTTCGGACGCAGATGGAGGGCGTCGGGACTTTCTGTACGAAGAGTTTCTCCCAGAGTTCGTCACTGCTCTCAGCAGTATTTTCCGGGAAGATGGCATTCCAGAGAGTCCGCACCAGAAAATTGTGATTCTCCAGAAATTTCGTATCGACGCCGGGGATCGCCATCTCGCGAAGGTATCCTTCCCGCTGCTCCTGCGCCAGCATGAAGCGGGCAATGGATAGCGCCATGGGAAAGAAATCTTCCGCGAAAATCCGGACAAAATACGTGAGGTACCAGTCACGGAGAGAGGGCATCTGGTTTTCTACAGCTGAAAGGCCGGCCAGAAATTCTTTTTTCTTCTTCGTAAGTCCGAGGAGCGCCATGGCGTCCTCCGGGGTATCGATGAAGACGCGGACAGGCATCAGCTGTTTCCCAAAGGAGACCGTCTGCTTTCGTTTTTCTTCGACGTGCCAGAGGGGATGACCGTCTGATGCTTTCGGCGCTTTGCGCCAGAAGTCCTGCCAGGCGAGAAGCTCGTCCCAGCTGGTTTCTATATCCTGCGGCCGCTTAAGCGGCATGCTCAGATAGGGGACTTCGCTCCCTTCTGCGAGCGCCACGTAGAGTTTGCCATTGGCTTCCAAGCGCGAGAGCTTCTTTCTGAGCGGCTCGTCAAACTTTCTTCTCATGGGCTTTAAGCTCCTTCCGGTACTCACCGATGGAGAGGTTTCGGATCTGCGACTGGCGCTTCTCATTCTGCGAGACGAAGCCTAGGTGGGAAATGTACGGCTCGATGGTCGGGATCTTGGCGAGCGGCGTCACAACAAGAAGCTGCAGTCCCATTTTGCGGAAAAGTTCGAGACCAAAGCGAGCGGACTCGTCCGAGCTCTTCAGGAAGGCTTCGTCGATCGCCGTAAAGCGGAAGGTCGGAAGCACACGGCTGCCGATGATGCCAAAGCTGTATACGAAGCTGGCCGCCAGGATCGTGTAGGCGAGTTTTTCTTTCTGCCCGCCGGACTTGCCGGAGGAGTCGGTGTAGTGCTCGTACTCTTCGCCGCAGCTGCCATCCTCCATACGGATGCGTTCGGAGACGGCAAAGGTGTACCAGTTCCGGACATCGGTCACCATCGCTGTCCATTTCTTATCTTCTTCCGCTCGTCCCGGGCGGCTCTTAGAGAAGCGGGACAAGATTTTTTCGATTTCAAGGAATTTCTCTTCGTTATAGTTATCATCACTGCCCGTGATGGCACTGTCGGTGCAGGCCTTCAGCTGCTGACGGAAATGCTTGATTTCACTGTTCAGTGACTCGATGCACTCGATCTCGATATAGTGCCCCACATTGTAGTCGATGTCGTAGAGCGAGCGGTTGATTTCCTCAATGCGCTCCCGGATGACATCGCGATTCGAGAGGAGCTTCGATTGGAAAATCGCCATATCCTGGATCGTATTCTCACGAAGTCGCTTCTTGAATTTCGGCAGCAGTTTCGGCAGATCATCTTCGCCAATGCGGCGGTAGAGCTCCTTGTACTCGCTCCTGTTTGCGCGGTTCAGCTCGTTCGTAAGATTCGGGTCACTTTCATTATGGAGTAAGAGGTACTGCAGGTACTTCGACATGCCAGACGACATGGCCGAGCCACTCTGCTCCTTCTTTGCGCCCCACTTTTCTTTTTCTTCCCGGATCCACTTATTGTACATTCCCTGCTTGTCGGTCATAGACTTCAGCGTGAAGGAACGTTTCTTGATGCAGTCTTCACGGTGCTTGTCCAATAGGTCGAAACCTTCGCGGCGGATGAGCTCCGGCGCGCTGCAGAGGATTCTCTCGTCCGCGGCTTTTTTATCTTCGTATTCTGTGATCTGGCGCGCAAGACTCCCCAGCTCACCGTCTGCGCGGCGAATAGCCGCCTCAATCTCTTTCTTCTCTTTCTCGAGCGCTTTCACTTCGCGGTCGAGACGGACGAGGATATTCGAATGGCCCTTGAGGCTTTGGATGATGGCTTTCTGCTTGTCAACGCGGTCTGCAAAATACTGGCAGTCAATGTCCTTGAAATTATCCACCACGAGAAGGTTCTCTGCGGCATTCCGCTTGCGGATGACGGACTCTCTCTCCGCCACGATCTGCTGCACGATTTTCCTCTGCGTAGCGCGCTCCCCTTCGAGGCGTTCCAGTTCCTTTCTGATGAGAGCGATCTTTTCTTTGTTCGAGAAACCGAGCACGTAATAGCGACGGTCATGGAGCGCGTGGCGGTCATCTTTCTGATGGCGGCGCCCCTGCGTCTTGATCTGACCTTCGAGTGACAGCGCGAAGCGGGCTTTCTTGAATTCCGCGGTCGTTTCCGCGCACATGTGATCGAAGCGGTGCACCAGCTCGGAGGCAAGCCAGCCCGCATACGGCGAATCACGCTTGATATGAAGTTTCCTCGCTGCCGACGCTTCCGGCAGGTCTGTCATCGAGACGGGCGGCGTGTATTCGTCGACGCGGTAGTACACCATGCGGCGGCCGAGAAAATGTTTTTCCATCCAGTCGATGACTTTGCCATAGAGATTTTCCGGCACGAGGAGCGATACGCCGAATTCGCCAAGAAGTCGCTCGAGTGCGCCTTCCCACTTCTTCTCCTCGGGCTTCACTTCCATGATTTCCCCGGCGAATGGCATATCTTTCTCCGCCACCTTGAGGTCGCAGCAGAGGTCTTTGCGGATGGCGATGAAGGGTGCTGGGATATTGCTATCGCGCTTCAGAAGGGACGCGAGCTCTGTCTTGTCCGCAGAAATCTGCGATACGATATCCTGTTCCTTGCTGTCGGCCTCGAATTTCTTCGCATCCAGTGCGTCATACTCCGCCTTGAGTGCGCCCACCAGTTCTTCGAGCTCTTTTCGCCGAGTCAGGAAATCCTCCAGCACCACCGGCACAGAAAGCCCCAGCACATCCGCGTAGACGCGGTAGTTCTCCGCCTGCTTCATCACCTGCGCGAGATCTTTCTCGCAATTCTTGAGTTCTTTTTCCGCATCATGCAGGCGGTTGCCGCCATTCTGCCACATTTCCTTCTTCTTGGCGTCGATATCTTCCAAGGCGTGGATGAGTTCCGCCTCAAAGGACGTGCGTCGAGCACGCATTTCTTCCTGCTGCCGGTTGCTCTTTGTAAGCGCTTCCGTGAGGAGCTTGATTTCCTCCCGCGCCAGATACGGCTGCACCCCCTCTTCCATCAGGGAGAGCTCACTCTCTTTGAGGAGGCAGGCATCATAGGTATCCGACGCCTTCACGATAGGGCGAAGAAGGTCCATCTTCTCGCGGTCACGCACGATGGCATCATGGATACTCTTCAGGTCATGGAAACGGGTGAGGAGGCGCTGGATATTCTCTTCCATCTCCGCCCTGTCCACATCACCAAGCATGTTCTTGCGGACGAAATCGGTGATCCCATTCACTTTCTTCATGGAGACGGTCTGCTGGAAAAGGTCGAGCGCGTCATCACTCACAATGCCGAAGAGCGACTTGAATTTCACCGCATACGAGGTGTAGTCATTGAATACTTCCACATAGAGTGATTTCTTCAGACGCTTCTTGAGATCGCTGATGTTATTCCCAAAGCCGCCGAAATCTTTCTTGATGGAGAGACTGCGCTCTGCCACGACGAAGAAGCGGGCCGGACGCTCGCTCCCGGGCTGGAAGAAAAAGACCTGCGCAAGGGTCACGTAGCTGTCCTTCTCTACATCCGAAAAGACGGCGAGGATGACGGAGTACTTATTCTTATCACGGAGCGCGACCGGCTCTTCTTCACCGGATGCATTGCTCCTCTTCGCATAGTAACCGCGCACGTAGGACGTGAGCGAACGCTCACGGCTCCCCGAGTCAGCGGCCTTGTTGTAATTGATTTTCGGTTGCGGGATGAGGAGCGTCAAGATGGCATCGACCAGAGTCGACTTGCCCGAGCCGATTTCCCCGGTGAGGAGCGACGTATTGCCGCCCAGCTCGAAAGGCCAGACCGCGCCGTCGAAGGTGCCCCAGTTGTACACTTCGAGCCGCCGCATGCGGTAGCCCGGACCCACATCTTCCATGCGGCCGTCTGTATCAAATAGATTCATGGGTGTCCTCCTTTTCTTCCGCCTTGTCCTCTAAGGAAATGCCATTCTCTTCCATGTACTTGTCGAGCGCCCGGTTGAATTCCGAGAGCCAGGCCGCATCCACGAAGCGGCGCAGGATCGGCTGCACCTCATAGGCAAATTCATTGTCCTTCACCGGCGAGAGGATCTTCATGGAAACCGCCTTCTTGAAGCAGGCACGGATGGAGTCAGCAAATTTCACTTCATCTGACATATCTGGGAAATATGGCTTCATGCGAGCGACCATTTCCTCATCCTTCACGACAAGCATGCTGTCCCCGTTCGCCCCGTCGAATTCATTGATCTCATTACGAAGAAGCGCAAGGAAAAGACTCATCTTGAATGTCAGCGGCTGCTTCTTCACGAGATGGGGCAGCTCATCCGTCTCCTTCTGCTTTAGGAAAGCGTAGCCGCCATCCTCGTCAATGACAAGCAAAAGCCCGATCTTTTCCATATATTCATTGATGCGATACTGCTGAGAAAGGATGGTATTCCAGCTCTCCGGAGCCGCTTCCTTCACCACGATCCCTGAGAGAAGCTGGATCAGTACGGTAGAAAATGTGATGTCTTCTTTTTCCATCATGGCTCCTTCTTTTCAAAAACAATACGTTCCATCGTGACATAGCGGCTGCGGCCATCGATTCCCTGGAAGAAGATCCGTTCTTTGGCGGGCGTGAAATGGCACGCCTCGCTCTTGGCGATTTCCATGTACGCCAGAAGCTCGAAAAGCCCCTTCTCAAGCGGATAGGCGACAATGACTTCTTTCAGCGTCACCTTCTGCCGCGTCTCGAGCATGTCCTCGATATGCGCTCGAAGGACCGCCTTATCCACATAGACCTGGTTGAAAATCGCCTCCAGACTCCCCACGTGCTCCCCCACCGTGAGCGCGTCTTGAGCGAGCTCCATCTGCGCGGGCGGCATGCGGAGAGGCCGCTCCATCGGAAGAGAAATCGTCGGCGCGGCTTCATCAAGCCACATAAATTCCTTCTCCCGTTTCGGCTCTCTCCCCCTCATCGCGAGCGCCTTCTTTTCGATTTCCTTCACCTGGAAATAGATATTTTTCTTCTCCTGCAGATTGTTCTCATTGACATACCAGCGGATCTGCTCCGATAGCTTGCCGATCGTCTGCTGCACGTCTTCTGCGCCGTCCACCCACGCACGGCGCACGTGGAGCGGATTGTAGCGGTTCGTCTCACCGGCAAGTGCCTTCAGGCGGAGAATCTTTCGCATCGTCTGATCGAAATCCTCCTGCTGCGAGGACGCCATCAGGTAGTCGAAGAAGGCGGAAAAGCTCTTGCCCTGCTCCGACTCTTCGATGATTTCCCTGTCCGCGATGAACTGCGAGAGCAGCGCCCCCTTGCCCTGCTCCCACTCGTTCACTTCATTGCGAAAATCATTGTAGATGCCCTGAAATTTATCTTTGACCTCACGGAAATCAGAAAGAATCCCTGCCGCGATGTCCATGGCTTCCATGAAGCGCTCCTTGATCTGCACTTCATCTAAGACTTCGACTTCCCCGCCTTCGCGGAGCCGACGGATCTTCTCATCGATCTCCGCCCGCTGCTTTCTAAGGTAGTCCAAGCGCGCCTTCTTATCCGGATTCGCCTTATGCTCGATCTCGTGCAAGATATTGAAGAACGTGTGGAGGCGCGACTCCGTCCCGATGAAGCTCCGACTGCGCAGATTTTCCAGCCACTCTACGGCCTTCTGCCCCGAAGTCGTGAGGTCATAGTACGTCATGTGGTTTCGATAGAAACGGCGAAGCCAGCGGTGCTCTTCATCCGACCACCGGCGCAGATACTGCTTCGCTTCCCCTTCGAGCGCTTCCTCCTCCGGCTGCGGCTCCTTCGCTAGGGCATGCTTCTCTTTCAGAAATGGACGCATGTCCATCAAAAGACGTGCTTCCGGCAGATTTCTCACATTGCCCGCCAAAAATTCCTGATAAAAAAAGGCACAGCAGAAAGCTGCATCATCAGAAGCGAGAAGCTTCCATGAAGCATTGCTGTGTCTCATCAAGGCAAGTGCATCCAAAGCCATAAACCGATCCTGTGCCATAGAAGTCACCTTTATGTTGATCTTACAATACATATGAACTGGCGCTGCACCTTCCATTCTCGCTCATAGTGAAAATGGAAGGTGCAGCGTACAAAATCAAAAGCGTCACGGAGTATACATCTTGGCGGTGCCCGCTTGAGACTTAGAGTCTTGGAGACGTTAGACTACAGATATCTGACATCTGATGTCTAACGTCTTCCAGCCTCCAGTCACTAGTCACAGACCACCGACCACTACTTTTCCCATTCCAATTCCAGCAGGCGGAAGCGGTGATCCGCACTGTGCTTCTGCAAAAGATAGATATCCTTTCCCTGCTCTTCATTCTGACGAAGCGCTTCCTCCGCTTCATAGCGGATATCATTCAGCTGGTCGTCATAGCAGGACGCCTCGATATTCATCATCCGTTCCTGCAGGTCAGTGATCAAAAACTGCTGATAAATGACCATGCCGAGCAGCATGGCCATAATAAGGTAGAGATATTTACGTTCTCTCCACTGTATTTTCCTTTTCCACTGTTCCATGGAACTCCTATTTCCTCATCATATCATCGATCTTACGCGGGTCATTCAAAAGCGTCAGATGGTCTTTGGTGAATTCGATCCAGAGGCGGGCAGCGCGGGAGAGGTAGCGGCCCTTCTTCCAGATGGCATAGAGGTGATGCGTCATGCGCGGCTCTGTCATCACACGGGTGACGACCTTGCTTTCCTCGCTGTTTGCCGGACACAGGCGCGACGGCAGGATCGCGACGCCAAGGCCGCTCGCGACCGTCTGCAGCATCAGCTCACGCTGGCTCGTCTCGAATACGATCTTCGGCGTGAAGCCGATCTTTTTGCAGTTCGTCATGATGTCATCATGCATATTGAAATCATCGCGGTACAGCACGAGCGGATAGTCTGCGAGCAGCTTCATCGGGACGACAGGGTGCTCTTCGAGCGGATAGCCCTTCGGCATGACGACGCACATCTCATCCTCTGAAAGGAAGATGGACTCGAATTCGTTATTCGGAATGGTGCAGATGATGCCGACGTCGATGACCCCCTCCTGGACAGAGGTCTCGATGACCTTCGAACCGTGCTCATAGAGCTTGATGGCGATCTGCGGATAGTTCTTCTTGAATTCGCCCAGAAGCTTTGCAAAGACATGCGCATCGGTGATCGGCGGCAGCCCGATCTCGATGGTATCCTGCTTCAGGTTGAATTCATTTTCAAAATCCGACTTCAGATGTTCAAAAATAAAAAGACACCGCTTCGCATAGTTCAGGAAAATGGTCCCCGGCGCTGTGATCTCTACCGTCTTTGCGTTGCGGATGAAAAGCACGACCCCCAGCTCATCCTCCAGCGACTTGATCATGCGGCTGATGGCGGACTGGGAAATATGAAGATTGCGCGCTGCTTTCGAGAAGCTCTTCTGTTCAGCGACTTCCATGAAATATTTCAGATGACGATAATCCATTGTGATCCTCCATGAAAGAGTAAAAAGAAAGATAAGAGGGTGCATCTTCAGGATGAGTCCGTGGGGCGGACTGCTTTAGGGAAACACCGATTCAATCGTTGTCAGATTTCATTCTTGGATTTTTATACAGAGCGAGGAATCATCTGACGCGAATAGCAAGCTATTTAAGGAAGATGATGACGAAGCCATGTATAAAAATCCATGTGAAATCCGACTCTGCGATTGAATCAGCGTTTCCCTAGATCCCATGCCGGAGAAGCTCCGCCGGTTCCAAGGGGCATGATGCTCCGCATAAAAAACAGCAGTACGCTCATCAGCTGCTCTTGATTTCTTTCTCCTTCTCATTTTCTTGTGAAATCCATATCTTTATTCTATAATAGAAATGTATCTATTCGGATGCCCTGGAAATGTCCATGGTCTATGACTTAGTATAGAATAAAGTGAATCCATCTATGCAAAATTATCATAAAACCATTGTACCTAATTTTCAGGTATCTTGCAAGGGAAGAGTAAAGGCAAAGGTATAAAAGCCAGTTGACTGATGAGCAGGAATCCGTGGCCAGAAAGGCGCCGCCTTCCTCATCCTTCATCTCCTCTGCTCCCCTTGAACAGATTTTCCATATAAAGGAGTGTTGATCTGTGAGAAATGTAAAAACAATGGATGGCAACACAGCTGCTGCGTATATTTCCTACGCATTCACAGAAGTAGCTGCTATTTATCCGATCACCCCTTCCTCGCCGATGGCGGAAGAAGTGGATGAATGGGCCGCTCACGGCAAGAAGAATATTTTCGGTGACACCGTACACGTCGTCGAAATGCAGGCAGAAGGCGGCGCAGCCGGCGCATTCCATGGCTCTTTGCAGAGCGGTGCGCTGACTACCACCTATACGGCCTCTCAGGGCATGCTGCTCATGGTACCGAACATGTACAAAGTCGCAGGCGAATTGCTCCCGGGCGTTTTCCACATCGCAGCGAGAGCTCTTGCAAACCACGCACTCTCCATCTTCGGTGACCATCAGGACGTCATGAGCGCACGTGCGACGGGCTGCGCGATGCTGGCAGAAGCGAATGCCCAGGAGATCATGGACCTCGCAGGCGTTGCCCATCTTGCTGCCATCAAAGGCCGCGTACCTTTCATCAATTTCTTCGACGGCTTCCGCACGAGCCATGAGATCCAGAAGGTCGAGGTCATGGGCTATGAAGAGCTCGCTCCGCTCATCGATCAGAAAGCCCTTGCGGACTTCAGAGCCCGCGCTCTCAATCCAGATCATCCGGTCATCCGCGGCACCGCAGAAAACCCGGACGTTTACTTCCAGCACTGCGAAGCAGCGAACCCCTTCTACAATGCCCTCCCAGACATCGTTCAGGGCTACATGGATGAGATTTCCAAGATCACCGGCAGAAGCTACCATCTCTTCGACTACTACGGCGCAGCCGATGCTGACCGCATCATCATCGCGATCGGCTCTGTCACCGACATCTGCAAGGACGTCACCGATGCGCTCAATGCCCACGGCGAAAAAGTCGGCGTGCTGAATGTACACCTCTACCGCCCATTCTCTGTCAAGCACTTCCTTGACCAGATCCCATCGACCGTCAAGAAGATCGCCGTCCTCGACCGCACCCGTGAACCGGGCGCCATCGGCGAACCGCTCTACCTGGATGTCGTATCTGCGATCGCCTCTTCCGGCCGCGCCATCAAAGTCTGCGGCGGCCGCTACGGCTTAGGCTCGAAGGACGTCATTCCGGAAGACATCATGGCTGTCTATGAACACCTGAAGGAAGAGACCCCGCGCCACAACTTCACGCTCTCCATCAAAGACGACGTGACGAACCTCTCCCTCGCTCCGCTCCCGGTACCGGAAATCCCGTCCAAGCTCGTCTCCTGCAAATTCTGGGGCTTCGGCTCTGACGGCACCGTCGGTGCGAACAAGAGCGCCATCAAGATCATCGGCGACCACACCGACCTCTATGCACAGGGCTACTTCGCCTATGACTCCAAGAAATCCGGCGGCGTCACCATCTCCCATCTGCGCTTTGGCCCCGATCCGATCAGAAAGCCTTACCTCATCCGCAAGGCTGACTACATCGCCTGCCACCGTCCGTCCTACATCTATAAATACGACCTTCTCCGCGGCTTCAAGCCGGGCGGCATCTTCCTTCTGAACTCCCCATGGAGAAAAGAAGATCTGGACCGCGTCCTGCCGGCAGCCATGAAACGGAAGCTCGCTGCCCTCAAAGCAAAATTCTACATCATCGATGCCTTTGAGATCGCAAAGAACATCGGTCTCGGCGGCCGCATCAATATGATCATGCAGTCTGCCTTCTTCCACCTCACCCACATCATTCCTGATGCAGATGCCGTGAAGTACCTGAAAGACTCCAACGAAAAATCCTACGGAAGAAAAGGCCAGAACGTCGTCGACATGAACAACAAAGCTGTCGACGCCGGTATGGAAGGCATCGTCGAAGTCGAAGTACCGGCCGAATGGGAACATGCGACCACCGGCGGTTCCATCGCAAAGGTCAGCCGTCCGGACTTCGTCAAGAACGTCTGCGACGTCATGAACCGTCAGGAAGGCGACGACCTCCCGGTTTCCACCTGGAAAGGCATCGAAGACGGCACCTTCCCGTCCGGCACATCCCAGTACGAACGTCCATCGGCAGCCATCATGATCCCGGAATGGATCCCGGAAAACTGTATCGGCTGTAACCAGTGCGGCGTCGTCTGCCCGCATGCTGCCATCCGTCCATTCCTCGTCACCGAAGACGAAGCAGCGAATGCGCCGGAAGGCTTCATCGTCAAAGACTTCAGAGGCCCGGTCAAAGGACTCAAGTACCGCATCGTCGTCGATCCGGAAGACTGCTACGGCTGCGGCATCTGCGCGAATACCTGCCCGGCTCCGAAGAAAGCCCTCGTCATGCAGCCAGCAGAGACAGAGCTCCCCAAGCAGAACCTTTGGGACTATGCAAAGAGCCTCCCGGCAAGAGACAATCCGCTCGGCAAAAAGAACCTCAGAAGCGCCATGTTCGAACCGACCTACTTCGAATTCTCCGGTGCCTGCGCAGGCTGCGGCGAGACCCCGTACATCAATATGGTCACCCGTCTCTTCGGCGACCGCATGATGATCTCCAATGCGACCGGCTGCTCCTCCATCTACGGCGCAAGCGCCCCGTCCATGCCATATACCAAGAACAGCAAAGGACAGGGACCGGCTTGGGCAAACTCCCTCTTCGAAGACAACGCGGAATATGGCCTCGGCATGCACCTCGGTGAAGCGAAGCTCAGAAGCCGCCTGACCGAAAAGCTCGAAGCTCTCCTCCCGGCAGCAGAAGGCGATGTCAAGACCGCCATGGAAGAATGGCTCGCCAAGAAAGACCTCGGCGAAGGCACGAGAGACCGCGCCGACAAGCTCGATGCGGCCCTCACCGCTGCGGTTTCCGCGCATCCGGAATACAAAGAACTGCTGGATCTCAAGGATCACTTCGTCAAGAAATCCCAGTGGATCTTCGGCGGCGACGGCTGGGCATACGACATCGGCTTCGGCGGCCTCGATCAGGTCCTCGCTTCCGGCGAAGATGTGAATGTCCTCGTCCTCGATACCGAAGTCTACTCCAATACCGGCGGACAGTCCTCCAAGTCCACTCCGGCTGCTGCCATCGCCAAATTCGCAGCCTCCGGCAAAAAGACCAAGAAGAAAGACCTCGGCATGATCGCCGTCTCCTACGGCTACATCTACGTCGCACAGATCGCCCTCGGTGCTGATATGAATCAGGCCTTCAAAGCCATCAGCGAAGCAGAAGCTTATCCGGGACCGTCCCTCATTATCGCCTATGCGCCATGCATCAACCACGGCCTCAAAGCCGGCATGGGCAAATCCTCCGAAGAAGAGAAACGCGCCGTCGAATGTGGCTACTGGTGCAACTGGCGCTACAACCCAGAGCTTCTGGAACAGGGCAAGAATCCGTTCCACCTCGACAGCCGCGAACCGAAAGGCAACTTCCGCGACTACCTCATGGGTGAAGTCCGCTTCGCATCTCTGGCGAAGCTCTTCCCAGACAAAGCGGAAGAACTCTTCGAAAAGACCGAACGCGATGCCAAACAGCGCCGTGAAAACTACGTCCGCATCCAGAAATCCTATGACCAGGAGATCGCAGATCGCAAAGCCAAAGAAGAAAAATAATTCTCACGCTGCGTAATACGAAAGCGTAAACAAAGGGGCCGCTGACACAAAGAGTCAGCGGCCCCTTTCGCGTGGGACTTCCGGGATAAAGAGTGACTAGTGACTAGTGTCTAGTGACTGGTGACTTGAATACTGCTTTCGGGCATCGCCACCATCTATACTCCGCGGCGTTTCTATATTTTATGCGCCGCACCACCTCATACCCGAACTCATTTTCTCCTTGCATCTTACGCGAGACTATGGCATAATAGTCTGCGTCAACGATTTATGGGCGATTAGCTCAGCTGGGAGAGCGTCTGCCTTACAAGCAGAATGTCAGCAGTTCGATCCTGTTATCGCCCACCAAAAAGAAAGCATCACGTGATCTGCTCCGTGGTGCTTTTTTATTGCCTTTTTCCTTTTTTCTCTGCGGTCATTTAACCTCCTGCATCCGCGACTCACGATCATTTGCGCGTCGCTTTGCTCCTTCAAATGATGTTCGCTGCGGAACCAGTTCGATCCTGTTATCGCCCACCATAATGAAAAGTTCCACGTGCTCCGCGCCGTGGGATTTTTTATTTCCATTTTTACTGATAAATGGCTAGTGGCTAGGGATTAGGGATTGGGGATTAAGAGTGACTGGTGGCTGGTGACTGGGATTTCTCCGGCATCGTCATCCCGAGCGCAGCCCTCGATCTTTACTGCACTGCGGGAATTAGCGTGTATGCGCCGAGGAAAAACAATGTCCTAGTGCTACCTCACATCAGGCGATGACCGTTCTGCAATTAAGATTGAGGGCTACGCTCGAAATGACGAAGCGCTGTCAAAACTCCGCGGCGCTTAGATCCTTCGACTCAGTTCTCCTGTTTCAGATAAGCCATTTTCTAACATACGACGTTTTTCTCCGCTCAGGATGACGAAATACGCCGCACCTTCCCCGCCCTACCCACAGAACCTATAGAACCTGCTGAACCTCTCTCCCAATGAAATCAAAGGGCAACTCGCCCGATGAGCTAACCCCGAACCTTGAACCCTGAACCCCATTCATCTTTTTCTAATCAAATTCCCCCTTGCAAAGCACTGCGAGATTTGATATTATAATGCACGTACTCACGTACAGATTCCTGAATAGCTCAGCCGGTAGAGCGCGTGACTGTTAATCACGATGTCGCAGGTTCGAACCCTGCTTCAGGAGCCAGTGGCCTGTTCGTCAAGCGGTTAAGACACCGCCCTTTCACGGCGGGTTCGGGGGTTCGAATCCCCCACAGGTCACCATGGGCGATTAGCTCAGCTGGGAGAGCGTCTGCCTTACAAGCAGAATGTCAGCAGTTCGATCCTGTTATCGCCCACCAAAAGAAAGCATCACGTGATCCGCTCCGTGGTGCTTTTTTCTTGCCTTTTTCCTTTTTTCTCTACGGTCATGTAACCTCCTGCATCCGCGACTCACTACATTTTGCGCCTCGCTTCGCTCCTTCAAAATGTGTTCGCTGCGGAACCAGTTCGATCCTGTTATCGCCCACCATAATGAAAAGTTCCACGTGCTCCGCGCCGTGGGATTTTTTATTGCCTTTTGCCTTTTTTCTCTACAGTCATATAACCTCCTGCATCCGCGCTCACGATCATTTGCGCGTCGCTTTGCTCCTTCAAATGATGTTCGCTGCGGAACCAGTTCGATTCTGTTTTCGCCCACCATAATGAAAAGTTCCACGTGCTCCGCGCCGTGGAATTTTTTGTTGCCTTTCCTTTTTCCCTCATTTGTCATTCCCCCTGCCCTTAAAAAATCTATTGCATCTCACCCCTCAAAGGGGTATAATACGTAAACACATGGGGCATTAGCTCAGCTGGGAGAGCGCAAGGTTCGCAATCTTGAGGTCAGGGGTTCGATCCCCCTATGCTCCACCAAAGCAATATAATCCGAACCTTTTGCCGATTGGTTATGGGTTCGGATTTATTGTTTCTATCGAAGAAATTGAAGACTGATACTGGAAAAGCCGGGAGGACTGCCGATTATGGCAATCCTCCCGGCTTCTTTATGTAGATGCACACTCCGTATTCTCTTTCTTTGCTTTCCATTCGGCAAATACCTTTTTACCGTCTTCACTTTCGTAGTACTTCTGAATTACTGGAAGCAGACTCCGTGCCAGCGATTCAAAGACGTATTCCGGAATTTCGGTTGCATCCACGCTGTTTGGGATATTCGTTTTTTCTGCGTTCACATGGTCCCCCCTTTATCGCTTCTGTAGGCGCATAGACACGCTTTGCTGAGTTGTTATGGGAAAAGACATTCCTCTGTGATTTGCGCTACTTGCAGAGCAAAAAAATTCTTTGTTTTCGACCTTTAGCCGGACGGTTTTGCACCATCCTCTTTCGACTGAATGAGTTTTGCGTCCACCGGGTAGTTCAGCAGGATGAGGGCGGGCTTGCCCAGGCCCTGCTTGCACCGAACGATCAAATCGCTGTACTCCAAATCCTAGAAGATTCGCGTGGCGCTCTAGCGGCTGCGGTGGAGCTTTGTCTGCGCCTGCTCCAAGGTGAAGTACAGCCGAATCGTGCCGTTCGGCCCAGCGTAGCCGTTCTGCCAGGAAATGCCGGCTCTGTCCAGCAGCAGCGCATAGAGCACCTTTGCGTCGTTGCTGCTGTCCCGCAGGGCTTCGTCTTGGAGAAGAAACCTTGGGAGCGGTACATAGTATGCCGCCGGGCTCTGCGTCGTTAGCCTTGCAAAAAGTTTTCATCTGACCTCCTGTACCATCCATCAATCCATTTTGTGTTGATTGATTGATTCTCGTGTATCTTGATTTATTTCTTATTAGTTAGAGGATGAAATACAGCCCCGATTGAAGGCACGAAAACCGTCGTCCTGAAATCTAGGTGGAACACTCCGGAGCGTCAGCTTATCCATCGTCCGGAAAACTGGTGACGGAACACACACACGGACCCCCCCCTTGTGGTCAAAGCTCCTCCCTCTGCTGCACTTTCAACAGCTCCCATACATCAGCCATCCGTTCTTTCAGCTCGGCAACATCGGCATCGTAAACGTGCCCGGTGTTGTTGATGCGGCGGCAGACGTGGTTGATGTTCGAGGCGAAACGGCTGACGAATGAGCGGTTCAGCCTTGCAGCCGATACGCCCATTTTGATTTTTTGGGAAGCCCCACGCCCCTTTCATGTCTGAATTGAAAATACTTCCTGAACTTTTCAGAAAGCCTTTACTTTTATTCGCTTTGACGATTATAATTATACTGTGATTTTATAAGAAGACGCAGAACGGAACTGCAACAGGAGTACCGCCATGAAGTATTTATCTATCACGCAAACCGCCGAACGCTGGGGTATCTCCACTCGACGTATTCAGATTTTGTGCGGCGAGGGGCGCGTCCCCGGTGCGATCCGCATTGGCACGGTCTGGGGGATTCCAGAGGACGCAGAAAAGCCGGCGGACGCGAGAATCAAGAACGGCAAGTATATCAAAAAGCCTGCCGAAAATGAAAAATGAGCCGCATCATATCAGCGACTCTAACTCGAAATAATGGGGTCTATTCCACCTCGCGGGTGCGAATGGGCGCACGGACCCCTTGGTTACGAATCTACCCAAATCGTCGATTCGACAAACGATGACAGCGGTAGAAATACCCTCATTTGAAATGAGGATAACACGATTACGGAGGAAATCAGCCATGCCAACACTTGAATGGATTGGAAAAAGCAAGGTGATCAATCACCATCAGGACGTGCCGTTTCGGGTGTTGGAGCGCAAGTACAGCTTTGATGAAAACGGGCAGCACGAGGCGGACAACGGCAGCGAAAACATGATCATCCGGGGTGATAATCTGGAAGCCCTGAAAGCGCTGCTGCCCCGGTATGAGGGGCGCGTCAAGTGCATCTATATCGATCCGCCGTACAACACCGCCAAAAGCTCTGAAAAGAATAAGGCATGGGTATATTCAGATAATGTCGATGACCCCCGTATTAAGCGCTGGCTAAATGAAACAGTTGGTGATGAAGGCGAGGATTTAACCAGACATGATAAGTGGTTATGCATGATGTATCCGCGCTTAAAACTCCTATACAAACTGTTGGCTCAGGACGGCATTATTTTTATTAGCATTGATGACAATGAGAGTCATAATTTGAGATTTATTTGTGATGAAATTTTCGGGCGTAAAAGTTTTATTGCCCAAATAGTATGGCGTTCTGATGGTAATTTCGATAATCAAGCCAAAATCAAAAACTGCCATGAATACATTATTTGCTATATTAAGAACCCAGATTTGGTGGGACTTCCCAACGGCATTGATCCCAATGTTACAGAAGGAAGCAAAATCTTCAGAAGCGAAGTAAGGAACACCCTTGTTAAGAACGGGCCAAAGAATCCGATGTCCAAAGTTTTACTTCCTAAAGGATTTCCGTGTACAGTAGATGAGTTGGTAATTGAAAAGCGAAATAATGCTTTCCCGTATTATTACCAGAAAGCCATCATTTCCAAAGGAGTTCTGCAAAACGATGTAGAAGTAGAAAGCGGATGGTCATCCAAGAATATCCTTATTAATTTTATTAACAATGGATTTCAACCCGTGTTAGACACCAAGGGACAATCTACAGTATTTGAGATCACCAAAACGGGTGCCATAGAGATGGTTAAGAAAAGAACATCTATTAGTCATGTGCTATCCGTGATTTCTAACCTTGGCAGTACACAAAACATGAGCAGTGAGTTGGCTACTATGGGAATTAAATTTGATTTTCCAAAGCCGACTGCACTGATTCAGTATTTGCTTGGATTTTATTGTGAAGAAGATTCAATTGTTCTTGACTCTTTTGCGGGTTCAGGCACGACGGCTCACGCGGTGTTAAATATGAATAAGGCGGATGGAGGAAACAGACAATTTATTATTGTAGAAATGATGGACTACGCTGAAGATATTACCGCCAAAAGAGCCAAATGTGTTATCAAAGGTTACGGCGAGGGCAAGAACGCCGTGGAAGGTACGGGCGGCAATTTCAGCTTCTACGATCTGGGCGAACCGTTGCTTATGGGCGATTGCCTGAATGAAGCGGTTGCCCCGGAGAAAATCCGGGAATACATCTGGTTCATGGAAACCAAGCAGCCCTACGCCCCACCCAGCGGCGGCAATCCGTATTACCTCGGCAAGCACAACAGCACAGGCTATTACTTCTACTACGAGCCGCAGCGTGTGACGGTGCTGGATTATGCGTTCCTCTCCACCATTACGGAAAAAGCCGATGGTACGGTGATCTACGCCGACCGCTGCGCCATCAGTGAGGACAAGCTGGCAAAAATGGGCGTCACATTCAAGAAAATTCCGAGAGACATAAGTAAATTATGAATGCGGAATGCGTAATTCGGAATTGTTTGGCATAGGGAGATGGCGGCGTGGAAAAAGAAAATGTTATCGTTGAAAAAAGCAAATCGTTCGCACTGCGAATTATTCGGCTCTATCGCTATCTTTGCAGCGAAAAGAACGAGTATATCCTATCAAAGCAGCTTCTGCGGAGCGGAACAAGTATCGGCGCAAACGTAAAAGAGGCAATTCGCGGGCAGAGCAAAGCCGATTTTTATGCAAAAATGAATATCTCACTAAAAGAAGCGAGTGAAACAGAATACTGGTTAGAGCTGCTGCATGAAAGCGGGTATATCGAAGAAAAGCCGTTTTTCAGCATTTATGAGGATTGCCAAGAGCTGATAAAGATCCTTGTGACAATCACAAAATCTCAGAAAGGAGCGCCGTAATTCCGCATTTCGCATTCCGAATTACGCATTGAATTATCGTGGAACTGAAATCATATCAGAAAAAGGTCATAGCGGACTTGACCCGCTATCTGGAACTGCTGAACGAAACAAAGAGTGACGCAGCGGCGTTTTGCCTGTTCTGGCAGGAGAAATCTGCCCCGGCGTTAGGGCTATACCAAAACGTGATACCCGGTGTTCCGAACCTCTGCTTCAAGGTGCCGACGGGCGGCGGCAAGACCTTTATTGCCTGCAACGCCGTTCGCCCCATCTTTGACGCGCTCCCCGCTGCCAAGACAAAAGCGGTCGTGTGGCTTGTTCCCTCGGACGCGATTCTGACGCAGACGGTAAAAGCCTTGAAAGACACGTCCCATCCCTACCGTCAGAAAATCGACGTGGATTTCGGCGGACGCGTGGAGGTCTACACCAAGCAGGAGCTTCTGAATGGGCAGAACTTCAACCCCACCGCCGTAACGGAACAGTTGTCGGTTATGGTGCTGTCCTACGACTCCTTCCGTGGGCGCAGCAAAGAGGTCTTGAAAGCCTATCAGGAGAACAGCAATCTTGCCGCGTTTGCAAAGGTGCTGGGCAAGCCCGACAGCCCCATTGAAAAAGCGGACGAAACCGCCCTGTTCCAGATCATCAACCAGCTTAACCCGCTTGTCATCGTGGACGAGAGCCACCATGCACGGTCGGAATTGAGCCTTGAAATGTTGGAAAACTTCAATCCCTGCTTTGTGCTGGATTTGACCGCCACGCCGAAAAAAGAGAGCAATATCATCTCCTATGTGGACGCGGTGCAGCTGAAAAACGAACACATGGTCAAGCTGCCCGTGATCGTCTACAACCGGGACAGCCAATCTGAGGTACTGATTGACGCGATTGACCTGCGGAACAAACTGGAAGAAATTGCAGATGCGGAGTACACCAAGACGGGCAAATATATACGTCCTATCGCGCTGTTTCAGGCGCAACCGAAGGGCAAGGAGGACGCGACCACCTTTGAAAAGCTGCGGGACAAGCTGGTGGATGCTGGGATTCCCGCCGAACAGATCGCCATTCGCACCGCCGATGTGAATGAACTGAAAAACACCGATTTGATGTCCCCAACTTGCCCGATTCGCTATATTATCACGGTCAATGCGCTGAAAGAGGGCTGGGATTGCCCTTATGCCTATATCCTTGCGTCCCTTGCCAATAAGACAAGTCAGGTTGACGTAGAGCAGATTTTGGGACGGATTCTCCGTCTGCCCCATACGAGCCAGCATACGCAGAGCGCACTCAATATGTCCTATGTGCTGACTTCTTCCAACGACTTCAACAATACCGTGGCGCATATCGTCAAGGGCTTGAACAGCGCGGGATTCAGCGATAAGGACTATCGGATCGGTGAATCCACAAAACCGCAGATTCCCGAACAGGCAGCAGAGCAAATCACGCTGCCTGCCCCGCAAGGAATTTCCAAACCAGAAAGCGTCGAGGACGATTTTTCGGGGCTGGATGGGAAATTGATCGGGGCAGAGTTGGAGCGGCGCAGAGAACAGGTGCAAACGCCTGAAATCGCTCCGAAGGCTGACACCATGCTAGACGCTGCCGCAAAGGTTGAAAAGGCATATACAGATGCTATCCAGCAGACCAGCAATGATCCGGTAATGGATAATCTTCCGTGGGAGGTGCGGGATAAAGTGAAATCATTCCAAGTAAATCCGCAGTTCAGGGAGGATATTGAAACGCTGCAAATCCCGCAGTTTTTCCTGAAAGTTGAGCAATCTTTGTTTACGAACGGTTCTTTTGAACTGCTGGACAAGGAAATGCTGGCAGAGGGCTTTACCCTCAAGGGCAAGGCATACGATATTGACTTTGCCGCCGCAGACGATGAAATCCGCGAAATCGACGTGCGGGAGCAGGACGGCGGTTTGCCGAAGGTGTTCAAGATGGAGAGCGCCGAGCAGCGGTACTTCAAGGAGTGGTTCAACAATCTGCCACCAGAAAGCCGGGTGCGTCAATGCAAGGAAATGATGTTCAATCAGCTTAACAAGCTGAATATGGTAGACGCCGCCGAACTGAAAGCCTACATAAATCGTATCGTGGACGATATGGACAAGGCACAGCTCGCCGCGATGGAGAAAGCCCCGCTGGGCTATGCGGCGAAGATCCGTGACAAGATCGAAACGCTGCTGGAAGCCCACTATCGGGAAACCTTTGAAAAGTGGCTGGAAACGGAGCGTATTGTCTGCACGCCCTATTTCCGTCTGCGCCCCTCTATCCATCCTGCCACATATACCGACATATATGCCCGTTCTCTGTATGCAGCAGAGGATGGTGATATGAACAAGCTGGAACAGAAGTTGGTTGTGGAATTGACCGCCCTGCCGAATGTCCGCTGGTGGCACAGGAATATTGCAAAGCAGGATTTTGCAATCAATGGCTTTATCAAGCACTATCCCGATATTCTGATTATGACCAAAAGCGGCAAGCTCATCTGCGCGGAAACCAAGGGCGACCACCTGAAAAATGATGATAGCCGGGAGAAAATCGCACTCGGTCAAGCGTGGCGCACAGCAGCGGGCAAGGATTTCCGCTATTACATGGTATTTGAGAATGAGGAAAACCTCTTGCCGGGTGCGGTGAGCATGAGCCAGTTTATCGACACGGTTAAGGCGCTGTAAGGGAGGTGCGTGTTTTGAAACTGCCGTATGAAAACGAACTGTATGAGCTGCGAAAGTGGATAGACTTTACAAGCGCAAACTTGCAGATGCAGTTTCTCCACACACCTCAGGAAATTCAGCGCGTCCACCAATGGATCAATGCAATTACGAGAGGAATACAAGCGGACTATCCTTTTTATGCCACTACGCTCCCCTGTGTTGCAAATATACTCTTTCAGCAAAACGAGATGGGTGCTATTTCCCTGAATCCTGCGGCATTTGGCGAGTTGGTAGTAATTGTTCGCCATATCGAAGCAGAACCCGTTGTTGTCCAGTTCTGGTCCGATATTCACCCGCGAATTGCGAATGTCTCCCATGAGTTATATGCAGATGGTCACTACTCAACCGCAGCAGAAAAGGCGGTCAAAGAAGTAGAATCTCGTCTGCGTGAAAAGTTTTTGGAGTTAAAAACCGGCGTAGCAGTTCCCGCGAAGATTGGTGATGTGATTGGCGCACTTATGAGCGAGAACGGCGCTTTCAAATTCTGTGACACAACTACCACCAGTGGCAGAGACTACCGACGCGGAATCCACTCTCTGTTTGAAGGAATCATGGCAGCCTATCGCAACCCTGCGGCTCATGCTAATCTTCAATATGAAAAACGTGAGGCTATAGAGCAAATTATGCTGGCAAGCCAGTTGATGTATGTGTTGGATAAGCCGCAAGTCTAAGAAGAAGGTGAAATAAATTATGTCATGTACTGTAAAGTCATCAGAAAAATTGCGGAAGTCCGGCGCGGAAACTGAAACAAAAGCATTATTATATTTAATGAACTTCAGATCAGACAGTGATGATATATACTATTTCGTTGTTGACTTCTTTAACGATTTAACCGGCAGAAAACGGTCAGGCAACGCCGACCGTTGAGCTTTTGCGCAAATATGCGGATTATTTTGACGTTTCAATGGACTATATCTTTGCCCGCTGTGATGATCCGCATGGCAAGTTGTATGAGGTAAAACCTCCGGTTGACGCAAATAATCCTGAACTGAGGAAGTTTGTTGAGATGTGCTTCGATCCGGAATCACCGATGAATGAAAAGCTGAAAGAAGCAATGCGGAAAATGCTTGAGGAGGCGAAGATATGAGCAATGAATTACCCCATAATCCGGGACAGTTTGACGAGGTTATCCATATCATCAATAATGCCCGCAGCCGCGCCATGAAAGCGGTCAATGCAGAGCTTATTCAGATGTATTGGAGCGTCGGTGCGTATTTGTCAGAACTTTGTTCTGCATCAAGCTTTGGCGATAAGATCATTGACGAAGTTGCCTCATACATTGCGCAAGAGAACCCCAACATCAAAGGTTTCAATCGTCGCGGTCTCTATCGTATGAAGCAATTCTACGAGACTTACAAGGACGATGAATTTGTGACACCACTGGTGACACAAATCAGCTGGACAAACCATCTGCTTATTATGTCTGGCTCCAAGACGGCAGATGAACGGCATTTTTACATGGCGCTCTGTGCGAAGGAACATTATTCCAAACGCGAGTTGGAGCGTCAGATCGGCACATCGTACTATGAGCGTTCAATGATTTCTGCCAAGAAGCCGATGCCTGAATCCGTTTCGCATGATGTGCGTGAAAGCATCCTCGATACCTATGTGCTTGAGTTTCTGGACTTGCCGGAGCAATTTTCTGAAAAGAATCTCCGTAAAGCAATCATCGAAAATCTGAAGAAGTTTATACTTGAATTTGGTCGGGACTTTACCTTTATCGGTGAGGAGTACCGTGTTCAGGTCGGCAATACAGATTTCTTCATCGACTTGCTGTTTTATAACCGTGCGCTTTCCTGCCTTGTCCCGATTGAACTGAAAATCGGAAAATTCAAGCCGGAACACATCGGGCAGATCAATTTTTATCTCGAAGCACTTGACCGCGATGTGAAGAAGCCAAATGAAAATCCAAGTGTAGGCGTTATTCTTTGCGCCAGCAAGGATGACGCGGTTGTCGAATATGCTTTAAGCCGCAGTATGTC
>DLZS01000102.1:0-6110 GCA_003447275.1 Dialister sp.
TATCAAAATTCCGCGGCGCTTCCCTGTTTTTATGCGCCGCGCCACCCCCCGTTGAACCCTCTGAACCTGTAGAACCCGCTCCCCCATCTTTCGCCAACAATCAAGGGACAGCACGCCCCCGTGGGCTAACCCATAACTCATAACCCTGAACCCCGAACCCGCTCCCTCTTTCCATTCCCTTTTCCCCTCATTTATGGTAATATGGTAGCCATAGACTATATTTATAACGAGGTGCAGGAATGAATATCATCGACGAACTGAAATGGCGCGGGGCTGTGAATCAGCAGACCGACGAAGAGGGGTTATACAAGCTGGTGGGAGAGAAATCGATTTCCCTCTACTGCGGGATCGATCCGACAGGGGACAGCATGCACATCGGGCATCTGATCCCATTCATGATCCTGAAGCGTTTCCAGCTGGCGGGGCATCATCCGGTCATCGTCATCGGCGGCGGCACGGGCTCCATCGGCGATCCGTCCGGCCGCAAGACGGAGCGTGTGCTCCAGTCGGCGGAGCAGGTCAAGCACAATGCGGAATGTCTGACGAACCAGATGAAGCGGCTCTTTGGAGATGACGGCTTCACGATGGTGAATAACTATGACTGGCTGTCGCAGATCTCCCTTTTGGATTTCCTTCGTGACTATGGCAAGCTTTTCAATATCAATACGATGCTCGCCAAGGATGTCGTGGCATCTCGCCTCGATACGGGGATCTCCTTCACGGAATTCTCTTATCAGATCCTGCAGTCCATCGATTTCAAGATGCTCTATGACAAATACGATGTGCAGCTGCAGATCGGCGGTTCGGACCAGTGGGGCAATATCACGAACGGTGTCGATCTTATCCGTAAGATGGAAGACAAGCACGATGCCTACGGTCTCACCATCCCGCTGATGCTGAAGGCGGACGGCACGAAATTCGGCAAGACGGCGGGCGGCGCGGTATGGCTGGATCCGAAGAAGACGTCTCCGTATGAATTCTACCAGTTCTGGTTCAATCAGGATGACCGCGATGTCGTGAAGTACCTGAAGTATTTCACCTTCCTCTCGAAGGAGGAGATCGATGCGCTGGAAATCGAAGTCGCAGAGCATCCGGAGCATAGAAGCGCGCAGAGAAAGCTCGCAGAGGAGGTCACCCGCTTCGTTCACGGCGAGGCAGGTCTTTCGCAGGCAGAGAAGGTCACGCAGGCACTCTTCTCCGGTCATATCGAGGAGCTCTCCGGCGAGGAGATCGAAGGCGCTTTCCGCAATACCAAGGGCGGCGAAGTGCATGAAGAGAGCATCAATATCGTCGAAGCACTCGTCGAAGGCGGCGTAGAGAAGTCCAAGCGGCAGGCCAGAGAAGATGTGAAGAATGGCGCGATCCGCGTGAATGGTATCCAAGTGAAGGATACGGAAGCAGTGATCTCCGCGCATCCGAATACGAATGGCCAGTTCATCATCATCAAAAAAGGAAAGAAAAATTATTTCTCGATCCGCATTGTGAAATAGCTTGCAGGAAGCAGCAGACGAAGGTCTGCTGCTTTTTTGTTTAGGGGGAGAGGGAGCCCGTGGGGCGTGTCGCCCTTTGATTGCGGATGAAAACTCTGCTTGAATGAGAAATTAGAAATGAGAAATGCGAAATGGTGGTGCGGCGCATAAAAGTCAGAAGCGCCGCGGAGGTTTGAGACTAGCGGTTTTCTCGTATCGCAAACCTAATCCCTAGCCACTAATCCCTAGCTACTAGTCACTAGTCACCAGCTGCTCTTTTCTTCGCATCTTCTTCGTAGGCATGAATGATCGCCGCCACAAGATCGTGTCTGACGACATCGTCTTCATTGAAATAGACGTGTCCGATGTCTTTCACATGCTTCAGCACGCGCTCGGCATCGATCAAACCGCTCTTGACATGAGGGGGAAGATCGATCTGCGTGGTATCGCCATTGATGACCATCTTCGATCGGTGTCCGAGGCGTGTCAGGAACATTTTGATCTGCTCAATGGTGGTATTCTGCGCTTCATCAAGGATGATGAAGGATTTCTCGAGCGTGCGTCCGCGCATGTAGGCGAGAGGCGCGACTTCGATCTGGCCCTTCTGCTGCAGCCGCATGAAGTCTTCCGGGCCGAACATATCCAGCAGTCCGTCAAAGAGAGGGCGAAGGTACGGATTGACCTTTTCCTGCAAATCACCGGGAAGGAAGCCCAGCTTCTCACCGGCTTCGACCGCCGGACGGACGAGAATGATGCGCTGCACGTCATGATTTCTGAGCGCAAAGGCGGCGAGTGCGACAGCCAGATAGGTCTTGCCAGTCCCCGCGGGGCCGATGCCGAAGGTGATGGAATGGTGACGGATGGTATCGACGTAGATCTTCTGCCCCACAGTCCGGGGGCGCAGCGGTGCGCCCTGCTTGGTGAAATTGATGATGTCGTCTTCCATGTCTTCGAGCAGCTGCTCTTTGCCTTCATCCAAGAGGGACATCACCATCCTGACCTGCCGCGCAGAGAGGCGGATCCGCTGACGGATCATCCGCCGCAGTCTTCCGATCACGCGCATACTCTGATCGACTGCCGCTTCCTCGCCCTTTAGCCGAATGAGATTGCCGCGGGCAAAGATGTCTGCGCCGTAATGCTCGCCGATGATGGCAAGGTATGAGCTGTCCCGCTCCAAAAGCGCGCCGGCCTCCTCGCGATCATTCACCATGATCTGTTCTGTTTTTTCTGCCATGAAGTTCCTTTCGTGTACCAATACCATTTCTTATGTCTCACCGCACAAATCTCCGCACGGCCTTTCCGTCGATATAGTCGCAGCAAGCGCCCTGCATGATACCGCGCTCTTCCATCAGGGCGTCGATCCTTTTCTTGACGTCCCACCACGGAGAGCCGCCATTGACAGCGAGGGTATTCCCGCCCGAGGCGCGGCCGACGATACGCTGGATGACGATGTCGGGGCGGAGATAGGAAAGAAAGAGAATGACGCGCTCCATGTATTCCTCCATCGAAGAGAGCGTAACCTCGCCGGCTTCATACATATGCGCGAGCGCCGTATCCTTCACGATATATAAGGAGTGCAGCTTCACCTCTGTCACGGGGAGGACGGAGATGAGCTTTGCCGTCTCGATGACGTCTATCCGGTCATCCCATGGAAGATCTGCGATGACATGCGTACATTGCCCGAAGCCATAGCGAGCGATGCGGAGCGAGGCATCTATGTATTCCGCGACACCGTGGCAGCGGCCGATCTTCTCGAGGGTATGGGCATTGCTGCTCTGCAGCCCCAGCTCGATCGTCACATCCTTGCCATAGGTATCTGAAAGCTCTTTCAGGATGTCAAGATAGCGCTCGTGAATGCAGTCTGGACGCGTCGAAACATCGACTCCCACCACATCGGGATGCTGCATGGCTTCCTCCATCCAGCGCCGAAAATCGTCCGGCGGCGCGTAGGTATTTGTGAAATTCAGGAAATAGGCGATGAATTTCTTTGCCTTGTACTTCGGCCCCACATGCGCAATGCTCCGGTCAAGCTGGCGGGTGATCTTCATGCCGACTGCCTTCGTCTCATAGTCCGCACCGATCGATCCGCAGAAGATGCAGGGCGCTTTTGACAGCGTACCATCGCGGTTCGGACAGGTCACAGGGAGCGAGATCGGGATCTTATAGACCTTCTCGCCGTATTTTTGTTTCAAGAAATCAGAATAGTTGCGATAATGTTCCATAGTTAATACATTCTACCGGTTGAGCGGATTCGACAGTATTTCTCTAGCCCCTTCCTTTGGAAGGGGCAGACGAGCGAAGCGAGTCGGGGTTGGCTCCCGCATGAAGTGAAAATCCGCCTGGGGAGATACTGATCCCATCGTTGTCCGATTGAATCAGCGTTTCCCCAGCTCGGCCCCCGGCCCTTCGGGCATCCCCCTTCCAAAGGAAGGTGGTAGGACGGTTCGCTGCATATTACAGTCATTATATAACAAATCTCGCCGCTGTGCATTTACAATAGGGAAATGCTTTTGTAAAATGGAAGAAAAGCAAGTGGATACAGGAACCCTCTTTCCACAGCATTGCACCTGTTATATCCTCATTTCCAGTCACTAGTCACTTCCATTCACGAAAGAAGCCCAACCATGCTCACTATCCGCACCGCCCAGCTCGACATCCTGCCTGGTAATATCCGCGCCAACTGGGCGCTCATCGAAAAAGAGATCGCACTCGCCAAAGAGGAGGGATCTGACCTTCTCGTTCTTCCCGAGATGTGTCTGACCGGTTATCTCATCGGAGACCTGTGGGACCAGAATGCCTTCCTGCGCGAGGCAGAGCGATACAATGACCGCCTCCGAGAAGCAGCCCGGGACATTATGATCGCGTGGGGAAACGTTGCCATCGACTGGACAAAGGCGAATGACGATGGCCGCCCCCGAAAATACAATGCTGCTTTTCTCGCGAAAGACGGCGCATTCCTCTCTCCGGAAGGACTGCATCGTCCCTATGCAGTGAAAGCGCTGCTGCCCAATTACCGCTGCTTCGATGACCGCCGCTATTTCACCTCTCTTCTCGCCCTCGCGCGCGAAGAAGGCTCGACCCCCGAAGAAGCGCTCGCGCCCTTTGTGATTTCCCTCCGCGGCGAAGTACTCCGCCTCTCGCTCATCCTCTGCGAAGACAGCTGGGATGAAAATTACAGCTTCTCGCCCATGGATGTCCTTGCCGCCAAGGGCAGCGATCTTTTTCTGAATCTGTCCGCCTCTCCCTTCACGCTTTCCAAAAATGAAAAACGCCACCGCATGCTCTCCGCCAAGCTCTCCCGTCTCCACGTCCCGATGCTCTACGTGAATCGCCGTGGACTGGAGAACAACGGCAAGACCTGCTACACCTTCGACGGCATGACCGCCGCTTATGGAAAGGACGGCAGGCTTCTTGCCGAAGCCGCTCCCTTTGAAGAGGCCCGCAGCACATTTCATTTCGAGAGATCCACCGGCGCGCTCCTTCCCGCCTCCCCCATGCCGCCATGGCAGGGAGACCTGCTCCTTTCCGCCATGCGCTACGGCGTCAGAAAATTTCTCTCCGCCATCGGCGTCTCCAAAGTCGTGATCGGCGTCTCCGGCGGCATCGACTCTGCGGTGAATGCCGCGCTCTACCGCTCCGTCCTTCCCGCAGACCAGCTGCTCCTCGTGAATACGCCGACGCGCTACAATTCAGAAATGACGAAGGGGCTCGCCAAAGACCTCGCGACGCGTCTCGGCTCGCCCTACCTCACCATCCCCATCGGACAATTCATCGATGAGACGGCAAAAGCACTGGAAGGCCTTCCGATCTCTTGCGGGCGCGAGATCCATCTCACGGACTTCATGAAGGAAAACATGCAGGCGCGCGACCGGAGCAGCCGGATCCTTTCCGCCCTCTCCGCTGCCTTTGGCGGCATCTTCACCTGCAATGCCAATAAAACAGAAACGACCGTCGGCTACGGCACACTCTACGGCGACCTCGCCGGTGCCTTTGCCGCGACCGCCGATCTATGGAAATACCAGATCTACCACTTGGGCCGCCTTTTGAACGACTGGTACGAGACCCCCGTCATCCCGGAAGGCATCTTCACCGTAAAGCCCTCCGCCGAGCTCTCAGAAAAGCAGGACGTCACCAAAGGCATGGGCGATCCTCTCATCTATGAGTACCATGACTATCTTCTGAAGAGCTTCGTCGAACCATGGCAGCGCCTCTGCCCGGAAGACCTCCTCACTTGGTACGCAGAGGGAAGTCTCGAGGCGCATATCGGCTGCCATGTCCGCGTGCAAGACCTCTTCCCGACCGCCAAAGCTTTCACCGAAGACCTTGAACGCTGGTGGGCTCTCTTCTCCGGCTTCTCCGTCGCCAAGCGCATCCAGACCCCGCCGATCCTCGCCATGAGCCGGCGCCCCTACGGCTACGACTTAAGAGAGTCCCAGGTCACGCCGTACTATACGGATGCGTATCTCGCGCTGAAAAGGAAGCTCGGAGTGTAGGAAACTTCAGATTTTGAGACTAGGAGACTTGAAAACTTTAGACTTCGCCTCTCTTAAGTTAAGCGGAAGAACGTTCTTGGCTCCCCATCGGGGGAGCTGCGCGAAGGGCTGAGGGGGCTACGTAGCGGTATTGCATGAAAGTGTTGGA
>DLZS01000123.1:0-5268 GCA_003447275.1 Dialister sp.
CGGCGAAGCCGCCACCTGAACCCTGAACCCTGAACCCTGAACCCTGAACCCTGAACCCTGAACCCTGAACCCTGAACCCTGAACCCCGAACCCCGAACCCTGAACCCCGAACCTTGAACCAGACAACCTCCCCTCTTTTTCCATTGTGTTCTATGCTTTATTGTGCTAAAATGGGATTAGAAATTATACAATGTATGAATATGCGTGTTATAATATAAGACGTATACAGTTGGGAGGTCGTTTCATGAAACCGGTCATTCATATCGGCATCGATGTGGGATCCACAACGGTCAAAGTGGCGGCTTTGTCGCCTTACATGAAACTTTTATTTGGCAGGTATGAGCGCCATATGTCGGATATCCGCCATATGGCGATGGTGCTTTTGCATGAGCTCAAGGAGAAGTTCTCGGGCTATCGCATCACGGCTTCGATCTCCGGATCGGGCGGTATGGGACTTGCGAAGGTGATGGGGCTTCCTTTCTGTCAGGAGATCCTGGCGGAGACGAAGGCGGTGCAAACGTTCCACCCGGAGACGGATGTCATCATCGAGCTCGGGGGCGAGGATGAGAAGATCACGTATCTTCAAAATGGCGTGGACCAGCGCATGAATGGCGCGTGCGCCGGTGGGACGGGGGCCTTCATCGACCGCATGGCGTCTCTCCTCTCGGTGGATGCAGCCGGGATGGGAAAGCTCGCAGAGAAGGCGGAGCGGATCTATCCGATCGCATCCCGCTGTGGGGTCTTTGCGAAGACGGATATTCAGGCGCTTTTGAATGAAGGAACATCGAATGAGGATATCGCGCTCTCCGTCTTTCAGTCGGTGGTGAACCAGACGATCTCGGGGCTGACCTGCGGCCGCCCGATCCATGGGAAGGTGGCATTCTTAGGCGGTCCTTTGACGTATCAGCCGATGCTTCGCAAGCGCTTTCAGGAGACGCTTCACATCGCAGATGAGGATATGATCGTCCCTCGTCACGGGGAGCTCTATGTGGCGATCGGGGCGGCGCTATCTGCGATGCATGACAAGCCGATGGATCTTGACAGCTGGCTCTCTCGCATGGAAGAAGAGAAGGATGTCCGCCTTGGCACATCGAAGACGCTTCCCCCGCTTTTTGAGGGTGAGGCAGACTACGAGGCATTCAAGGAGCGGCACAGTCATTTCCGTGTGCCGCGGGGCGATATTTCTGCGGCGAAGGGCTCTGTCTGGCTCGGCATCGATGCGGGCTCGACGACGATCAAGGCGGTACTGCTCGATCAAGAGAATCGCATCCTCTATGAGTACTATGGAGGAAATCAGGGGACGCCGCTTTCGGGTGCGCGCCGGATCCTGGAGGATCTGTATGCCAAGCTCCCGGAGGGCGTGACGATCGCCGGAGCGGGTGTGACGGGCTATGGCGAGGAGCTCATCAAGCGGGCGCTTGAGACGGATGTCGGGGAAGTGGAGACGATGGCGCATTATCGCGGTGCGAAGCATTTCCTCCCCGATGTCACGACGATCCTGGATATCGGAGGGCAGGATATGAAGTGCTGCCGCATCAAGGATGGTGCGGTGGATGATATCCTTCTCAATGAGGCCTGCTCGTCGGGCTGCGGGTCGTTCCTTGATACCTTTGCTCGGTCGCTAGGGATGGATATCGGGCATTTCGCCAAGATCGCGCTCTCGGCCAAGCATCCGGTGGATCTGGGCTCGCGCTGCACGGTCTTCATGAATTCCCGTGTGCGGGAGGCGCAGAAGAATGGCGTCTCGGTCGCAGATATTTCTGCGGGTCTCTCCTACTCGGTCATCAAGAATGCGCTCTACAAGGTCATCCGACTGAAGAAGGCGTCTGACCTTGGCGAGCGGGTCGTGGTGCAGGGCGGGACCTTCTATAATGATGCGGTGCTTCGTGCGCTGGAGCTGCTCCTCGGAAGAGAGGTCATCCGTCCGGATGTGGCGGGGCTAATGGGGGCGTATGGCATGGCGCTCATCACGCGGGATACCTGTCCGGCGGGGCATGTGTCCACGCTTGTGACACCGGAGAAATTGAAGGCGCTGTCGTATACGAATGAAATGAAGCGCTGCCCGGGGTGCGGTAATCACTGCATGATCACGCTGACGCGATTCAATGATGGCCGTGCCTTCGTCTCGGGAAATCGCTGTGAGCGCGGGGCCTCCCTCATGCTGACGGGCAAGAGCGCGCCGCACTCATCGCTCCCGAATATGTACCGCTGGAAGGAGGATGTCATCTGGCATCGCCGTCCGCTTTCTCCGAAGGAAGCGAAGCGCGGCACGGTCGGCATCCCGCGCGTACTCAATATGTATGAGGACTTCCCCTTCTGGCATGCCTTCTTCGGACGCCTCGGCTACCGTGTCCTCACATCCTCGGAGCAGATCCGCGAGATCTCTACAGAAGCGATGGAGACGATCCCGTCGTATTCCGAGTGCTTCCCGGCGAAGCTCGCGCACACGCATGTGGCAGATCTTGCAAAGCGCCATCCGGATCTCATCTGGTATCCCTGCATCGACAAGGGGCCGGATGAGGGCAGTACGAACAGCTACCACTGCCCGATGGTCGCATCGTATCCGGAAAATATCGAAGCGAATATGGATGAGATCTTAAGGAAGTACAAGGTGAAGCTGCTGCATCCCTTCCTGCCGCTGCATGCGCCGAAGCGGCTCTTGAAGCAACTGAAGAAGGTCTTTGCGCCGATGGGCATCTCTTCGTCCGAGCTTGAGAGCGCGATCCATGCGGGCGAAGCGGCGGAGCGCGAGTACAAGGAAAGACTGCTCGCTGAGACGAAGCGGGTGCTGGCGGAGATCAGGGAGAAGCATGAGATCGGCATCGTGCTCGCCGGACGTCCGTACCATGTGGATCCGGCGGTGAATCACTCGATCCCGGATCTCATCAACCAGCTCGGCATGGCGGTGCTTTCGGAAGATGGCATCGCGATGGTCGGCGGTGAATATCCAAATCTCCGCGTCATGAACCAGTGGACGTGGCACAGCCGCCTCTACCGTGCGGCAGACTATGTGACGCGCCATCCGCATCTGGAGCTTGTCGAGTTAAATTCCTTCGGCTGCGGACTGGATGCGGTCGTGACGGATCAGGTGCAGGAGATCATGCACCAGCGCGGCCGGCTCTATACCTGTCTCAAGATCGATCAGAGTCTGAACCTGGGCGCTGTACGCATCCGTCTGCGTTCGCTGAAGGCAGCCATCGAGGAGCGCGGCGAAGAGACGGGAAGCGCAAAGCCGATCGAGTATCCGAAGGCGGTCTTCACGGAAGCGATGAAGCGCGACAAGGACTATACCATCCTGGCACCGGAAATGTCGCCCATTCATTTCCCCATCATCGAAGCCGCAGTCCAGCGGGAAGGCTACCACATCGAGATCATTCCGCCGATCCATGAGGATATCGACAAGGGGCTTTCCTGCGTGAATAACGACGCCTGCTATCCGGCGATCATCACCATCGGCTCTCTCATGCGTGCGCTCACGTCAGGGAAATATGATCTTTCCAAAACGGCAGTCATGCTGTCCCAGACGGGCGGCATGTGCCGTGCGTCGAACTATGTCGGATTCCTGCATAAGGCACTGGACGAAGCGGGGCTTTCGGATATCCCTGTGATCTCCCTCAATACCCATGGCTTCGAGCCCCAGCCGGGCTTCCATTTCTCCCTTTCGATGGGACGGCGCATGATCCAGGCCGTCATCTACGGCGATGCGCTGCAGCAGTGCCTCTACCGCACACGCCCTTATGAGAAAGAGCCCGGCAGCGCAGAGACTCTCTGCCGCAGCTGGCAGAAGCGCTGCATCGAAGCCATCCTTTCCGGCGAGTCCTACACATCGTACAAAAAGAATATCGCAGGCATCATCCAGGACTTCGACCGCCTGCCGCTTTCCGATATGCCGCGCCGTCCGCGCATCGGCATCGTCGGTGAGATCTACGTCAAGTTCAGCCCCATCGCCAGCAATGACATCGTCCGTACCATCGAAGCGAATGGCGGCGAAGCCGAGGCGAGCGGTATGCTTGATTTCTTCCTCTATGGCTCGCTTGACAGCCGTTTCCAGCGGAAATATATGGATGGCACCATGAAGGAAGACCTGAAGGACACCTTCTCCCGCTACCTCTTCGAATGGTATCGGAAGCCGCTTGAAAAGGCGGTGAAAAGATCGCAGCGTTTCCATGAGATCACCGGCATCGGGAAGATGGCCAAGCGCGCCTCCCAGTACCTTTCACTCGGCAACCGCGCGGGCGAAGGCTGGTTCTTAACGGCCGACATGATCGATCTTCTCTATCATGAATGCCGCGGTATCGTCTGCTTGCAGCCCTTCGCCTGCCTGCCGAATCACATCACCGGGGAAGGCATGGTGCATAAGCTGCATGCAGCGTATCCGGAAGCGGTCTTCCTCGCCCTCGATTGCGATGCCAGCGCGAGCGAAGTGAATCAGGAAAACCGTCTGAAACTGATGATGAATGCTCTCACAGAAAAGACGAAAGCACCGAAAGAAATGTCTTTCATTCAGAAAACCATGAACCTTAGAAAGGGAACCACACTATGATGAGAAAATTGACCGGCAAGGGCGAGCGCGTCCGTGAAAAGATGATCGAGACCACGGTCCACATCCTGCAGCAGCAGGGCTTCAAAAAAGCCACCGTCCGCTCCATTGCCAAGGCGGCCGGCGTCAATATCGCCTCCGTGCGCTACTACTTCGGCTCCAAGGAAGAGCTCATCGGTGCGGCGCTCGAGTACATGATGGGAAATCTGGAAAATATCGTCTCCTACCTCGATGACAACCGTCTGACGGCGAGCGAAAGGCTGAAGAAATACATCATCGCCTACTTCCACCTGGCCCGCGAGCACCCTGCCCTCTTCCGTTCCATCTCGAATCCTTCGAGTGAGGACGCCAAGGACACCTACTTCATTTACCTCTCTCTTCTCCACAGCCAGTGCTGGGAGAAGGTCATTCGCAATGTGGCGGAGGTCACCGGCTATACCGATGAAAAAGATCTCGAGCTCAAAGCCATGCAGATCTTCGCCGCCGTCGAATTTCCTATCATTCTGGAAAGCAATAAGGGAAATTCCTTCATCCAGGGATACACCGACGATGCGACGCTTTCCCGCTATGTCGACCTTCTTCTCGATAATGTGGATGAGAAAAAGGAAAAGAATGAGTATCTGAAGGAGATCCTGCAGAAGAGTAAATAGGGACTAGTGACTAGTGGCTAGTGACTAGGGATCATACCAGATGGCATGCAAAAAGAGGCGATGTGAAATAACGATCAT
>DLZS01000064.1:0-3701 GCA_003447275.1 Dialister sp.
TTCCACCCTGTATATTTTCAGCCTCCGTCACGTATTCCCTAATTCCGGCCGCCCCGCATTGCGCCGTGAAGAAAGAGTGAAAACTAGCTAAATCGCGGGTTTTCTATGGAACATATCAGTATCACGGATCATTCGATATCCGCGATACTTTTTTGTTACAACGAATGGCCGTTAGCAACAGGTTGGTATCAGATTTTCTCAATGGCTTTCCGTAGCTGCCGCAAGGTTTTATGGGTATAGACGCCGTTCGTCACGTCATTGCGTGCATGGCCGAGAATCATTTTCTTGGCGTTGTCATTCACTTCTGCATCGTCAAGCCACGTGGCGCAGGTATGGCGGGTGTCGTGGAGTTTATGCTTTTCGCCGTGTACCAGTTTCATGATACGGACGAAGAGGCGAGCAAGGCGGCTATAGGTATAGGGCTTGCCGTTTGCGTCGCAGAAAAGGTGGCTACCAGAGAAGCACAGGCGCTTTTCAATGAGTGGCCAGATGCAGCTATGGATGGGGATGATACGCACACCTGCCGCTGTTTTTGATTTCCGTATGCGGATGTATTTCTGCCGACGGTTTACATCGGATTTCAGCAGGGCGCGGAGCTCGCCGTTCCTCATGCCGGTGTAGATCAGGATGAGGATGATATCTATGCCGGGCGCGTCTACCATCTTCCACAGGGTGTTGACCTTGCGGCGGCTGATAGCGTGATGCGGGTTCGCAGGGCGGTTCTTCCCTATGCGTAGCAGGCCGGTATAGTCATTGCTTGTGTAGTCCATCTTCCTCGCATATGCCCAGAGCAGTGATAGGAGATTGCGTACTTTCTTTTTGCTTGCATAAGATAAGCCACCCATGGCGTCCAGGGCGGCTTGCATGTGCTTGTATTTGATTTCCTTGATTGGCATGCCATAGAGGGGATAGAGATGACCATAGGCTGATTGGTAGCTTCGCACGGTGCTTTCGGAAACGTAGGGGCGGTGCGCTGGCAGCCATTCGGCATACAATTCTTCAAGTGTGATTTCAGAAAGACGGGTGCGGCCATGCGTATTCCAGTATTCCACCTGACAGGCGAGTGCGTCCATTTTGGTAGGAAAGTAGCCTTTCACGATCTGTTTTCCGTGGTCTGTTACAACAAAGGCGAACGGATTCCGCCGTGAACCGCTTAAATGTTTGACGCAGCCATAACCGTTTGGATTTTTCATAGTGTTTCCTTTCAAGGGGGTAAAAATGAGTGAATCAATTTCTATCACGAATCCTGCTCTCACGTATGTTTCCATTTACGAGGAGAGCGGGGAACGTGTCACATCCTACGTCACCGGTGTGCATGGGGAGACGGTAGAAGAGCTTATGGCCTTGGCCCAAAGTCAGTATCCGAGTAAGCTCGCGGTAGTGCAGGATGCTTTGACCTATAATAACGCCTTGCAGAACGATCTGCTTTATAAGAATGGGGAGTACGTGCCGCGGCCCGAACCGACAGAGGATGAGAAGCGCGAGGCAGCACTCGCAGCTCTTGATGCGGAATATTCAACAAAAATCGGCGAGGTCGAATCCGAAATGGCTAAGGCAAAAGCCCTTGAAGATGAAGATTATTATTCGGACCTGAAAGCCGAGAGGGAAGAGCTTGTCACCGAATACACCGAAAAGAGAGGGGCGATTTAAATGGAACGGTGCTTTTTATGTCACAAGAAAATGGATGCGAAAACAGGACTTTGCACGAATCCCAAATGTGTAAGGAGTAAGCCGCTTGCAGAGAAGTCTGAAGTGAAAGAAGGGGACAAGGTGAAAGCCAATGAATCTGAATGAGATCAGTATCTGGGGAGGGAAAGTGCTTGACGGGTTGTATATGGGCTGGCCATATAAGACGATGCTCGGCATTGTATTCCTTGCCCTTGAGCGGCACCTCGAGCTCTTCACGGCGTTTGCCTGCATCGTGTGCGTAGATTTATTCGCGAAGTTCATCGCGCTTTCCTACGGCTATCTGGCCGAGTCCATGACGGAGAAGCCGTCTCTTATCGACTCGGTCAAGGGCATCCCGGCGGCGCACCGCGCGGGCGTCATCAATAGCCACGCCATGAGAACGCAGTTCGTGGAGAAAATTTCCGTGTACATGCTGCTTGTCGTGGCGGGCGCACTGGTGGACTTCATGCTGGGGCGAAGCGAGTTTGCAAATCTCGTGATCGCTTACTTGGCATCGTCCGAACTGCTGTCCATCGTGGAGAATCTGGATGAAGCTGGGGTGTCTGCTGTGCATGACCTGGCAGCACTAGTGAAGAGACGGAGGGGGTAGCCATGGATATGGACACCATCAGGCGGATGCTGGAAGAAGCACGCCCGTCATTTTATCGGTATCCGAACCCCGTCGTGGTGTACTGGCACTGGACGGCTGGCGGACACTACACCAGCTTTCGCGACTACCATTTCTGCGTTGATGGGGACGGTGAAATCATTTGCAGCTGTCCCCTTGATACGATTCCCACGGCGACATGGCACAGGAATACGGGCAGCATCGCCATCGCCCTTTGCTGCTGTCAGGATGCACAGGCGTACAGGGACCCGTGGCGAGCTGACCTTGGCGATATGCCGCCTACGAAGGCGCAGATTGAGGCGCTTGCTATGCTTTCGGCAGCCATCGCTGACGTGTTTGATATCCCGGTCGATGCAGACCATTTCATGACGCATGCGGAAGCAGCAGATCTGGATGGGTACGGACCGGCCACCACCTGCGAGCGGTGGGACTTGGCCGTGCTGGACGAATCCGATGCATGGATGAGCGGAGGGGACACACTTCGCGGGAAGACGGAATTTTATTTGAATCAGGGGTGAGGATATGCTGAAGGTCGTAAATAATGCGATCAGCCTGACGCGCGGTGATACCGCTACATTCCGATTAGAAATCAAGAATCAGGACGGCACTCCTTACGATATTCAGGCAGAGGATCAAGTGCTCTTCACTATCAAGAAGAGCACGAAGGATACGGATGTCATCATTCAGAAGGCTGCGATCAATAACCGCATCACTATCGCGGCAAAAGAGACGGAGAGCCTTGCATACGGCACGTACTACTATGACGTAGAGCTCCGCCGCCCTGACGGGCTAGTGGCTACCGTTATCCCGCCTCATGTGCTGCGCCTGACGGAAGAGGTGACGTTCTGATGGATATATTAAACGGAGTGCTTTCTGTCGAGGGAGTACTGACAGGCACGCTCTCGCCAGCAGATACGGCGGATTTCTTGGCAGACTACGCGACAGATGAAGAGTGCGTGGCTGTCATTGATGATATTTTTGATGATTTATAAAGGAGAATAACTATGGCTACTATTGACAAAATCTTGAGAAAAACGAACTTCACCGCTGCGATGGCAGCATTGGCAACGAAGCTGAACAGCCTTTTCGTTCGTAAGGAAGACGGGAAGGGCCTTTCGTCCAATGACTATACCGCTGCAGAGAAAACAAAGCTCGCAGGCGTAGCGGCAGGGGCAAATAACTACGTCCTTCCAGCGCCGACAGCGAGCACCATTGGCGGCGTCAAGGCAGGCAACAATGTGACCATCGCAAAAGACGGCACGATTTCCGCCATTCAGGGCAAAGTCGACCTCTCTCCCTATGCCAAGAAGGGGACCACGCTCGCTGCGTATGGCATCACGGATGCCAATATCGCGGGCGGTGTCATTACATTGGGTGCTAATACCATTACACCGCTGACGCAGCA
>DLZS01000064.1:3807-15906 GCA_003447275.1 Dialister sp.
ACCACGCTCGCTGCGTATGGCATCACGGATGCCAATATCGCGGGCGGTGTCATTACATTGGGTGCTAATACCATTACACCGCTGACGCAGCATCAGTCGCTTGCCGCCTATGCCAAGAAGGGAACCACGCTCGCTGCGTATGGCATCACGGATGCCAATATCGCGGGCGGTGTCATTACATTGGGTGCTAATACCATTACACCGCTGACGCAGCACCAGTCGCTTGCTGCCTATGCAAAGAGCGCGGACGTAGAAAACACCTACGCGAAGAAAGCAGATATCACCACAGTCTATAAGTATCGTGGCAGCGTGGACACCTATGCGAAACTCCCTGTCAACGGGCAGGCCGTCGGGGATGTGTACAACGTCGTGGCGGCTGATTCTTCGCACAACGTCAAGGCCGGGGATAATGTGGTTTGGAATGGCAATGCATGGGATAATCTGTCCGGCGTGGTTGACTTGTCGGCATACGCTAAGAGCGCAGATGTGGCCGCAACCTACATGAAGACCGCAGATTTTCCACTGGCCACTGACGAGGAAATCGTGGCGATCGTGAATGATACCGTGAAATAAGTGGGGTGCCAAGATGAGCACTTACAAAGAATCTCTGCTGGGGGCTATCCGAAAGCTATGCACGCAGTTGGATAATAAATTCGCTAAGTCGTCTGATATGATAAGTGCCATAGGGCTGCTTAATGCATATAGGCAGGATATGAAGAAGTGCGTGCAAAAAGCCGACTTATACCCCGTAGGCAGTATCATCACATCAGCTGTAGCCATTGCCCCCGCCTCTCTCTACGAAGGCACGTGGGCGGCCGGGGCGTATGTGTATTACCAGTGGGGTGCGCCCGTATTCCAAGCAGGGGTAACACCTGCGAGCGGGGAGCCATATGTGTATAAAAGGATCAAATAGGAGGGCTAATGTGCAAAATCGTGAAAAACTTATGGTCATTGCTGCTGGCGTGCTCCTTGTGGCTGGCTGCTGGTTCTACTTCGCAGGCCGAAACGATGTATCAGATATCCGAGACCGAGCTGACACAGTTAGAAGCGAACTTGAATCAGCTCAAGAAGAACAACGAAACCAAGCAGCAGCTCTTGACCGAGCAGAAGGCGCAGCTGACAGAAGCCAATCAGCAGTTAGAGGCAGTGAAGAAAGAGCTGACCGCATCCAAGAGCTTGAACGCTCAGACGCAGAAATCATTGGAGAGTGCCAATCAATCCTTGAAACAGTTCGAGGACGAGGCAAAAAGGAAAATTAGAGTAAAGACCCGCCAGCGCAATCTGTGGATTGCGATTTCCGGCGGTCTTTTGTATGCATGGGTTAAGAAATAGGAGAATTGTATGCCAAAATCTAATACTTATGAAGAATTTGTCGACAAGTTCAAGCTGAAGAAAACCACGGATGACTGCTACACGCCGGACGTAATTTACAAGGCCGTAAAGGACTGGGCGCTCAAGGAAATGAATTGGGGGGGGCGGACAGTAGTCCGTCCCTTCTGGCCGGGCGGCGACTTTGAAAATTTCGACTATCCGGCGGGGTGTGTGGTCATTGATAATCCGCCATTCTCTATTATGACGAAAGTTGTGAAATTCTACAAAGATCGCGGAATCGACTATTTTCTTTTTGCGCCGCATCTCACATGTCTTGGCATCCGCTCGGCGCATAGCCGTATTTGCGTCGGGGTGTCAGTGACATATGAGAATAAAGCCGTGGTGAGCACCAGCTTCGTGTCGTCTAAAGGCCCTTTGATTCGAAGCGCACCCGACCTCTATCGATTACTGGATGAGGCGAACACCGCTAACGTTAATGCAAAGAAACCACCGGCGAAGCCTGTATATACGTATCCAGATAATGTGATGACATCGAGCGCTGTGGCGCTGTTTTCGAAATACGGGATTGAATACCGCGAAGACATTGGCGTATTTACTCGTGCTATGGATGCGCAGCGCGAAGCAGGGAAAGCTATTTTTGGTGCCGGCTACATTGTGCCAGAAGAGGCAGCTCGCAAGGCGCAGGAGGCAGTTCGCAAGGCGCAGAAAGAAAAGGCGTGGCGCTGGGAGCTTTCGGCGCGCGAGCTTGCTGCGTTAAAAGCGGCAGAGGAAGCGGAAAGGCAATAAAAAAGACGTCTTGATTTGGCACATTGCTAAATCAAGACGTCTTTTTTTATTTTGCAAAAATGCTGAAAAGTACGATAAAATCGAATAAAATAGCAAATCTGTACTTGACATTACATCGAATAAGATGTATAATGAATACAGAATTAAGGAAGGGAGGTGGTCAAAATGAACAAGGAAGATATGAAATGGCTAATCCAAATGATGCTAATCATCGCAGTTCCAATACTCGTTGAGTACATCAAGCAAAAAGAGCTCTTCAAACGTCACCATCACAGCAAATGATTCAGACGATTAAAGAGCTGAGGTGCAAGAGGGCGGACGCCCTCTTGGCAACCTCATTATATCACATGGAGGTAGTAAAATGAAATTCTATGATTTTATCGTGTTGGGACTTTGGATCACATCACTGTCCTTCGTCAATATCAGTAAGGAATTTATACAAGGCGCAGTTACGGCGGCAGTAATTTGTGGTTACGTAGTGTGGAGAATCAGAAAATGAAAATCATCGACGAAGTGATGACGACGGCGGAAGCCGCAGAACGTTGGGGAATTTCTGCGATCACAGTAAAGCAGGCATGCTCAGGACAAAAGGGGCTCCCGCCTCGTTTCAAAGAAGGTGAGGAGTTCCGGAAGTCCGGCCGCACGTGGTTAGTTACGCGCACCGGAATGGAGCGCCTGTATGGGAAGGAAAAGAAATAGCTGGGCGCAAAGTCGGGCGCAGTTGGCGACCCGAAAGTTCCCTAAATGAGAATGGAACGGCATAGGGACGGCAGGAAATGTGATGGTATCGGATTCACTGAATTTCATATAATTTATCATTCTCATTTGAAGGTCTCCGGAACCAGGTGTCGAGAGTTCGAATCCCTCTAGACGCACCAGAATTTCTCCGATCATATCGGACAAAATAAAATTCGTCCAGTTACACCCATGAAGGTGGGGTAATACATGGGGGAAATCGACCTTTGAGGAGGTCAGAAAGCCGAGGCGGTATGCCCCGGCTTTTTATCATGCCTTTTTCTTTGTTTTAGCAGCCAATCCCTGATCACAGTCCGATGGCTCGTCGTCATATATTTCCTTGGCTATGGTGGTTCCAAACCGTCTCTTTCTACTGTATTCTCCATGGTAAACATGCTATAATAATAAGACGTTTCATTTGAATACATCGGACAGAGACAGGGGCTGCGCTTCAGGATGCGCCGCGGATTTTCGCTGTATCTCACAGGTCTTTGACCGTGGGGAGCTCTGTACCGGCCTTTATATATCGTGAGGGTTTACCATGAAAATGTTTCGAGGACTATCGAACTGGATCGGTATGGACATGGGCTCGTCCCAAGTCCGTATCTACCGGGAGAATAAAGTGATCCTTGCTGAAGCGAGTACGGTCGCGGTGGATAACATCGACGGCCATGTACTGGGCTTTGGCACGGAGGCGCTCATTCATTACCACAAGGCGCCGGAGAATATTTCTCTGGAGTGGCCGGTACAGAATGGCGTCATCGCTGATTATGATATGACGAAGGCGATGCTTCGTTTTTTTATCCGCAAATCGCTTCATCATGCGGTGTCGCGTCCGACGGTGATGATCTCCATTCCGGGCGAGACGAGCTCGGTCACGCGGCATGCGCTGGTGGATGCTTTGATCCACGCCGGCGCGCAGCATGTGTACCTTCTTCCTTCGCCGGCGGCTGCGGCTATCGGGGCGGGTAAGGATATGCTGGCACCGTCTGTGATCTTTTCTCTTGTCATCGGGCGTGATGTCGCTGATGCGGGGCTTTACAGCTGCGGAGGGATCGTCACGCAGGAGGGGATCCCTTTCGGCGGGCATCATATCGATAAGGGGATCTGCCAGTATCTGCAGGAAAAGTATCAGATCATGATCGGGCTGGATCAGGCGGAGAAGCTGAAGAGTGAAGTGATCTCTCTCAAAGCGGCGGATGGGCAGGCGACATTCACTATCCGCGGGCGCAGGATCCGTGACGGCGTGGAAGTGGTGGTGGAGCTTTCTACGGAGGAATTAAGGCCGGTGATGCAGCGTATTCTGCAGCCGGTCCTGAAGCTCATCCGCCGTGTCCTTCGCGAGGCGAAGCCGGAGATGGCGGGCGATCTTCTGAAGAATGGTCTGCTTCTATCCGGCGGCAGTGCGCTTCTGGATGGGCTGAAGGACTGGCTCGCCGGAGAGCTGCATATGCCTGTCTTCGTACCGGCTCTGCCGGGGGATGTATTGGCCGTGGGCTGCTATCAGGCTCTTGGTATGTATAAGGATCTGCCGCTTCTCATCGAGAACGGTGAAAAATATTATGGAGGCGCTTGATCGTGATATTCTTTGGCAGAAAAAAGATGGCCGCCGCGGTCGCACTCTTTGTCTTCATGGGCGCATGCGGCTGGTTCTGGCGGCACAGGGAGTACATCCCTTTCATTTCGCAGCCGCTTTCTATTGGTGCGGCGCCTTTTAACTATACCGCGAGCAAGACAGCGCTTTCTTTCACACAGGGATTTGGCGTACTTTCCGGTGTGTGGGAGAACTGGAGTGAGCTCGATGCGCTCCGGAAGGAAAATGAAAGTCTTCGCGCGGAGCAGACGCAGTATAGAGAGATTCTCGCGGAGAATATCCGGCTGAAGAGTCTCCTTTCGTTCAAGCAGGGCTATAAGCAGTACCACCTGACGGGGGCGTCTGTCATCACGCGCGACTACGGCGGATGGACACAGACGCTGGTCGTGGACAGGGGCAGTGACAGCGGCATCCAGAAATATATGCCGGTCATCGTCCCGACGGGTCTGGTGGGCTTTGTGAGCGAAGTGTATCAGAATTCCGCGCGCGTGCAGCTCCTTCTGGATCCTCGTACATCGGTGGGGGGCATCGTTGCGCGTCCGGCTTCGCGCGTGGTGGCGATGGTTTCCGGGAACAGCAGTGAACCTGGCAAGCTCTCTTTCGTGAATCTGCCGCGAGAGGCAGACGTCATCAAGGGGGATACCATCGTGGCATCCGGCTATGGCGGGGTGTATCCGAAGGGCATGGTCATCGGTACGGTCGAGCAGGTGGATGTCGACGCCATCGGCGGCACGCAGGTGGCTCGCATTGTTCCGGCGGCTGATTTCTCTCATCTGGAAGAGGTCTTCATCATCACGGACCATATCCAGCGGGCAACGCCAGAGAGTATTCTGGTGAAGCCGCCGAAGAAGGAGCCGCCGATGAATCCCAATAAACATCAGGCAGGTGAGAAGGAATGAGTGGCTATGCACTGGCTTTTTTGAGCTTCCTCGTTTTCCTTGTGCAGTCCTCGGTGATGCCATTCTTTTTCTCGGGGCTGCATCAGCCGGATCTGTGGCTGGTCGTCATCGTCCTTGCGACGCTGATCTTTGACAACAAGACGGCGATGACGCTGGCGCTCGTGGGCGGGCTCCTTACGGATTTGGTGACGGGAAATCTTTTCGGACTGCATCTCCTGCCGTACCTGGCGATCGCAGGGCTGTATCTCGCCTTGGGGAGGAAGCGCTACAACCGTCATTGGTACATTTCGCTCTTTGCGATGACGCTGGCTTCGCTCCTCTATGCGCTGCTGTCATGGCTGGTGCTTTTCGTATCCGGCAGTCATGTCTTCTCGATTTCTTATATCCTGTACTTTGTGATGAGCACCACCCTCATGAATGGAGCGGCCGTGCTCGTTCTTCACAGGCCGCTATGGGCCATGAAACGGGAAGGAGAACCGAAGTGGTGAATAAGCATGTGCCCTCGATTCTCAGTGGGCTTTTGAAAAATACCGAGGAGTCCCGCTATGCGCGTATGATCTATGCGGCGATCTTCCTCCTGCTCGTCCTGGGACTGCGTCTTTTCTATATGCAGGTCATTCAGGGCGGGTATTATAAAGAAGAAGCGGATGGGAACCGCATCCGCTATCTTCCCATGCAGGCGATGCGTGGTGTCATGTATGACCGGAACGGCTTGATCCTTGCGGGCTCCCGCTCGGCATATAGCGTTGTTATGCCGGTCGATCGCAAGGGGAATACGCTGTCGGATGAGGCGCTCAGCCGCCTGTCGCAGCTTCTTCATGTGCCGACTGCCGATATCAAGAAAAAGATCGAAGACAATAAGCTGGCCTTCGGAGCGATCTATCTGGCAAACGATGTCGGCATCGATGTCGCGACGCAGATCGAAGAGAAAAAGGATGAATTCCCCGGCATCGAAATCGAAGTGAATCCGCTGCGCGTGTATCCGCTGGGGAATGCGGGGGCGCAGGTCCTTGGCTATGTTGGCGAAGCGGGGCCGGATGACAGGGACGCGGAAGGAAATCCGTACAAGACCACGACACTGATCGGTCGTGCGGGCCTTGAGCACCGCTATAACAATTATCTCGAAGGCAAGAATGGCTCGAAGACGGTCGAGGTCAATGCATCAGGGCAGCCTGTCCGCTATGTGGGCGGTACGCCGTCTATCACAGGGAACAGTGTGCGTCTGACGCTGGATGCGAATCTGCAGAAAGCGGCAGAGGACGCGATGGAAGCACAGGTGAAGACGCTCGTCCATGGCGGTGTCATGCCGACGGGGGCTTCCGCGGTGGCTGTCGATCCGAATAGCGGAGCGATCCTCGCAATGGCTAGCTGGCCGAGCTATGATCCGAACCGCTTCAGCAAGGGGATCTCTTCGAAAGACTGGAATGAGATCGTCAATAATAAGAATCATCCGATGCAGAACCGCACGATCCAGTCGATGTATCCACCCGGATCGCTCTTCAAAGTCATCACGGGCGCGGCAGCGCTCGAAGCGAAGGTGACGACACCGGAGGAACGTATTTTTGATAGCGGCAAGCACTGGCTCGTCGATAAGAGAAACTCTGGGGGCGAAGCCTTCGGATGGATCAATTTCTATGAAGCGATCGAAAAGTCGGACAATGTCTATTTCTATGAAATGGGACGCCGTGCAGGCATCGACCGCATCTCCCGTATGGCGGAGGAATTCGGTCTTGGGAAAACGACAGGCATCGACCTTGCCGGTGAATCGGACGGCAATGTCGCAAGCGAAGCCTACAAGATGAAAGTTTTCAAGCAGGACTGGTATCTCGGGGAGACGATGGATGCCGCGATCGGACAGAGCTTCACGCTGACGACGCCGCTGCAGATGGCGATGGTATACTCGGCGATCGCCAATGGCGGCTTCCGCTACCAGCCATACCTTGTGAACCGCATCGATCAGCTGGATGGGACACCGCTCAAGATCTTCTCACCGGAGAAGGTGGGGACGCTTCCGGTATCTAAGGATACGCTTGATGCGATCCACAAAGGACTTCGGATGGTCATGAGCAAGGACGGGACAGGCGGACAGATCTTCGAACATTATCCGATCTCGATCGCCGGTAAGTCTGGTACGGCGGAAACGAATGGTCTCGATAACGGCTGGTTCGTGGCATATGCGCCATTCGACAAGCCGGAGGTCGTGATCCTGTGCATGTTCGAGCACAGCGGCTTCGGCTCGGAGTCCGCGGCACCGGTCGTCAAGAAGATGATGGATGCCTATTTCCATATCGGAGATTATTCGCCGGCAAAGCTGAAGGCAGCGGATGAGGCAAAGGCAGGAGGCAAAAAGAATGGCTGAGATCGTATCTTTTGCTTCCGGTAAGGGCGGCGTGGGGAAGACGCTCCTCACCGCTGCTCTGGGGATCTTCCTCTCCCGGAAGGGGAAGAAGGTGCTCCTCATCGATGGGGATATGGGCATGAGAAATATGGATCTCGTGCTGGGGCTGGAAAATGAGTGCTTCTATCATGTGATGGATCTGGCGGAAGGCCGCTGCTTTGCGAAGGATGTCATCCTGGAAGTGAATGACCATTTGGATTTCCTGCCGGCGGCGCAGAATGATACATGGGAGACCGTCTTTCCTGCGGCGATGGATACCGTTCTCGAAGACGTGGAGGATAAGTATGACTACATCCTTCTCGACTGTCCGGCGGGGCGAGGAGAGGGCATCCGCTTTGCGGAGCATCTCTCGGATCATATGTTCCTCGTCGTGGCGCCGTCATGGGCGTCGAAGCGGAATGCAGAGCGCCTCATGACGGGACCGCGCAAGCGGTACATGACCTATGTGCTGAACCAGTTCTCCCTCTCGGGGGATACGCAGATTTCCTTGACGGATATGCTGGAGACGCTCGATGAAGAGTCCGTCTCTGCCGCCATCCCGTATACGGAGGAGGCAGACCGTCTCGCGCATCAGGGAGAGCTTTCAGATTTTTCTGAAAAAGGGGCGCTCGGTGAAGCGCTCGCTCTTTTCTGGAAATCATATAAAGAAGAGAAACAGATCCCGCTTTCGCGCTGGAAGAAGCTGCTCTGGAAAGCAGAAGAAGAGAATGCGCGGGAGAAGGCACCTGTGAAGACGGCGCCGGCCGGCCTTTCCTGGCACTCCGGCAGCCGCTCGTATAAATGGCAGAGGAGGAGATAGCGGAATGAATCTCATTCGGTATTGGCGGCGCATCGACAGCACGCTGCTGATGGCTGTCCTGGGCCTTGCCGTCATCTGTCTTCTGATCATTGCGAGCGCCACCCATGCGAATATGGATGGACAACCGGGGCAGTATGACTTCGTCATGAAGCAGGGGGTCTTCCTGGTCGGCGGTCTTATCATCGCGGGGGGCTCGCTCTATTTTGACTACAGGAAACTCTATCGCTTCGTACCCATCCTCTACGGGATCAATGCGATCCTGCTTCTGGTCGTCAAATTCGCCGGAACGAGTGCGCTCGGGGCGCAGCGCTGGATCCAGATCGGCCCTTTCACGTTGCAGCCTTCGGAATTTGCGAAAATCATCATGATCATCTGTCTGGCAAGGCTCATGGCGAATGACAAATCCGGCTTCCAGACATGGAAGAGCCTTCTGCCTGTCGCAGGTATGATGGCACTTCCGACACTTTTGATCTTCATCCAGCCGGACCTTGGTACGAGCCTTGTCTTCGCGGCCATCACCTTCGGCATGCTTTATATTTCCGGGCTTAAGATGCAGCTTGTGAAACGCGCCTTTCTTGCGTTTGTCGTAGTCTTCCCGCTCATCTGGTTCTTCGTGCTGCACAGCTACCAGAAGATGCGTATCCTTGTCCTCTTCAATCCGGACGTCGATCCGTATGGCTCCGGCTACCATGTCATCCAGTCGAAGATATCCATCGGCAGCGGCGGCTTTATCGGTCAGGGGCTCTTCGAAGGTACGCAGAGCCAGCTGAATTTCCTCCCGGAAAATCACACCGACTTCATCTTCTCTGTCATCGGGGAAGAGCTGGGCTTCGTCGGAGCTATTTTCGTTCTCTTTTTATTCTTCGTTCTTTTATACAGGACACTCATGATTTCCCGCTCTTCGGGGGATGCCTTTGGCAGCCTGCTCGCCTGTGGGATCTTTTCCATGTGGCTCTTCCAGATCTTCATCAATGTCGGCATGACCCTCGGCATCATGCCCGTCACCGGCATCCCGCTGCCTTTCATGAGCTACGGCGGATCGGCTCTCCTCATGAATCTTCTCTGCGTCGGGCTTTTGATGAATATCTATTTAAGAAGAAAGAAATTGATGTTTGATTGACTGGGGACTAGGGATTAGTGGCTAGGGATTAGGAGTCTCAAGTGATTGGAGACTGGAGACTAGTGACTGGAATGCCAGCTCATGACATCGCCATTATTTATACTTCGCGGCGCTTCTATATTTTTATGCGCCGTACCACAACCCTGAACCCTGAACCCTGAACCCATTGAACCCTGAACCTTGAACCCATTGAACCAATACAACCACAAACCTGTAACCCCATTTATTTTAGGAGTATCAAATGAACCGTGTAACTATCGATCCCGTATGGCTGATGCATATCCAGAAGCCTGCCCGCTACATTGGCGGAGAGTGGAACAGCGTGGTGAAGAACCACGATGAGATCCCGGTGAAAGTGGCGCTGGCATTCCCTGATGTCTACGAAGTCGCCATGAGCCATCTGGGACTCAAGATCATCTACAGTGTCTTGAATGCCAGAGAGGATGCGCTGGCAGAGCGCGTGTATGCGCCATGGGTGGACATGGAAGCGATGATGAGAGAGAAGCACATCCCGCTCTTTTCTCTTGAAAACAAATGCCCGGTCAAGGACTTCGATGTACTTGGCTTCACCATGCCGTATGAAATGTGCTACACGAATATCCTGAACATGATCGACATGGCAGGTATTCCTGTCTGGGCGAAGGACCGCAGCGATGAGGATCCCCTCGTCGTCGCCGGCGGCCCCTGTGTATACAATGCAGAGCCGGTCGCCGATTTCTTCGACGTCTTCTTCATCGGAGAATCCGAAGAAGCCATCGGAGAGATGGTGGATATCGTGAAAGCATGGAAAGCGGAAGGGAAGCCCGGCGGCCGCAAGGAGGCGATCCGCCGTCTCGCTCAGATCAATGGCTGCTATGCGCCGTCCCTCTATGAGGCCTCCTACTATGAGAATGGCGTCTTCCGCAGCATCCGTCCCATCGACGAAGCGGCCCAGTTCCCTGTGAAGAAGCGCGTCATCCGCGATGTCGATCATGTCCACATCGATGACAAGCCGATCCTACCGCATATCGAGATCGTCCATGATCGTGCCGTACTGGAAATGTTCCGCGGTTGCAGCCGCGGCTGCCGCTTCTGCCAGGCGGGGATGATTTACCGCCCGGTGCGCGAGAAGAGCGAAAAGCGTTTGCAGGAGATCGCAGATACCCTCATCAAGAATACGGGCTATAATGAAATTTCCCTCATGTCCCTCTCTTCGGCAGACTACTCCTGTCTGCCCGAGCTCGTCGATCATCTCTTGGAAAATTTCAAAGACAAGCGCGTGAGCGTCAGCCTCCCGTCGCTGCGTGTCGACAGCTTCTCCATCGACATCGCGAAAAAGATCCAGCAGGTCAGAAAGAGCGGTCTCACGCTGGCACCGGAAGCCGGTACGCAGCGCATGCGCGATGTCATCAATAAGGGCGTCACGGAAGAAGACATCATGGGCGCCTGTGCGAATGCCTTCAAAAATGGCTGGAAAAAGGTGAAGCTCTACTTCATGATGGGCCTTCCGACGGAAACGGATGAAGACCTCAAGGGCATCGCCGATCTGGCGAACCGCATCTACGAGCTCTATCATGAGATCAAGGGGCGTTATGACCTGCGCATCACCGTCAGCGTCTCGAGCTTCGTGCCGAAGCCTTTCACTCCTTTCCAGTGGATGCCGCAGTGCAGCGTAGAGGAGATCGAACGCAAACAGCAGTACCTGAAGAGCCTTTTCACAAACCGCCATATCAAGTACGCTTATCATGATGCCAAGACAGGATATATCGAAGCCGTCCTTGCTCGCGGCGACCGCAAGCTCTCTTCTGCCATCTACACCGCATGGAAAAAAGGCTGCACCTATGACAGCTGGACGGAATTTTTCCACTTCGACGTCTGGATGGACAGCTTCCGCGAATGCGGCATCGACCCCGATGAATACGCCGCACGTGTCCGCGACCTCTACGAGTGCGAGCCATGGGACCACATCGACAGCGGCGTCACCAAAGACTACCTCTTGAAAGAGTGGCGCATGGCCGAGAAGGGAATCCTTACCCACGACTGCCGCCACCTCGCCTGCAACGGCTGCGGCGTCTGCCCCATCCTCGATGTGAACCTCATTGATCATAAAGTCGAAAGCGACGCGCCCAAGCGCGTCTTCACCTACCGACAGCCGAAGGCGGAGGAGTAGCTGTTTAGTGGCTAGGGATTAATAGCTGGTAGCTAGTGACTAGTAGCTAGGGATTAGGCAGTTCTTCTCACATTTCTTGCTATTCGCTGTGTTCCGGCATAAAATAAAAACGTCATGACCGAAATGGACATGACGTTTTTATTTGCCCAGAGCGGGTATAGGCGAAATATAAAACTAAAAGCGAGACCCGATGGATCTCGCTTTTAGTTTTGATTTCATCATAAACTGCTAGTATGGGGGAATGGCTAGAGGGAAAATCCCTAATCCCTAATCCCTAATCCCTAATC
>DLZS01000064.1:16179-21937 GCA_003447275.1 Dialister sp.
ACCAGTCACCAGTCACCAGTCACGTAAAATCAGAACATATTCAGGATGCCCTTGAAGCCATAGTAATTGGTCGGCAGGAAAGCGTCCACATACTTGGAAACACCGATAGGCTCCGGTGCGGTGAGGAAGAGGAGAAAGAGACCGAGGACGGTGAAGCCGATCGCGATGAGGCTCGCCTTGCCCTTGCCGGACATTTCATAGTAGCCGAAGAGACGCAGGCCGAGCGCGCCGAAGAAAGTAATGCACATGCCGGAGAGGGAGAAGACACCGAAGAGGATATTCGCCATCAGGAAGCCGACATAGAAGACCGGCAGGAAAATGAAAGGCAGATTGTATGCGATGCGGGTCGGGTTTACGCTGCGGCGCATATCATCCATCCAGTCTGCCATATCGAAACCGAAGAGGCCGAGCGGGATGAAGGAGAGCAGGATGACTGTATCCCAGATGCCGGAAAGTCTGTCGCGATCCTGCCCCAGCCACCATACGAAGGCACAGAGGAAAAGACCGACAGCGCCACCCAGTGCATAGTACCAGGAAGCGGGGATGAATTTCACGGCAATCATAGAGACGGTGGTCAGGAGAGAACCGATCAGGATGTACTTGGTGAGTTCCCCCTTCGAAAGCTGTCTGTCTTCCGGAATTTCCGACTTGATCTGCGCGAGGATTTCCACCATGAAGAGCAGGAGGAAGATCGCCAGCGCTGCGAACGGATACAGGAAGAGAGAGATCACGATCAGAAGGACGGGGACAAAGACTCGCATCCCTTTGAAGACCTGCAGCTTCTTGAAATTCAGCTTGCGCTTCTGGGTGTAAATGGTGAGGCGCATGAAGACCAGGTACGTCAGCATGATACCCACCGTTTCCATCGGTTCACTCCCCATGTAGAGCAGCGCACAGAAAACGAGCATTGCCATATTCGCTCCGGTAAAGCGGCAGATCAGCGTACTGAAAATGCCAATGTTCAGAAAGGCCACTACGGCGTCAACAAAATTCAAAACATCCATCTCCTTAATAAAAAATAGAATTATCTTTTCTAGTATATATGGTGCGAGGATTTTGCGCAAGGGAGGTTGGGGGATTCGTGACTAGGGACTAGTGACTAGGGATTAGTAGCTAGGGATTAGGTCATTCTCTCGCGTTTTCATCCCGCTAGAACCCTATCCGGCTCGCTACGCTCGCCACCTTCCCCACGCGGGGAAGGCTTTTGGTGCGGGGGATAGTGTGTATTCTACCTCCTTTCCTTGGAAGGAGGTGCCCCGAAGGGGCGGAGGTTGGCTCCGCAGCGGTATGAAGGGAAATGTGAGATAGCCCGTTTTCCCGTATCGTCATCCCGAGCGGAGCCGAGGGATCTTTTTCGGCTACGGGTTTCTTTCCTGTGTTAATTTGTCTGTCTGAAACACCGTAGTTCCAGTTCATATGGAGTACGGCGTTTCCCGTTATCCGCTTTCTCGCATCCTTGGCTTGACCGCGAACGAAAAAGATTTCTCGCTTTCGCTCGAAATGACGATATGGGGGAATGCGGTATTCTCGTATGTCACGCTTTTGCATGACCGCTGAGCAGCCCCTTGAAGAAGGGGCGCGCCGAAGGCGGAGGATAGATATGCCCCGCAGGGGCAGCCTTCTACGGGAAGGGATGAAAAGGAATGTGAGGTGAGCGGCGCTCGGGTACTCTCGTAAATCGCTGGCTTGAGACGCTCATTCTCTCGCGTTTTCATCCCGCTAGAACCCCATCCGTCTCGCTATGCTCGCCACCTTCCCCACGCGGGGAAGGCTTTTGGTGCGGGGGATAGTGTGTATTCTACCTCCTTCCCTTGGAAGGAGGTGCCCCGAAGGGGCGGAGGTTGGCTCCGCAGCGGTATGAAAGGAAATGTGAGAAAGCCCGCTTTCCCGTATCGTCATCCCGAGCGGAGCCGAGGGATCTTTTTCGGCTAAGGGTTAGCCCTTGGGGCGTGCCGCCCTTTGATTACATGCGAAAGAGGTTCAGCGGGTTCAACAGGTTCAGAGGGTAGGACGGGGGTGGTGCGGCGCATAAAAATCAGAAGCGCCGCGAAGTATAAATAAGGCGATACCCGAAAGTGGCATTTAAGTCACTAGTCACAAGTCACTAGTCACTCGAGGCTCCTAATCCCTAGCTACTAATCATTCCTGCTTTCAAACTTTCTTCTTTCCTATGTGAATCTGTCTTCATGAAACACTGTAGTTTCCAGTTCATATGGAGCATGGCGTTTCCCGTTATACGTTGTCCTCGCATCCTTGGCTTGACCGCGAACGGAAAAGATTTCTCGCTTTCGCTCGAAATGACGATATGGGGAAAAGAGATATTCTCCTTTCTCATCCCTAGTCCCTAGCCACTAGCCACCAGTCCCTAGCCACTAGCCACCAGTCCCTAGCCACTAGCCACCAGTCCCTAGCCACTAGCCACCAGTCACCAGTCACTAGTCACCAGTCACTAGTCCCCAGCCCCCAGCCACGCATCCCTCTTGCGTCATCTGTTATAATAGAAACGTAGAAATATATCTCTTCAGGGCGGGGCGGAATTCCCCACCGGTGGTAAAGATTTTCTGAGCCCACGAGCTGCGGATGTCCTGCAGTAGATCTGGTGAGAACCCAGAGCCGACGGTTAGAGTCCGGATGAAAGAAGAGTGGTAGACTTTTTGGCTGTCCACCTCCCTGAAGGAAAGGAAGGTGGATTTTTTGCGTATCGATGAAGACAGAAAATTCATGAGCCGTGCGCTGGAGCTGGCGGTGCGCGGCATGGGACATACCCGTCCGAATCCGATGGTCGGGGCGGTGCTTGTGAAAGATGGCCGCATCATCGGCGAGGGCTGGCATGAAGTATATGGCGGGCCGCATGCGGAAGTGAACTGCTTCGCTCACGCGACAGAAGATCCGAAGGGGGCGACGCTCTATGTGACGCTCGAGCCCTGTTCGCACTATGGGAAGACGCCGCCGTGCGCTGACCTCGTGGTGGAAAAAGGCGTCGACCGCGTGGTCGTCGCGATGGAGGATCCGAATCCTCTCGTCGCCGGCAAGGGGATCCGCAAGCTGAAAGAAGCGGGGATTTTCGTGACGGTCGGTATCATGGAAGAGGAAGCGAAGAAGCTGAATGAAATTTTCCTGAAATACATCACGCAGCACAAGCCCTTCGTCCTCTACAAGGCTGCGATGTCTCTGGACGGCAAGACGGCCTGTCACACGGGGGACTCCCAGTGGATTTCCTGTGAAGACTCGCGGGAAGAAGTACATGTGCTGCGCGGCTGCTACAAGGGCATCATGGTCGGCGCGGGGACGATCCTTGCGGATAATCCGCAGCTGACGGCCCGCACAGAGGGGATGATCGACCCCGTGCGTATCATCGTGGATGGGCATCTTTCGGTGCCGCTCAAAGCGAAGGTATTTCAGGAAGAGGGGGAGAATATCATCCTCACTACAACGGCCTCGGATGAGGGAAAGCGCAAAGCGCTCTCGGATATGGGCGTCGATATCATCATGACGGACGGCGAAGAGAAAGGCAGTGTCGATCTCGAGGCCGCCATGACGGGCCTTGCGCTGAAAGGCATCGACAGCATCCTCTTAGAGGGCGGCGCGACGCTCGCTGCGTCTGCCTTTGATGCCGGTATCGTCGACAAGGTACGCATCTATACCGCGCCGATGATCATCGGCGGCGTTTCTGCGCCCGGGCTCATCGGCGGCGAGGGCGCACCGACTATCCCGAAGGCCATCCGTCTCCGTGACATCCAGACGCAGATGACGGGGAAGGATCTCGTCATCGAGGCGTATGTAGAAAAAGAAGCTAAAGAAGAAAAGGCAGCGTCCACGCGCCCGACGGACGTTGACCTGCTGAAGAGAGAGGAAGAGCTATGTTCACAGGGATCGTAGAGGAAATCGGGACGCTTCGCGGGATGAAGCCCACAGCATCTTCCTGCACGCTCATCATTTCTTGTGAAAAAGTCCTCGAGGGGACGAAGCTCGGCGACAGCATCGCGGTGAACGGTACCTGCCTTACCGTGACGCGGATGGATACGCACTCTTTCGACTGCGACGTCACGCCGGAGACACTTTCGCGCACGTCGTTTTCCATGGTACGCGTCGGCTCGCCCCTGAATCTCGAGCGGGCGCTCCGTCCCTCGGATCGCCTGGGCGGTCACATCGTGCTCGGCCATGTCGATACCACGGGACGCCTGATTTCCTTCATCAAGGACGGAAACGCGGTGAATGTCACGATTTCCATCGAAAAGAAATGGATGAAATACATCATAGAAAAAGGCTCTGTCGCTATCGACGGCGTGAGCCTCACGGTCGCAAGGCGCGAAGCAGACCGCTTCACGATCTCCCTCATTCCACATACGGGGGAGAAGACCATCCTTCTCGGGAAGCACCCGGGAGACCCGGTGAATGTCGAGTGCGACTACCTGGGAAAATATGTGGAGCAGCTCATGAAAAAGGACACGGAAGAAGGTCTCACCATGGGCATGCTTGAGACACTTTCTGGAGGAAACTATGGAATTTAAATTTGACACGATTGAAGATATTTTAGAAGAAATCAGGCAGGGACACATCGTCATCATGCAGGACGCTGAGTCCCGCGAAAACGAAGGCGACTACATCTGCGCCGCAGAATTTGCCACGCCGGAGAATGTGAACCGCATGGCGTCCGAAGCGAAGGGCGTCATCTGCATGCCGATGTCCGAGGAAATCGCAGAATCCCTGTACCTCGGACCGATGATCCGTCACAATACGGACAATCACCAGACCGCCTTCTTAGAGTCCATCGATTACAAGGACTCCGGCACCGGCGTCTCTGCCGCCGCCCGCTCCATGACAGCCTTGGAAGCCATCAAAGACGGCGCGAAGCCGGAAGACTTCCGCCGCCCGGGGCATCTTTTCCCGCTGAAAGCTCGCCGCTGGGGCGTCCTCGAACGGCAGGGCCATACCGAAGCAACCGTCGACCTCGCCCGCCTTGCCGGGCTCAAGCCCGCAGGCCTTTGCTGCGAAATCATGAATGAAGACGGCACCATGGCCCGCCGCGAAGACCTCTTCCGCCTCGCCAAGGAAAAAGGCCTCAAGATCGGCAACATTCAGGAGCTCATCGAATACAGGAAAAAGCATGAAATCTTCGTCGAACGCATCACCGCTGCGAAACTTCCGACCAAGTACGGCGACTTTGAGATCTACGGCTTCGCGAATCGCATGAATGGCGAGCACCACGTCGCCCTCACCATGGGGAAGGTCGATGACGGATCTCCCGTCCTCTGCCGCATCCACTCCGAATGCCTCACCGGCGACTGCTTCGGATCGCTCCGCTGCGACTGCGGACAGCAGCTCTCCGCAGCCATGCGCCAGATCGCCAAAGAAGGTCGGGGCGTCCTCGTTTACCTGCGTCAGGAAGGCCGCGGCATCGGCCTCATCAATAAGATCCGCGCCTATGCCTTGCAGGACGAAGGCTATGACACCGTAGAAGCGAATCTCAAGCTCGGCTTTGCTGCCGACCTTCGCGAGTACATGACCGGCGCACAGATCCTTAGAAATCTCGGCGCGACCCACATCCGCCTCCTGACGAACAACCCGCAGAAAATCGACGACGTCAGCGAGTACGGCATCACCATCACCGAGCGCGTCCCCATCGAAATCGCGCCCACCAGAGAAGATGAATTCTACCTCAAAACCAAGCAGGAAAAAATGGGCCACATGCTGAAACTCGACCAGGACATCGTAGAACCGAAGGTATAGGATTTTAGTGGCTAGTGGCTAGTGGCTA
>DLZS01000064.1:22287-23676 GCA_003447275.1 Dialister sp.
GACGAAATGCGCCGCACCACCACTCCTAACTCCTAACTTCTAACTAGAGAGCAAAGCTTTCATCCACAATCCATGGGCAGCACGCCCCAGGGGATAACCTCGAACCCTGAACCTTGAACCCTAGACTTTACCACTTACAAAGTATGTTACATATACCCAAAGGAGATTCCCTCATGAACATCATTTCCGGACTTTTCAATGAAAGCGACATCCGCGTCGGCATTATCGCTTCCCGTTTCAATGAAGTCATCGTTTCCAAACTCATCGACGGCGCAGCCGATGGTCTTGCCCGTCATGGCGTCGACATGGACAAAGTCGACCTCGCGTGGGTGCCGGGCGCCTTCGAGATCCCGCTCGCGGCGAAGAAAATGGCAGAAAGCGGCAAATATGATGCCGTCATCTGCCTTGGCGCTGTCATCCGCGGAGAGACTGACCACTACGAACACGTAGCGACAGAAGTCACGAAAGGCGTCGCTATGGCCTCCCTCTCCAGCGGTATCCCCGTCCTCTACGGTGTCCTCACCACTGACACCATCGAGCAGGCCATCAACCGCGCCGGCCTCAAGTCCGGCAACAAAGGCTTCGAATGTGCGATGGATGCACTCGAAATGGCGAGCCTTTTCAAGAAGCTGGAAAAATAAAAATCATAGAAAAGCAGCCTGCCGGTTTTCATCGGCAGACTGCTTTTCTATTGCCTGTTTTCCTAATACAGACACAAAATATGAGGAGAGAATGCTTCTTTTCGGCTTGTATATTGCGGAATTTCTCTTCGCTTTTTCTCTATTTTTTGTTACAATACAGGTAGAAAGGCGGTGATGCCATGGGACGATTCAAACAATGGGAAGAGTTGACCATCCAGGATAATTTTCTTTTTCAGAAAGTCATGCAGAACCAGCGGATCTGCAAATACCTGATCGAGAAGATTTTGGGCATACGGATCGAAAAGATCACATTTCCAGAAGGCGAAAAATCCATAGATAACCGCTACGACAGTAAAAGCATCCGTCTGGACGTCTATGTGCACGATGAAAACGGCCATGTCTATGACATCGAGATGCAATGTACGAATGGCAGCGAAGGGGAACTCCCCAAGCGGACCCGCTACTATCAAGGCATGATCGATATGGACGAGCTGAAAAAAGGGCAGTACTATACAGAGCTGAAAGAGTCCTTCATCATCTTCATCTGTACCTTCGACCCCTTCGGCGAAAATCTCCCCATGTACACCTTCCGCCATCGCTGCATCGAAAGGGAAGGCCTGGAACTGGGGGATCTTTCGACAAAGATCTTCCTGAACGCGAAAGGCGAAAGTGATACCCTTGACCCGGATATAGCAGCCTTCCTGCGCTATGTGGACGGGAAAGCAGCAGAGGGTGCATTGACGAAAGA
>DLZS01000064.1:23973-24354 GCA_003447275.1 Dialister sp.
ATGGAACTCCAAAAATATAAAACTGAAGGCATGCAGGAAGGGATCGAGATCGGCATGAAGCAAGGCATGGAGAAAGGTATGGAGAAGGGCATGGAGAAAGGGATGGAAAAAGGCATGGAGAAAAAAGGTAGAACAGTGATCATGAATCTGCTCAAACTGAACATGCCGATCGACAACATTGCTGCTGCGACAGAAAGTCCGATCCCATATGTGAAAGAAATCGCGCGAGAAGCAGGATACTCTGTCTGAAATAAATACCAGAGCAGTGAGCCGAAAGGTTCACTGCTTTTGATTATGACTATATGTTCTTTCCGTGTTTTGATGAAACAGCCTTCCTGCGCTATGTGGACGGGAATGTGCAGAGGGTGCATTGACGAAAGA
>DLZS01000064.1:24656-51288 GCA_003447275.1 Dialister sp.
ATGGAACTCCAAAAATATAAAACCGAAGGCATGCAGGAAGGGATCGAGATCGGCATGGAGCAAGGTATGGAGCAAGGGATGGAAAAAGGCATGGAGAAAAAAGGTAGAACAGTGATCATGAATCTGCTCAAACTGAACATGCCGATCGATAACATTGCTGCTGCGACAGAAAGTCCGATCCCGTATGTGAAAGAAATCGCGCGAGAAGCAGGATACTCCGTCTGAGAAGAAGCCACGAATGAGTGAGAGCAAAAAGTCAAAGAAAAAATCCCCATGAGCTGCGGCATGTGTCATGCCATAGCCCATGGGGATTTTTCTTACAAAGACATAAAAAACATCCGGAAAAGGCTTCCCACCTGTGCCCGATGCAGGCGGAGCTCGGAATCGGTGACGGTCGTCCATGAGCACCGAAGTGCGGGAGGGCCTGTGCTATCGTCGGAACCCGGCCTCACAGAGGACAGGGAAGTGGAAAAGCCATGCTTCCGGATATTCATTTTTCTTACTTATCAGCCTAAAATGGGCATCGGCAGCAGGCTGTACGCTTCCGCTGACCCATCCGATGACGCACGGTGCATATGGCAGATCTGCCCCTTCCGGTGCGGCCCTCCCTGTGATCTCGTAGCGCTTAGAGAATTCTGAAGATCGGAGAAACCGTCCATCCGGGGAACATGTTCAAATATGTCCATGCTTCATGACTATATGGTACTACGTTCTAAAGAAAAATGCAAGAGGGAAAAGATGGATAACGCAATATATAGTTTATTTTATGGATCATACGAATAGCGAAGATACCATTTTCGCAGTAAATGCAGAGATTCAGATGATGTATACTGCCCGGAGAGTGAGCAAGATCGGGTGATCTGTTTTTCATCTACGGCGAGAGATTTTTATGATACTATATAAAAAAGCTCTTACATATCTATTGGCTTCTCAGAAAGGAAAAGGCAATGACCCCTATGACTGAAATTGAAAAATTAAAAGATGGCGTGTACGAGAAAGTCATGTCGCGGCGCTTTGCTGAAGTGCTGAAAGAGGCACTGGCCGAGGATCAGGTGCGTGCAGAAGAGGAGGATGTGGATGCTGAGGAAGCCGTGGGCTATCTCTCTTCGTATTTGCAGCAGGTGATACGACTCTGTCTGAAGGACATCGCGGACAGGGATGAGGAGGACAGCGTCGACCACCAGCTGGCACTCACGAATGAACTCATTGCCTCCCTGGCAAAGAAGACAGAAGAGCTTGGAGGCGGTCAGGAGGTGGCGAATGCACCATTTCTGCTGAAATCCTTAGAGCACAAGAAAAATACACTCCTGCCTCGCCGGTGGGAGCGGCCGGCGACATCACTCACGCGATCATTCCTTTTCACCAATTCTAAGAAGGATGTCTCGATGGTACACGAGCTCACAAAGGAGATCGCCTCCTCTGACCGCATTGATTTTCTGATCTCCTTCATCCGTTTCTCCGGCCTTCAGCTGCTTCTCCCCGCACTGCGCCTTTTCACAGCCCGCGGCGGACACCTGCGCATCGTGACGACGACATACATGGGAGCGACGGATCCGAAGGCGATCGAGGTACTTGCGTCTCTGCCCCATACAGAAGTACGCATTTCTTATGATGTGAAAGAAACCAGACTGCACGCCAAATCATACATGTTCTATCGGGAAAGCGGCTACTCGACGGCCTACATCGGTTCATCAAATCTTTCCCACGCGGCCATCGCAGAAGGGATGGAGTGGAATATGAAAGTGACGGCACAGGACCAGCCGCACATCATCGATAAAATGAGCGCGACTTTCGAGACCTATTGGCACTCCGAGGATTTCACCCCCTACGAGCCCCAAAAAGATGAGGAAAAACTCCGTCGCGCTATCGATAGGGAACGCGGGCGGAGCAGCGGGACAGATGCCTCCTCCTATGCTTTTGACATCCAGCCGTACCCCTACCAGCAGGCGATACTGGATGCACTTGATACAGAGCGCCGCGGCAAAGATCGCTGGTACAATCTTGTCGTCGCCGCTACAGGCACGGGAAAGACAGCGATCTCCGCCTTCGACTATCGCAGATTTGCCGCCTCGAGAAAAGAAGGGACGCGCCTCCTCTTCATCGCTCATAGGGAAGAGATCCTGAAACAAAGCCTCTCCTGCTTCCGTCAGGTCATGAAAGATCCCGATTTTGGTGCGCTCGCAGTCGGAGGACATCGGGCAAGTCACGTGGAACACCTCTTCATGTCCATTCAGACACTGAACAGTCAGCGCTTCTTTGAAAAAATGGATCCCTACTACTATGACATGATCATCGTCGATGAATTTCATCATGCAGCGGCAAGATCCTATCAGCACCTTCTCACACACTTTCATCCGAAGATCCTCCTCGGCCTCACAGCTACGCCAGAGCGAATGGATGGGGGAGACATCCTCTCCTATTTCGGCGGACACATCGCCGCAGAAATACGCCTGCCCGATGCCATCGAGCGGCGCCTTCTCTGCCCTTTTCACTACTTCGGCGTCACAGATCCGGTGAGCCTTGCGGAGATCAAGTGGATAGGCGGAGAGTACGACGCGAGCGAGCTAGAACGTCTCTACACCGCAGAAGGCGCACTGGCCAGCCAGCGCGCCCGCGCCATCGGAGACGCCCTCCTTCGCTACACCGCAGACATTCGCGACGTGAAAGCACTCGGCTTCTGCGTCTCGAAGAAGCACGCGCATTTCATGGCAGACTACTTCAATCAGCACGGCATACCTGCCCTCGCACTCGATGCAGATACACCGGCAGCAGAAAGAAATGCTGCGCGGGTACGCCTCGCAGAAGGGGAGCTTCGCCTCCTCTTCGTCGTCGACCTCTTCAATGAAGGCGTCGACATCCCGTCCGTGAATACCGTACTCTTCCTAAGACCGACGAACAGCATGACCGTCTTCCTCCAGCAGCTCGGGCGCGGCCTGCGCCTTTCGAAAGGGAAAGACTGCCTCACCGTCCTCGACTTCGTCGCACAGGCAAGCCGCAAGTACGACTTTTCCCGCCGCTTCGCATCGCTCCTCGGCAAGCATCACGTCATCATCAAGAAAGAGATCCAAGAAGGATTTCCTCACGTACCGAAAGGCTGCGCCATTCAGCTCGAAGAGCAGGCACAGAAATGGGTACTCGAAAACATCGCCAGCCGCCTTCGGAAAAATGAATACTACATCGAGATGGTGAAAGAACTCTACGCTGCCACCGGCAGCCGGCCGACCCTCTCCGATTTCTTCCGCGCGACCCAGGTAGAGCCCGCCGTCTTCTACAATGGCACGCGCACCTATACGCGACTCCTCATGGACGCCGAGATCCTTCCCGCGCTCCCTGTGACCGACCTCGAAGAAGCCCTCCGCAGATCCATGAGCCGCACCCTCACCATAGATTCGCCGCGATGGATCTCCTTCCTGCGGCGTGCCTATGAAAACCTGCCGATAAACCCCACTCCCATGGAAAAGAAATACCTGCGCATGTGGGCGATCACCCTCTTTCCCGATGGGCAGAAGGACAGCCCGAAAGACCCCGCCCTCGCCATCACCCGTTTTGCGAAAGAAACAGCTCTCAAGGAAGAGATCAGCGAACTGCTCGATTTCCTCTATGACCGCATCGATATCATTCCCCAAAAGGCAGAGCTTCCCTATCCCTGCGCCCTCGAAGTCTACGATAGCTACACGCGAGACCAGCTCTTCGCAGCCCTCGGCTTCGCCAAGCCCGCCAGCATTCGCGAAGGCGTGAAATACCTCGACCATACGAACAGTGACACCGTCACACGGCCGACAGACGTCTTCCTCGTGACACTCAATAAATCGCAGAAAGAATTCTCCGATACCACTCTCTACGAAGACTACTCCATCGACCGCCACCTCTTCCACTGGCAGAGCCAGTTCACCACCACGCCCGAGTCCAAGACAGGACAGCGCTATCTTTCTCAAAGAGAAACCGGCGGCATCGTCCTCCTCTTCGTCCGAAGCGCCAAGCAGGACGCCTGCCGCAATGCCATGGCCTACACCTTCCTCGGCACCGCAAAGATCGTCTCCCACGAAGGCTCCCAGCCCATCAGCATCATCTATCGTCTCGATCATCCCATTCCCGCGAAATATATCACAAAGACCGATAGCAGCGGCGTGCTGTGAAATCAAGAAAACACAGATCCCATTTCCCATATACAAACCGTGTAAAACTAAGAACTTACGCGACGGTATTTTATGGAGAGGGGGAACCCTCCCGGGCGCTGAACTCCATTTTTGCATCTAAAAAGGGCGCTATCCGGCAACAGCGAAGCCCCTATATAGATTTTGACAGAAAAGACGTCTACTTTCTCAGGCTAAAGACGGCCTTGTGAATGTCAATGAAAAACCAAGCTACATGGCCGTGAATTTTTGAGCCACTATATTCGCGATTCATGCTTGCATGATATAATGGAATAAAGAAAATGTATTTGTAACTTATATTCGTTTATCAAGAAAGAAGATGACTATATGAAACGAATAATTTGGGATGAGGAAGAGGCTGCCTTGCTGGTGGATACCTATAGAAGGATTGAGGCCACGCCTTCTCAAAAGAATGAGCTTCTTCATCAGCTTTCTGATGTTTTGCGAAAAAAAGCCATTTCGAAAGGGCTGGAAATCGACGAGCGTTTTCGGAATTTCAATGGGATGAAGTTTCAGTACGAGCTCTTGCGTTATCTGATGACGGATGGGGAGCAGGGGCTTCCTGGAAATGTAGCAAAGACGATCGCGGAAATGGCAGAGATCTATCGGAGTGAGCCGGAAAAGTTTGAGATAATATTGCATCGTATAGGCTAAGCCCCCTCTATGCCTTGGGCATAGAGGGATTTTTTTAATAGTGTCACTTCGGCGTTTTACTGCTGCCCTAATACTTACTTTGAGAATTTACGAAATAATGCTTCCATGTATAAAAGTCTGACATAATGAATGTTTTTGACGTCTCTCTGTGTTATAATAAAACTGATTATAGCTATTCATCTCTATGGGAGGCGAAAGAAATGAAAAAATTCACGCAGTGGAAACGGCGGAGTTCTCGTTTCTTTGGCATGCGTCCTAAAATTGAATTGACAACCTGCGAAGGTAGGGGGGGGTAACAAAGTAATCTCCTCTGCTTTAGAGAGCCCATTTTCTGATGCGAAAGCGTCGGGAAATGGGCTTTTGACGTGCAAAGAAGAAAAGCATGAGGAGGAGAGCGTTATGGCCCGTCAGATTCCTTGGGACCGGTATGAAGTGGCACTGCTTTTGGATGCGTATTTACGGATACAGGAAGAACCACAGAAGGAAAAAGATATTCTTGCCGATCTTTCGAAAAATCTGCGGAAAAGAGCCATTCATCTGGGATATACGATCGATGCGGGATTCCGAAACGAAAATGGCATGAGCCTGCAATACCAAAGAATGAAGATTCTGATGACCAATAGCGCGTATGGGTTTGATGGCCCTATTTCCCGGTGTTTCCATGAAGTTGTGGATATCTATAAAAAAGACCGGGACTGGTATCAGATGATCTTGAATAAAGCGAGAAAAGATGCCGGACTTGAGACCTATAAGAAGGAGAAAAAAGCGCCGATCATTGTGGTGAATGGAGTCCGTGTGGATGGGGGAGCACCTGAAAAGAATAGTGAACCAGCCAAGAAGCCACCGCCTGTCTCTATTATAAAGCATGAGCCAGTCATTCGTGAGGTGCCTACCAGCACAAACTCTTCGGAGCGCTCTATCGTGGATCGGCTTCATCTCGCTCCTGCACTCCAACGAAAACTGGAGGAAGAAGGGATACATACCATCAAAGCGCTCCAGCACTTCTTGGCGGACTATAAAGAAAACTATACGATTGATTTCAAAGACTGGCAGGATGCGAATGATAAGCTGCATGCGTATCTGCAAGAGGAGTCCTTACCTTCTGCTACTTCACGAATGGAGACGCAGAATGTTCCATCGGAGAATGAAGCAGAAGTGGAACATGAGACGGATGAAAGACTCCCCCGATCTATGCGCCTGCTCTCCGAAGAAGACTTTAGCCGTATCCCTCCCTATGCGCAGAAATGGAATATATACTGTCTGGATTTGCCGTTTGAATTGAATGGCAGATTATACACGGTGAGTGTTCATACAGTCAAAGAGTTATACGACTATTTTGCGGTTCATACGATCAATGATGTTTTTTCTCAAGATGACTGGGCACTGCTTCATCTGAAATTGCTTGCGTACCGGAAACGATTTGTGAAGGAGCAGAGTCCCGTAGTAAAAGCACAGCCGAAAACAGAAGAGAAGAAAGTGGAGCCTTTGGTCACTTCCGAGCCATCGCAAGCCTATGGGAGAAATGCTGAAGAGGATAAACCCACTCAGCTGACTTGTGATTTGGCGGAAAAAAGAGACTACAAGGGATATCAGCCGCTGGCATTCTGTTATTTTGGGGATGAGACCCAAGTGAGTGGCTGGCGTGATATGTACGTAAAATGTTGTAAAACGCTGTATGAGGATTATCCGAAAATATTCAAAAGGCTGGCGTCGGCATCTCGCAAACAGCCTGGTCCTAGTTATGTAGGAAATTCATTCGAAGCCAACTATATGCATGATGGAGTGTCGATAGGCGATACATGGCATGTAGAAACGAAAATCACGCCGAAGCAGATGATGGGGATTCTCCGCGCCATAATAAAGAATAGCGATGTGGACTATGAAAACCTCACCTTTACTTTTCTTGTCCCAAAAGATGCGATAGAGCCGGGAAAGGCAGCATCTGCAGCTCCCGCCATGCATGAGACGGGTGATGCACTGCCGGTAGGAGAGACGCCAAAGGATACGCCAGACATAAACGCGGAAGAGCCAGCGGCCAGCGAAGAAGACAAGCTTGCGCAAGTGCTTCGAGAAAAATTCCCTGATGGTCTCCGCCAGCAAAATCTTGCCATGAAGCAATATAAGGCGCGCTACGAGGAGATGTTTGGCGAAGCACTCTTGGTGCAGAATGCCATGTTGATGGAGAAGCTGCGAGACATCGGAGAGGTGAGAGTGGATGGTCGCATCTATGCGAAGGCGAGTGGCGCAGAGCAGGGGATCTTGGAAGGCATCGCCAAAGACTTGATGAGGCTTTTGGATGAGAGTGCCTCGAGCCTATACTGGCCTTGCATTTACGAGCATTATAGAAACGAATTTTCAGGGCTCAGTATCTTTACCGAGGATGTCATGCGCTCGGAGCTTATGCCCTTGTTTTCTTCCGACTATGTATGCGGCGAAGTCATTTCCAAGCGCTCGGAGACACAGAGCCGCGGCGAGGAGATCCGGCAGCTGGTGACAGGGTCCCCCGTGGCGATTTCCCTGACAAGCATACAAGAAAAGATCTGGTACTGGCCTCAGAATATGGTCAAGAAATTTCTGGATGGAGTTCCGGGTATCATCAAGGCCAAAGACCTGTATTTCTATGGGCCCAATGTTACTTTGAGTGATACAGAAAAGCAACGGCTCCGCGATGCTCTTCTGGAGGATATGACGCAGAAACAATTTATCACAAATGTTCGGCTGCGGGATATCTTGGAAGAAAGTTGCCCGGGCGTTGCGATGGATATGAGCAGTCTGGATGACGCATTGCTTCGGAAAGTACTGGCCATGCTGTATCCCGCAGATTTCATCGAAAAGGCCAAAGGGCTTTTTCCCGCGGAACATATGAAAAGCGGAAGAGAGCAGATCCAGGAATACTGCCACGCCCATACCAAACTTTCAACGTCGGATATCAAATGGTTCGCCAAACAGCGCGGGATCCTCGGAAATATCTGCAACTATGTGATGGATGAAATGGTACGTGTATCGCCAGAGGAATGGATTCGAAGAGATCATGTCTATTTCCAAGGAAAAGAGGCATATATCATCCAAAAGATCGGTCAGCAAATGGGGGAAAAAACCTGCATGCCTTTGGAAGAATTTACCCTTTTCCTGTCATTCCCGGATATTGGCATTCCGTGGAATTCCTACGTGCTGGAAAGCTTTCTGTACAAGAATGACGCGATACTTTGTCCGTTCTCACTGGTACAGGCCAATGGCGGTGTCAGTGACAGTGGCGTATACGGTGCTGTGGTCAAGAAAGGCTATGCCATCGATTCCTACGATGATGTACTGATCGAGCTGCTTTCCCGCTCGCCTGACTGGCAGACAGATGAGGAGGCTTTGGACTTTATCGTAGCACATAAACTGCAGGTACTGCGAAAGCTGAAGCAGATCGGAACCATCGTAAAGCAGGCGAAGCGCAAACGGGCACAGCTGGTCACGGCGAATAGCTGACCATAATTCATACTTCTTAGAGGAAACAATATGTACAAATACACATGGGATGAAGAGACTGGAGGCCTATTGCTCCTTCCGGAGCTGTCGAAATTCAGCAAAGAGCCTCGTCCTGTTTACTATAAAGAGCTGGATATTCTGGGCTTTGACAAGTACTGGAATTACCCGAAAGATGACCATGCGCCGCTCCTTTGGGCGGAAGCGAACAACTATATATACAAAGGCCGCACGATCGCGAAGGTGACCGGCGGAGCGCTCTATACGCCGCCCGGTCTCGTGGTGCTGGACAAAGATCCGGAACCCGGCGGCAAGCCGCTGGAATTCGTCGATGTGCCGCATATGTGTGAGAAGAATAGGGCAATCATGGAAGCTTTGGTGCAGGAGACCGTGCAGCAGGTGTACCAGACGTATGAATCATACAAGTCCCGCATCGATGTTTTTTATGTGGCTTTCAGTGGCGGCAAGGATAGTGTGGTGGCACTGGATATAGTGCAGCGTGCTCTTCCGCATGAGGCGTTTAAGGTGGTGTTCGGGGATACAGGGATGGAGTTTCCTGATACTTATGAGACTGTGGCGCGTGTGAAAGCATGGTGTACGGATAGCCACATCGATTTCTTAGAAGCTCGTTCATGGTTGAATCCTTTGGATTCGTGGCGTATGTTTGGACCGCCGGCCTCGGTCACAAGGTGGTGTTGCAGTGTTCACAAAACAGCGCCTCAGATCATACTGTTGAGAAAGCTTTTAAAGAAACGGGATTTCAAGGGAATGGCATTTGTCGGCGTTCGCGGGGATGAAAGCTTGGCTAGAAGCAAGTATGAGTACATCACTTTGGGGGGAAAACATAAAGGGCAATATAGCTGTAATACGATTTTGCACTGGAGTTCTGCTGAAGTTTTTTTACACATATTGAAAGAACATCTGGTACTGAATTCCGCGTATAAGTTGGGAAATCGACGGGCAGGATGCCTGATTTGTCCCAGAGCGTCAGAGCGAAGTGAATTCATGAATCACCATTGCTACCCTGAGCAGGCTGAGCCGTTTGTGAATATCATCAGAGAGGTATACAAAAACGCTTTTACGAGTAAAGATGCCATGGAAGAGTTTATACGTAATGGCGGCTGGAAAGCGCGAAAAAACGGGCGCGATTTGACACTCAAAGTCGGCTACTCGGAAAGTGTGACAAAAGAGGGGGATACTCTCATAGAAGTAAATCATCCGCGAACGGATTGGAAAGCATGGATCAATACCATCGGCGTTTTGTCTAACAACCAGTCCCCGTTCATAATCCAACATCATGGGAGACTGCTTGCTTTTGAGGTGGAAGAAGCGGATCAGCGAATTCTGGTCAAAGTGAAAAAAAGCGTTGCCAAAGAAGGTGGCGACTTTGTGAAATACCTGAAGAATGTATTCAGAAAGGCAGCCAGCTGCGTAGGATGTCAGGAGTGCCAGGCGGATTGCCCTTATGGCTGTTTGAATTTTGAGAATGGGCAAGTAAAGGTTAGTGAGAACTGTAGACACTGCTCGCAGTGCCATAAAGTAGATAAGGGCTGCCTGATCTATAAGTCGCTAGAACAGCCCAAAGGAGGAATTGTTATGGGCGGAAAAACAATGAGCTTAAACAGCTATTCTCATCATGCACCGAAGATGGATTGGATGGAACAGTATTTCAAGTACAAAAATACCTTTTCGGAGAATCATTCTCTGGGGTCTCAAATGTACAGCTTTTTCAGACGTTTCCTGCGTGACGCTTCGCTTTTGGATGAAACTGGATTCTCCAAAACGGCTGAGTTGATCGATCGGATGGGATTGGATTCGGAAGCTTCATGGGGCATTATTTACATCAACCTTTGCTATGCACCGCAGCTTCATTGGTATGTCACACATACTGGCTTCAATGAAGAATACAGCAAAGCCTATCTTGGACAAATGATAATAGAAAGTGGTGCAAAAGAAAACTGGGTCAATGACATTTTCTCCTCACTTACAAGGATGTCTGAATTGCCGTTAGGCGATATTGGCTTAGGTCATGCAACCCGCGAAAAAAATAGGGTCATCTCACTCACAAGAAATGCATGGCTTGCCCCGGACAGCCTTACTATCCTCTATTCTCTCTACAAATTTGCAGAAGCCTGCGGCGGGTACTACCAATTCTCTCTCTCTACGCTCCTCGATGACTCCATCGAGAGAGACGGCGTCTCTCCGACGCGTATCTTCGGGCTGGGTGAGGATGAGATGAAGCGTATCCTGAATGGCCTCTCCAGCAATTATCCCGACTTTATTTCCGCTTCCTTCACGCTCGATCTTGACAACATCACGCTTCGCAGTGAGAAAACAGCAGATGACGTATTACAGCTTTTCTAAGGGGAATCCATCATGACAGACACGTATGAGAAATATTTCAATATCGATCCGACATACTATGCCGCTGTCACGGCAGAGCTGATCAAAGAAGGGAAAGTCAGCTGGAAGAAATTCTATCCCCATGCGACCTTTGTGAAGCTGCTGGAGACCACGCGCCGCGTCCTTTCTGGCGGAGCGCATCGCTCGATCTGGGTGGAAGGGGCCTATGGTACAGGGAAATCACATGCCGCCCTCACCGTCAAGTCCATTTTGGAAGCTTCTGACCAGGAAGTGAGAGACTATTTCGATGATTTCGGCCTGTCTTCTGACCTCCGGGATCGATTTATTTCTCTCAAAAACAGCGGGACCATCTTGACAGTGCATCGCATCGGCTCAGCGAGCATTCACACGGAGATGGATCTCGTCATGGCGGTGCAGCAGAGCATCATGGCAGCGCTAAAGGAAAAAGGACTCACCAATCATGGCGCACTCTCTATGAAAGATGCCTTTTTGAAATGGGCAGAAGATGCAGCCAATAAAGCATTCTTTGATGCGAAAATTCATGATATCAAGTACATCATTGATTTCAGCCAGATGAGTGCGGATGAAGTCATCGAAAAACTGAAAAATGGAGATGCTGAAGAGACGGAAGACCTGATGGCGAAGGTGCTACAGGTCCTAAAGGATAATGGATTTGCGGGACTTTTGACGAATGCGAACCAGATGTCTGCCTGGATCAAAGACATTATCGCTTCGAATCATTTGTCTTCTATTCTCTTTATCTGGGATGAATTTTCAGAATACTTTATTAGCCACCCGGTGGGTTTGACAGATTTCCAGACGCTGGCGGAAATCAGTGAGTCGCAGCCGTTCTATTTCATGGTCGTGGCGCATCAAAGCCGCAACCTGTTCGCCGATGCCAATGTGGCGAAAAAGATTCTGGATCGTTTCGAATCGCCTGTGAAGATCGAACTGCCGGAAAACATGGCATTCAAGCTGATGGCACAGGCCATGCGTGTGACATCCGATTCTGCCCTGAAAGCGGAATGGGCTTCAGATAAAGCAGATCTGAATCTGGAACTCGGCGCAGTGCGGCATCATATCATAGAAAGCTCGCAGCGCAGCAACCGCGCCGGGCAAAAAATGAATCTGACGGATGAAGAATTACAGGCCATCACGCCGATGCACCCCTATGCGGCTCTTTTACTGAAACATATTGCGACGCTTTTCAATTCGAACCAGCGTAGCATGTTTGACTTCATTATCAGTAATGATATGAAAGATGCGAAGGGGTTCAAATGGTTTATTCACAACTTTGGTTCCACCACGGAGCCGAACCTTCTGACCATCGATCTTCTGTGGGATTTCTTCTGCGGGCAGCAGAAGGCGGGACTGAATGATGATGTACGAGGCATTCTCGACACATACAATACGATGCAGCTGGATAAGCTGGTAGACAATGAAAAGAAGGTCGTGAAGACCATTCTTCTCTTCCAGGCGATTTCTCTTCATATCGTGGATAATCCTCTGCTGGTGCCCAATGATGAAAATCTGGATATGGCATTCTCTGGGACGGAATGGCTTCCTGGGCAGGCTGTGAATATCGCGAAGGGGTTGGTGGAGAAGGGACTCATTTTCCAAAAACCGACTGGCAGCGGCAAGTTGGAATACTGCGTAGCCAATGCAGGCAGCGGTACAAGTATGGAGAAAGATCGTGAGAAGGCAAAAAAAGAGACGAAGACATCGGCCCTCATCACAAATGGAAAATTGCTGGAAACCATTGCGATCCCTGTCGCGATTCGTGGACGCTTCCTTTTGAATGACAACGGAACGGGCGATGAATCGTTCAGTCGTATCGCCACTCGTCTGCAGAATCACCGTGCGTCCAATCGCTTCAAGACCATGGCAACCTTTGCGATAGACTCCATTGAAATGCTCAAAATCGAGCAGAAGATCCGGGAACGGACAAAAATCATGGATGACAGCTGGGTGATCATCGAGACGCTGACGCCGATGGGAACCGATCTCAAGAAGCAGTACATCGATAATCTGGCATTCAGTTTCTACAATGCACAGAAAAATAAGGCGCAGGCGGAGCACTATGAAAAACAGGCGATGGCTGTTTTGTCGGAGTGGAGCAATAAGATCATGCAGGGCGCTTTCATGGTGTACACGAAGGCTGCTCCGAATGGTGAACGCATGGCGAATCTGGAAGCCTTGCAGCATTTCCTCACCGAGCTGGATCATGAAGTGTATTTCTACGGTGTCGAGCAGTATGATCTGACGGATACGATGTACAGCCAGTATGCACTGGCGCAAGGTGCACTTTGTGGGATCCATGAAAAGCTGTCAGGGGCATATAAGAGTAGCAATAAAAAGAGCTTCGAAGTGGCATTGAAAGGGGCATGGGAGGTGCCGGACTATTGGAAGAGACCGGAGCTCACCAGCCTTCCGATCGTTCAGATCAAGAAAAAGGTAGAGGATCTGATCGAGAAAGGGTTTGCCAGCAAAGCAGGCCGCGTCTCTGTTTCGGGTATCTGGAATGAATTGGAGCAGCCTCCTTTCGGTTTCATGCCATGCAGTGCGGCTGCGCTGGTGATGGGCTTCGTGCTGAAGGAGTACGCAAATATTGAATATTTCTGGAGCAATGGATCCCTGACAAAACCAATGTCGCCGGATACGATGAAGACAATGATCGCCGAAGCGATGACCGCAGGAAATGATCGCAAGAAGAAAGAACAGTACATCGTCACAATGACGCCGGAAGTGAAAAAGTTCCTCCAGGTGACGGCGGCTTCCTTCCATATCTCGGAAGACAGATGCAATAGTGTAGAAGATGCAGCGACGTCCATCCGCATCAGGATGAAGCAGTTCGAATTTCCGCTGTGGACTGTGAAGTCGCTCCTTTCCAAAGAAGCGCTCCTCTCGGAGAAAGAGCTACTTTCAGATATACTGGATGGATACAGCACGATCGCCAATGGCTCGCAGGAAGAAGCCAGCAAAGCGGCGGAAGCCATCGGAAAGGCAGCTCTCGATCACCCATCGGTGGCGGATGACTTGCAGCTTCTTTGCCAGTCTGATAAGACGCGGCAGGGGATGTTCGCCTACGTGGCATCGTATCAGGATGGACTTCTGCCAAGATTGGCACAGAAGATCGAAGACGGCGGCAAGTACCTCATGCGTATCAAGTCTGGATTCGATGCGGGTGAAGCAAATTGGGTATGGCGGAAAGAGACGGCAGATAAAGTCATCTCGAATGTAATCCTGGAATACCAGATCGTCGCAGAAAGCATCCGATGCATCGGCCGGTATCACTCGTATGGTGAGGCTGTGGCGGGCTGGGTGACCAAAGCCCAGCAGATCAAGCTACCGTATGAGATCGTACGGCCGATGGTGGGATCGCTCGGTGATTTCTTGAAAGCACTGAAACAGCTCCTTGAGACACGCACCATTCAGGATAAAGCGGCATTCTATCAGCTGCTTTGTCAGAAGGGCAATGACTTTATCGATTTCTACAATTTCCAGCAGCGCTATTTCATGGATGCTGTCTCCAGCTTTACGGAAGGTATGGATGAAGACAGCAAGAAGAAACTGTATCTGGAATTGCCTGCCGGACAGCTTGGCACGGACTCGACCCGCTACTACAATCTGGTGCAGGAACGCGTCGGGCGGTATCAGCAGGATAAGGAAAAGAAGGAACTGCAGGAAGAATGGCGCCAGATGACAGGCTCTACGGATCCGAAAGATTGGTCTTATAAAAATAGAACGCCGATTCTCTGCCTCTTTACTAATGAAGAACGTGGCAGCGCTGAGCGTCTTCTGCCCGTCATTGGAGATCCGAATGCTTCTCTGGAACTTGTGCAGAAAGCAGCGGAATATTTGAAATCGCTCAGGAATTCTGACTTCTCACGCCGTATGGATGATACTTCGTATCTGGATGCTTGTTTCATGAAGTATATTGTAGAGCAGGAAAGCATCCTGCTTAAGGATCCTTCCGAAATCAGGCAAAAGCTTTTTGAATATGACTGCAATGTTTACGGCTGGTGGAACAATCCAAACATCAGAAGCCGCTTGAAGAAGATGTTCAAGAAAGAATATGAACTCCACGGGAAAGCAGAAGCGGAGCAGATTTTTGAGCATATGTCCGCTGATCAGCTGCGTGAATATCTGCGGGATAAACTGATGGACCCTGATTTTGGCCGGGAGATCCTGAAAGGCCAGAAATGAGGTGAATCTCATGGAATGCAATACTATGGATCAATGCTTCGATCGGATAGAAGCCTATTGTCAAAAGGAGATCACCGGGCATCCTTTGCTGGTGAATACTGAGAATGCCCATGATTTCCAGTGCCTTGTCAAGCGTATGCAGATGGATGGGAATAAAACCTGCGTTTTTGTGCATGACTATTGCGGGAAGGGCTTGCCTCAAATCGATGCCCTTTTTCGGGATGTAAAAAAGAAAGGCTGTTTTGTCGTGATCGGGCTTTCTTCCTATGTCATGCTGCTCGGTAAGAAGAGGGCGGAAGAACTGATGGCGAGGCTACAGGAGCTTTCTGTGGCGGGGCATGTCATTGTCTTGCTCTCGCATATGAAGGAGATCCGTCTGTCTAGGATGCAGCAGGACCAGCATTTATCATATCGAGTGCTCTTGCTTGAGGGGGATCCCACACCGCTTCCATCGATTTATCTCGCATCACCGGAGGAAAACTCTTTTGGTCAATTGGTGCTGCCGAATATCCAGGCACTGCTTGAAAAGCTGGAGCAATATGATCCCGTCGGGGGAGAGACATCATTCGCTGTGCGAACCAGTCTCCACAAAGAAGTCTTTAGCGAATCCATGTATTCTATCCGAAGCTCGAAAGGGATATATAAAGAGCTCTTAAGAGCCTTTCCGGTACTGAAAGGGGATCTGGAGGAAAGCTGGGGAACAAAGGAAGACTGGGAGAGGTTTGCACAGGAATGGAAAGAGTGTCTCTCCTGGGGTGCCTTAGCGGAAAAGCATTTCGGGATCGATGCCCATTTCTCTGCTATCTTGGAGCGGGAATATGAACAAGCAGATACATATGAGACCTGGCTGTACTGGCTCCTTCTCAAGGTACAAGGAGCATCGGAAGATGCCTACTTGTCGTATGCGCTGGGAAAGAGCCGGCATTGGCAGGATCTTTGGGAGCATATTTTCCTATCGCTTTCTTCGCTTTCCTTTCAAATGAGAGAATTTGAAAAGTATTGCGAGGGGCGGAAACGATTGTTGGAAGGGCAAGCCATTCCGGCAACTTGGGTGAGTGAATATCAGGATGCCATTGCACAAAAAGGGAGAGACGCCATCTGGTATCTCTTTGCCGGAACGGCCTGGGAGGGAAAAATGCTGTTCCAGTGCCTTGCTGACTATGACTATACGAAAGAAGAAGTCATGGGTGTGCTTAAGACGCATTTCCCGGATCTTTTCGCCTATATGAAATCGTTCACTTTTACCATGCATCAGAAAGTGCCGGAACGTCTGGTGCCTTTACTAACGAAATATTTTGACGATTACAAGTGGCAGAAGCTGATGAATCATCTGACTCCGGATTTCAAAGCTCAGGTGAATACACTGGCGGAGCATCGTGTCTACAACCAGTTTCCTATTCGCAGTCTGGCTTTGAGTCAGATGAAAAAAGAGAATACGATGATGTATTTCGTCGATGCGCTTGGCGTGGAGTATCTCTCCTATATCTCGGAAAAGTGTAAGACGTATGGTCTCTTACTCTCTATTCAGGTGGTGCACGGTGAGCTCCCGTCCATTACATCACAGAATACAGAGTTCATGAATCCTGGTGTAATAAACATCAAAGATCTGGATGAGCTGAAGCATGAGAGCCAGACCTATAACTATGAGAAGCAAAAGATCCCGCTGCATCTTGTGGCAGAGCTGAAAGCGATCGATGGTGTGCTGCAAACCATCCGCGATGGACTTTTGATGAAGGAAATGAAGAGTGCCATTATCATTTCTGACCATGGTGCGACCCGTTTGGCTGTCTTGAATGACGAAGAGTATGGAGCCGAGTTCATTGTAGGAGAGTCCAAAGGGCAGCATAGCGGACGTTGCTGCCGGGTGGAAGAAGATCCTGGAATCCCGTTTGCTGCTTATGAAAATGGGTATGCCGTCCTTGCCAATTACATGCGCTTCAAAGGCAGCCGCAAGGCGGATGTGGAAGTGCATGGCGGAGCGACATTGGAAGAGACGCTCGTGCCGCTGCTGCAGATTTCCTTGAAGCCAAAGGATCCGATGGTGGAATTCCAGCCAGCACTGGTGCAGCTCAGAAAGAAAGAAGTGGGAGAGCTCCTCTTGGTCACGAATTTTGACATGGCGGATCCCTATATCATCGTGAACGGAAAGATTTATCGAGGAAAGCTGGATACGCATCGAAGACGTGCTATCATTCCTCTCCCGGATATGAAGAGAACGCATGATTATATGGCGGATATTTATGATGGAGATACCTTACTGAAAGAGCAGGTAGCCTTCCATGTCAAGAAGGAGGTCGCCAAAGACAATCTGGGCGATATTTTCTAGGGAAATAGAGGTGAATCGTAATGATAGAGTGCACGCAGCCGGAAGAATTTGTGAATAAGCTCCGCGATGCTTTCGATGCGATGGCGGTTTATAAAGACTTGAAGAAGAATAATTTTATCTCTGCCTTCAAATTGCCCTCTTTTATGCGGGACTGGGTGATCGGGCGCTTTCAGGACGATGATGGCGAGGTCGATGTGGGAGAGGTGACGGATTTCATTCATCGCTTTATACCAAAAAAAACGGACTGGCCGCACATGTTGAATGAGATCGTCCATCAGGGGGACTTGGTGACTTGTCTCACCAAAGTTTCCGTCTACATTGACATCAAGACAAGCGAGATCTCCTTCGAGCTTCCAGACTTTGGCTTACAGCACAAGGACACGCGCATTCCGGATGAGGTGTGGTCAAAGTGCAGCAAGGATCTGCTGAAAAGCGAAGAAAGCTGGGGCATCGTGAAGCTGGGGTATCAGCCGCCGGAGGGAAAGGAAAAGGGCAAGATTACGCTGGAAGGGTATCAGGATTTCTGTCCCTACGGCGTTGATTTGGACGAATTCTGCAGTGCCAGAGAAGATTTCACGCTGGAAGAATGGGTGGATATCATCTTGGGGGCGGTGGATTATAATGCGGCAGGGTATAAAGATTTCTCGCAAAAGCTCTGTGTGCTCCAGCGACTTCTTCCTTTTGTGGAAAAGAGAGTGAATCTCCTTGAGCTCGCTCCGGCGGGTACAGGGAAATCTTATCTCTTCGGGCAGGTCAGCCGTTATGGCTGGTTGGTATCTGGCAAGGTGACGAGAGCCAAGCTCATCTATGATCTGGGTAAGAAGAAAGATGGGATCGTGGCTCTGCGTGATTTCGTGGCACTGGATGAGATCCGCGAGGCAGAGTACATGCAGGATACGGAGATCCAGTCGGCGCTGCAGGCGATCATGGAAAATGGAAAGTATCGTGCACCGGATAATCATGAAGTAAATGTGGACGCAGGAATCATTTTCTTAGGAAATATTGCTTCGCAGGCGATGAATGAGTATACAAATATGTTCACTGAATTGCCGAAGCCATTCCGGCAGCCGCAGTTTCTGGACCGCATTCACGGTTTCATCAAAGGTTGGAATTTGCCGCGTATGACGGATGATATGAAAGTCTGTGGGTGGGCGCTAAATTCGGAATATTTTGCCATGATCATGCATCAGCTCCGCGATGAATCGTCCTATCGTTCGGTGGTAGATGAGCTGGTCGAGCTTCCGAAGGGGGCAGATACACGTGATACGGAAGCAGTGAAGCGTATGGCGACAGCATACTTGAAGCTCCTTTTCCCTCATGTGACGGAAGCAAGCGCGATCTCATCAAAGGATTTTCGTATGTATTGTTTGCGTCCTGCGATGGAAATGCGTGCCATCATGCGTATGCAGATGGGGTTTGCAGATCCGCAGTATCAAGGCAAGATGATTCCAAATTTCAAAGTGAAGGAGATGTAGTCTTGCGAAAAGGGAAAGAAGAGATCTGTATCGCATGCGGGAAGAAACCGCTTTCCAAAGATGAGGTAGGTATTAACAAAAAACTGCTTGGCTCCGATGTGGAGGCATTCTACTGCCTGGACTGTCTGGCAGACTACTTGGAAGTAGAGCCGCAGGATATTTTAGATAAGATCGAAGAATTCAAAGCTGAAGGCTGCAGGCTTTTCGAGTGAGAAGGTGTTTCTTATGATATATGCAGATAATGCTGCGACGTCTCCTTTAAGTCCCACGGCTTTTGAAAAGATGAAGCCGCTGATGCTGGAAGAATTCGGTAATGCTTCACAGTTATACTCATTTTCCAGAAATCCGCGGGCTCTTTTGCAAGAGGCCCGGGAAATTATTGCAGGGTGTATTCATGCTACACCGGAAGAAATATTTTTTACTTCTGGTGGGTCGGAAAGTGATAACTGGGCCATCAAAGGTCTTTTAGAAAAAGATGACTACCGGCAGACGGTGACATCATCTTTTGAACATCATGCAATTTTGCATTCCTGTGAGACGATCGAAAGACTGGGGTTCCCGGTGTCCTATGTTTCACCAGATCACAGCGGACATGTGACTGTGGATGCGCTGGCAAGGGCACTTACCAAGAAAACGAAGCTGGTCTCCATTATGATGTCAAATAATGAGCTCGGAACCATTCAGCCCATCAAAGAGCTGTGCGAAATAGCACATGCCCATGGTGCCCTCTTTCATACAGATGCGGTGCAGTCGATGGGGCATATTCCCATTGACGTCCGGGAGCTTGGCGTCGACATGATGTCAGCCTCTTCCCATAAATTCAATGGGCCTAAAGGCATCGGATTTCTCTACCTTCGAAAAGGAACGCGCATCCGTCCTTACATGGATGGTGGAGCGCAGGAACGTGGCTTGCGGGCTGGTACGGAGAATGTAGCGGCAATTGTCGGGATGGCGGCGGCATTGGAGGAAAATGTTCGTCATATGACTGCCAATCATCAGCACCTGATTTCTTTAGAGCAGATTATCTTGCACGCGTTGGATGCATCAGGAATCGACTACCTGAGAAATGGTACAGCGCCACAAGTCCCTGGGAATATGAGTCTTTCCTTCAAAGGTATGGAAGGGGAGATGCTGCTCCACCGCTTGGATCTGAAAGGGATTGAAGTGTCGACGGGCTCTGCGTGCAATAGTGAAAAGACGGAGGTCTCTTATGTACTGAAGTCGATCGGGCTGGATGAGGCCTATGCTTTGGGCACGATCCGTATATCTTTAGGAAGGTACAACACGACGGAGGAAGCGGAGGCGATCGCGCGGGCGCTGGTGCAGATCTGCAAAAAAAGAGTATAAGCTAAGACCCCTCTATGCCTTGGGCATAGGGGGATTTATTTCGCCGGCGTCACTTTGTCTCTTTTCGCGGCCCTTCGGGAGCGGCAGTCATTTTCATTTCCCTTTCCTTGCCCTGTATGGTAAAATATAACAGTCATACTGACATGAATAATAAAGAATAGAGAGGCGAAACTTATGGCTCATTGCAATGAAAATTATCTGAATCTTCAGGGTGCATACCTGTTCGCGGAAGTCCGCAAGAAGCAGGAGGCGTACAAAGCCGCGCATCCGGATGCGAATATCATTTCCCTTGGTATCGGTGATGTGACGCAGCCGCTGGCTCCGGTCGTGATCGAAGCGATGAAGAAGGCTGTCGAGGAAATGGGACATGTGGAGACGTTCCGCGGCTATGGTCCGGAGCAGGGCTATCTCTTCCTGCGTGAAGCGATCGCAAAGCATGATTTCCAGGATCGCGGATGCGATATTTCCCCAGACGAGATCTTTGTCAGCGACGGCGCAAAGTGCGATGTCGGCAACATGCAGGAGATCTTTGCAGAATCCGATATCGTCGCGATCACTGACCCGGTGTACCCGGTCTATGTGGACAGCAATGTCATGGCGGGCAGAAGTGGCAAATTCGTGCGCGGGGCGTATGAACGCTTCGAATATCTGCCGTGCTATGAAGAATGCGGCTTCAAGGCAAATCTGCCATCTCACGATCCGATGATCATTTATCTGTGCTCGCCGAATAACCCGACCGGTTCTGCGCTGACGAAGAAGGATCTGACGGTATGGGTACGCTATGCACAGCAGACGGGCTCTGTCATTTTCTTCGATGCTGCGTATGAAGCATTCATCACGGAAGATGATGTGCCGCACAGCATTTATGAGATCGAAGGGGCGAAGGAAGTCGCTATCGAGTTCCGTTCGTACTCGAAGACGGCTGGCTTCACCGGTGTCCGCTGCGGGTACTGCGTCGTTCCGAAGGAGCTGATGCTGGAAACGAAGAAGGGCGAGAAGATCTCGGCAAACCAGCTGTGGGATCGCCGCCAGTGCACGAAGTTCAATGGCTGCTCTTATATCGTGCAGCGCGGCGCAGAAGCGATCTACACCGAAGAAGGCCAGAAGCAGATCCAGGAAACGCTGGATATCTATAGAAAGAATGCTGCGGTCATCTTGGCCGGTGCGAAGGAAGCGGGTCTTCCTGCCTGCGGCGGCGTGAACAGCCCATATGTATGGCTGACGGTGCCGGAAGGTATGACGAGCTGGGATTTCTTTGATTTCCTGCTGAATAAGGCGGAAATCATCTGCACGCCGGGCTCCGGCTTCGGTCCGTGCGGGGAAGGCTATGTCCGTCTGACGTCTTTCAATACGCCGGAGCTGACGAAGGAAGCGGTAGAACGCATGAAGAAGGCACTGGCTGCCAGATAAATTGAAGGGGGAGGGAAGATAGCGATCGGCTCATGCATTGAGAAATGAGAAGATCGCTTTTCCCGAATTGGGAATGAGGGGTGGCGCTTTCGCGTTCAGTCATCGGTCACTTCTGATCCCTGAACCTATATTTACAAGGAGTATCCATGAGTACGAATCTGCAGATCGGCATTGTCGGCCTTCCGAATGTAGGGAAGAGCACGCTGTTCAATGCCATCACAAAAGCCGGAGCAGAAGCGGCGAATTTTCCTTTCTGCACCATCGAGCCGAATGTGGGCGTCGTAGAGGTCCCGGATCATCGCATCTATGATCTGGCGAAGATGTTCCAGCCGAAGAAGACGACGCCGGCGTTCACTCGTTTCGTCGATATCGCCGGCCTCGTAGCGGGCGCCTCCAAGGGCGAGGGTCTGGGAAATCAGTTCCTCTCGCATATCCGTGAGACGGATGCCATCGCGCATGTCGTCCGCTGCTTCGAGGATGGAAATATCACGCACGTAGAAGGCTCTATCGATCCTGTCCGTGATATGGATATCATCAATACGGAGCTGTGTCTGGCGGATCTGGAGAGTGTCGATAAGAAGAAGGTCAAGACGGCGAAGCTCGCGCAGGCAGGGATCAAGCAGGCGAAGCTCGATCTGCCGGTGCTTGAAAAGGTATTCGATGCGCTGCAGGAAGGGACGCCGGCAAGAGCCCTTGATCTCTCGGAAGATGATCTGGAGGTCTTGAAGGAGCTGAATCTCATCACGCTGAAGCCTGTCCTTTATGTGCTGAATGTCGCGGAAGATGACATCGCGGATCCGGAAGCGAATCCTTTCGTCCAAAAGGCAGCAGCGCAGGCAGAAAAGGAAGGTGCGAAGTGGGTGCCGATCTCTGCCGAGATCGAGCAGGAGGTCTCCGAGCTGGATGCTGAAGAGGCGAAGGCTTTCTTGGCCGATCTGGGCGAAGAGGAGCCTGGCCTGAATCGCCTGATCCGCAGTGCGTACTCTATGCTGGGACTTATCAATTTCTTCACCGTCGGACCGGATGAATGTCGTTCCTGGACGGTCCGTGAAGGGACGAAAGCACCGAAGGCCGCCGGCAAGATCCACAGCGATATCGAGAGAGGCTTCATCCGTGCAGAGATCGTCTCCTACAAAGACCTGATGGAATGCGGCTCGTATACGACGGTCCGTGAAAAAGGTCTCCTCCGTGTCGAAGGGAAGGACTATATCATCCAGGATGGGGATATCGCTTACTTCCGCTTCAATGTGTAGTTTTTGAAATCAGAGAGCGCAGCCCGCATGGGCTGCGTTTTTTTGTACCCTATTTGAGGGAAAATGTATTCTTGTGTCGACGGCCTTCCGCATCGCCTGCTTGAGACGCTTTATCTCTCTCGTTTTCATACCGCCACTGCCCTATCCGTCTCGCTTCGCTTGCCACCTTCCCAAGCGGGGAAGGCTTTTGTGCGGGGGATAGTGTGTATGTTCCCTCCTTCCTTTTGAAGGAGGTGCCCCGAAGGGGCGGAGGTTGGCTTCCGCAGTGGGGCGAAAGGGAATGTGAGGGAAGCGGTATTCTCGTATTTCAGACTATACTGATTTCTCTCGCAGATTCCGTTTTTGCATGCCAGTAGAGTAGCCCCTTGAAGAAGGGGCGCGCCGAAGGCGGAGGATAGATCTGCCCCGCAGGGGCAGCCTTCTGCAAGAAGGGATGAAAGGGGATGTGAGATAGTCCGTTCTCTCGCATCGTCATCGAAAGCAGAGCCGAGGGATCTTAACGTGATAGCGGCGTTCTGCATTGGTGAGGAAACGCAAAAATTTTTTTGCAGTATCGTTATCTCACAATCTTTGCTTTACCGGTGTGCAAGGAAGATTTCTCGCTTCGCTCGAAATGACGATATGGGGGGGATGACGATACGGGGGAATGATGGGATGCGGAGGAGCGGTATTCTCATTTCCCTACCCCCGCAGGCTAGTTGCAAACTACTTTCCTTTATTTTTACGCACTCTTCTTTCCTGTGATATAATGACATTATTAGGAGAGAATGTTTTTACGAAATGTAGAGTTTCCTGTGAATTCATGAGACTCATAAGGAGGAAATATATGAAGAAGAAATGGATAATCCTTCTCCTCATTGTCATCGCAGTGGCAGCGGGCGGCGGTTATTTCTGGTATCAGAAGAGCCATGCTCCGCAGAAGGATAATTACACGGTGGGGGCGGTATCGCGCGCTGCTATCGGGCTTACCATCGATGCGACGGGGACGATCGAGCCGGTGAACAGTGTCGATCTCTCGGCGACGGCGTCCGGCACTTTGGAAAAGGTGTATGTGAAGCAGAATGAGAAGGTCACGAAGGGCGAGACGCTGGCGATGATCGAGTCGAAGGCACTGACGTCCATGATGAAGCAGACGCAGAATACGCTCGCAAATAAGGAGTCCTACTATGAACGTCTGGCAGGCCTTTATGAGAAAGGCGCGATCCCGTATCAGGATATGGATAATGCGCGCATGGACTATCTGAATGCACAGGCGGCGTATGACAAGGCGCAGGCGGATGTGAATGATACGGTCATCATTTCGCCGATGGATGGCGTGGTCATCGGAGAGCCGATGAAGGAAGGGGAGACGGTGTCTCAGGGGCTGTCTAGCCAGATGGTCATCGTGACGGTCGCCGATCTTTCTTCCATGCGCATCGAGCTTCTGGTCGATGAGACAGATATCGGCGAGGTGGCCATGGGCCAGAAGGTGGAATTCACGGTCGATGCGTACCCGAACCGCACGTTCCACGGCGTGGTGTCGGATATTTCCAAGAAGCAGTACTCAGCGAGCGGCAGCACGAGCAGTTCCTCAAGCTCGGTCGTGTACTATACCGTCTATGTAGATATCAATAAGGACGAGCTGGAAGGGCTCTATCCGTCCATGACGGCGAGAGCGGTCATCAAGGGCCGCGAGAGCGTGGATGCGCTGACGGTGCCTGTGACGGCGATCCGCAGCGACTCGGAAGGCTCCTATGTCTATGTCAAAGAGGGGGCGGATGTGAAGAAGACCTATGTGGCGACGGGGATCTCCACCGAGAAGGAGATCGAGGTGACGAGCGGTCTTTCTGAAGGGCAGGAGATCGTGGTCAGCGGGACTGTCTCGCAGGAGAAGACTTCGACTCCGACGAATAAGAACAATCGCCACGGCCCGGGAGGTCCGGTGTGATGGAGAAGAAGGAGAAATCGGAGGAAGTTATCCGCTTGACGGATATCGGCAAGAGCTACTATATCGGGAAGCAGGAGGTGCCTGTCCTGACGAAGATCGATCTTTCGATCTCCAAGGGGGAGTTCGTCTCTATCATGGGGCCTTCGGGCGCTGGGAAATCGACGCTGATGAACATTCTGGGCTGTCTCGATCGTCCGACCCGCGGCTCTTACAAGCTCGATGGGGAAGAGGTCGCAAGGCTCGGGGACAGTGCGCTGGCTTATACCAGAAATCGCAAGATCGGTTTCGTCTTCCAGAGCTTCAATCTGTTGCCGAAGCTCTCGGCGCTGGATAATGTCATCCTTCCCATGATCTATGGGAATGTCTTCAAGAAGGAGAGAAGAGAGCGCGCCCTTCGCATGCTGGACTCCGTGGGGCTGGGTGACCGTGCGTATCATATGCCGGCGGAAATGTCGGGCGGGCAGCGTCAGCGCGTCGCCATCGCGCGAGCGCTCATCAATGACCCTGCCATCATCATGGCGGATGAGCCGACGGGGAATCTGGACAGCAAGTCGACAAAGGAGGTCATGGAGATCTTTTCCTCCTTATATAAAGAGGGGAAGACCATCATCCTTGTCACGCATGAGAATGATGTCGCGGCTTACGCGACCCGCCACGTGATCCTTTCTGATGGACACATTAGTAAAGATATACGAGGGCCTTTATCATGACGAATATTTATTTCGAAAGTGTCCTCATGGCATGGAGCTCGATCGTCAGCAATAAAATGCGCTCGCTGCTCACCATGCTGGGCATCATCATCGGGGTAGCGGCCGTCATCGCGCTCATGTCCATCGGCTATGGCGTGCAGGACTCGATCAAGAGCGATATTTCCCGTCTGGGATCGAATACCATCACTGTCACGCCGGGGACCGGCAGAAAGCCGGGAGTGAAGCAGGCGGCCGGCTCTATGCAGACCTTGACCTACAAGGACTATCTGGCGATCCGCAATCTGCCGAATATCACCTATTCCGCTCCGCTCGTACAGGGGAGCTACCTTCTCGTCAATGGGAATAAGAACTGGAATACCCGGATCTACGGCTGTACGCAGGACTATGCGGATCTTTCTGACCTCAAGGTGCAGGAAGGCCGTTTCTGGACGCAGAAGGAGTACAATGCCCGTGCCCGTGTCGCTGTCATCGGGAAAACGGTCGCGACAGGGCTCTTCGGAGAAGAGGATCCCATCGGGAAGAAGGTTCGTATCCATGGGAATCCATTCACCGTGATCGGGCTTTTGGAGGAAAAGGGGTACTCCTTCATGGATCAGGATGACCGCGTCCTCTGTCCCTTCAGCACCGTGCAGGAACGTATGCTGCACATCACCTATGTGAATAACATCGTCATCTCGGCGGATAACAGCAGCGATCTTTCACAGATCGAGTCCGATGTGACGAACCTGCTCCGCACGCGCCACCGCGTCTCCGGGACGGATGATGATTTTTCCATTCAAAATTCGCAGGATCTCATCAAGACCATGGAGTCGACCACGCAGACACTGACCATCTTCCTTGGCAGTGTGGCAGCGATCTCCCTCCTTGTCGGCGGTATCGGCATCATGAATATCATGCTCGTCTCCGTCACGGAGCGCACGAAGGAGATCGGCATCCGCAAAGCGCTGGGCGCGACATACCAGATGATCATCGTCCAGTTCCTGATCGAGTCCATCACTGTCAGCCTTGCCGGCGGCTTCCTGGGGGTCGCTCTTGGCGTCGGCATTGCGCTCGTGACGCCGCAGCTGTCACAGATCCCGACCGTCATCGCAGCGGGACCCATCGTCGGTTCCTTCGTCTTCTCAGTCCTGATCGGCCTTATTTTCGGCCTCTATCCGGCACAGAAGGCGGCGAAGCTGAATCCGATCGATGCACTGCATTATGAATAAGGCAAACAAAAAAACCTGACTCATGTCAGGTTTTTTGTTTTTGGGTTCAGGGTTCAGGATTAGCCTCGGGGACGTGCGGTCTCCCTTGTTTGTGGATGAAAGCCTCTCTTGAATGAGAAATTAGAAA
>DLZS01000142.1:0-4566 GCA_003447275.1 Dialister sp.
ATAATCAGTGGACGGAGCCGCCCAAGGGGCTAACCCTGAACCCTTTATCCATCATATTCCAAAGGAGGATTCCCTATGAAAAAACTGTTCGCAATGGCACTGATTTCTGCACTGGCTCTGCCGGGCGTGGTGATGGGCGCGGCGAAAGTGCCGAGCTCTGATAAAATGCTGAGCGACTACAGCCGTTATGCGGTCGTCTACACCAGCGATGAAGAGCGCGTCTATGTGGATACCGAGACGATCGAGCGCGACCCGGCGAACGCTGGCGATCTGCCGATCATCCGCGGAACTCTCTACGCGGAAGTGTACAAAGACCCGCTCACCTACCCGGACTTCGGCAATTACCGCATGGTTGACTACATTTTCGAGTATGAAACCGCTGTCGGCGCTGACCAGTACGGTCGCGACATCAAGTACCGCATCCTGAACAAACTTCAGGGCGTTTACACCCCTGACGGCAAACCGGTGCAGTATAATGGCCGTTACGATGAACCTGCGGACGAAGCGGAAGATATTTATGTGGCGATGTATCGGCTGTCGAAAAATTATTAAGGAGGGGAGTGGCTGGTGACTAGTGACTAGTGACTAAGAAATATCAGATCATCTCGTATCGTCATTTCGAACGAAGCGAGAAATCTTTGTCATTCGCGGTCAAACGGTCGATGCTTGGAACTTCCAAACGGGAAACCTGATATCCACTAACTTTCGGGCATCGCCCCATATATATTCTCGGCGAAGCCGCCACCACCATTTCTCATTTTCCCCCTAAACCCTCCATTCCTTTTCCATTTACAAATTCTGTCCCTCGCTATATAATAGAATCAACTTCATTTATCGAGCAAAGAAGCCATGAGACATGTCTTTTGGCTTCTTTTTTGTTTATGGATCCCTTGCAAGGGGAGCTTTGATGCCATCTGATTCTGTGATGGGATTCGTGCTTTTCGGGGATCTCTTCTTAGGGGAGAACAACATGCAGCTCTACATTGCGGGCGGCTGCGGCGACCAGGGCCGCAACTGCTTCTATATCGAAGGGGACCGGCATGCCTTCATCGTAGACGCGGGGACGTCGACTGACGGGCTGGACCGTCTGCCCGACCTGTCACCGGAAATGATTCGCCGCGCGGAATATCTTTTCGTGACCCATTCTCACAAAGACCACACGGGCGCGATCGAATATCTGGAAAACAATGGCTTCACCGGGTCCGTCCTGATGTCAAACCAGACCTACCAGCAGATCCATTACAAGCCGAAGAATACCATGATCCTTGACTCCACTGCGCCTGAGCTTTCTTTGGACGGCGAGCTTTCTCTTCGCTGGGGACGGACGGGACACTGTGCCGGCGCTGTCTGGTACTACATCACCGTGGATGGGAAGCGTCTCTTTTTCTCCGGCGACTACCGGGAGAATGATACCTTCTACCGCTGCGATGCCGTTCGAGGTCTCACGGCGGATCTTGCCGTCATCGACTCCGCCTACAGCCGCATGGATCGGGCAGAGGATATGAGAAAAGCCGTTGCAGACGCGGCCAAAGACGCACTGGCTGCGGGAGGTCCGCTCCTCTTCCCAGTCCCCTCCTACGGCCGCGGACTCTCCATGGCGATGCTCTTCTATCAGACCTTCGGTGAGGCGCATCCCATCCATATGACTGCAAAACTCCGGGGGCAGTGGCTGCGTCTCGGACATCGAAGTTATTTTGCCCATGAAGAAATCCTGGATTATCCCTTCGATATCTTCCAGTCGTGGGATGAGACAACGCTGGAAGACGGGCACATCTATTTCCTGACAGATGCCCAGCTTGCCAAGGCGAAGAGCCGTCAGCTCATCGACAGCCATCCCGAGCTTTCCGTCCTCATGACCGGCAGCCTTCACGGCTACGGCAAGGCAAAGTCCTACTATGAGTCTGGCCGCGCGGCCTTCGTCCTTTGGCCGAACCACCTGACAAAGCAGGAAACGGCAGATCTCGCGGTAGCGAATGATTTCTCACTCGTCGTTCCTTTCCACAATCCGAAAGAAAAGCCGGAGACAGATGTGTATAGTTTTTAGGTGACTGGTGACTGGTGACTGGTGGCTAGTAGCTAGTGGCTGGTAGCTAGTGACTAGTGACTAGCGACTAGCGGATATCAGGAAGACTTTAAGGAAACGCTGGGGTCAAGAGAGTTTCAGGCACTGCTTCTATATACTTGTGGCGAAGCCGCCTTAACCCGCTCAACCCATTGAATCTGCAGGACACGTTTTCTCCCCTTCCCCACGCATGTTATAATAGAAATAGAATAAAACAGGGAGTGATCCCTTCGTCATAGAAAGGCGGGATGCATATGCTTTCTTATAAAAAAATCCTGGTACCGTATGATGGCTCCGAACATGCAAAGAAAGCGCTCCAGCAGGCCATTGCTATTGCTGAAGACGGTGAAGGCGCGAAGCTCTTCGTTGCTTCGGTGTGCAACATGGTATCCGCGATGAGCAATTTTGATCAGGTCTCCATCGCAGAAGGCTGCCTCACGACCAAGCTGACAGAAGATCTGGAAGCGCAGTGCAAGGCGGATCTGGAGGAAGCCAAGGCCATGATTCCGAAAGAGGTAGAGACGGAGATGATCTATGAAGTCGGTTCTCCGGGACCTGTCCTTTTGAATATGGCCGACGATAAGAAATGTGACCTCATCGTCATGGGCAGCCGGGGTCTTGGTCCCCTGAAGGGCATCTTCATGGGCTCTGTTTCCAGCTACCTCGTCAGCCGCTCCAAGTGCCCGATCCTCATCGTGAAATAATTGTGACAGAAGCTGTAAATGCCGGCATTGGCATTTACAGCTTTTTTAGTGCAAGGTTAGCCACTGGGGCGGCTCGCCCCTTTGAAAGCCTCTCTTGAATGAGAAATTAGAAATGAGAAATGCGAAATGGTGGTGCGGCGCATAAAAATATAGAAGCGCCGCAGAGTATAGATGATGGCTATGCCATGAGCTGGCATTTCAGTCACCAGTCACTAGTCACGCCTAATCCCTAATCCCTAGCTACTATATATAACAAGCAGATCTCAAAAAATAATTTGCTTTTCCTCTTCTGCTGTGCTATGATTACTATCTGACTACATATCGATTTCAAGGTGGCTTTTCAAAAAAATGGCTTGGACGAAGCATGGAAACGATGGGAAAAAGAAAGGGCACCTGAAGTGATCTGAATGAAATGACAGACTTATGGAAACGCTGATTAAATCTGACAACGATTTAATCAGTGTTTCCCTATAGATACTGAGGAGGTGTCCCTATTTGGCAACTAAGGCAGCACAGCTGGCAGAGTGGCTAAAAGAACTGCAGGATAGAGTGGATGCTGACGGCAATCTTTCCTATGCGGAGATCATGCGCTTTCAGCAGGAGAAGAACCTGACAAAGAAACAGTTCGACAGCATTTTTACACTTCTTCATGAGCATCACATCGAGCTTGTCTATGATGATGACATAGAGGATGATGCAGAAGAAGGCCCGACCGACGCCGATTTTGACGGAGATCCCGGAGACGATGACCTGTCCGACGATGTCCTTCTGGATGACAAGGATGGGCTGGAAGAAAAAGAGTGGGAAACGGATAATTCCGACGAAGCTTATGACGCAGCGGCCGGCGGTATCAGTGACCCTGTCCGTCTCTATCTCCGCGAGTGCGGCTCGAATCCTCTCCTTTCCGCAGAGGAAGAGATGCGCCTTGCCAAGCTTATCGAGCGCGGCAAGCATAAGGATGCGACGGAAGAGGAAAAAGAGGAAGCAAAAGCCGCAAAGAAAGAAATGGCCAATGCCAACCTGCGTCTGGTCGTTTCCATCGCCAAGAAATATCCGGGGCGCGGCATGCCCTTCCTTGATCTCATCCAGGAAGGCAATATCGGTCTCTTGAAGGCTGTCGATAAATTCGACTATACCAAAGGCTATAAATTTTCTACCTATGCGACATGGTGGATCCGTCAGGCCATCACCCGTTCCATCGCGGATCAGGCCCGCACCATCCGTGTGCCGGTACACATGGTAGAGACCATCAATAAGATGAACCGTGTCGGCCGCCGCTTCCTGCAGGAACATGGCCGCGAAGCGACAAATGAAGAGCTCGCCAAGGAAATGGGCATCAGCGTGGATAAGATCCGCGAAGCCAAGAAGGCGGCGCAGGATCCGATCTCGCTCGAGACGCCGATCGGCGAAAAAGAGGACTCTCATCTGGGGGATTTCATCGAAGACTCCAAGACCGCCTCTCCGGAGGATGAAGCAGCAGCGACCATGAGAAGAGAGCAGGTCTACAAAATGCTCGAAACGCTGACCGAGAGAGAAAAAGGCGTCCTTGCCCTCCGCTTCGGCATGGATGACGGCACTCCGAGAACGCTCGAAGAAGTAGGCAAGCACTTCGGCGTCACGCGTGAACGCATCCGGCAGATCGAAGGCAAGGCACTGAAGAAGCTCAAAAAACAGGCACTGCCGATGAAGGTAGATTAAAAAAGGAGCTGTGAAGAAATGAATCCTCATTTCTTTACAGCCCCTTTTTACTTTGCTTTGATTTGGTTCAGGGTTCAGGGTTCAAGGTTCAGGGCTCTCGTG
>DLZS01000095.1:0-29581 GCA_003447275.1 Dialister sp.
TTCATTTCTTCACAGCCCCTTTCAAACAGAGCCATATTACCAAAGTCTGACAGCCGGTTTCTTATCCGGTTCACCGAAGCGGTGAATGGTATCTACGAAACGGACCGTACCGGTCTTGTAGCGGAGGACCAGCGTGCTGGTTCTAGCACCGCCGCCAAAGTAACGGACGCCTTTCAGCATCGCACAGTCGGTGATCGCCGTTTCCGAGAAGATGCAGTCATCGCCTTTGACAAGGTCATCTAAGGTCAGGACCTTGTTCGGATCGGTGATGCCCATAGCATGCAGACGGCGGACTTCTTCTTCCGTGTGCGGGAGCAGCTTCGCCTGCATATCACCGCCGAGACATTTCAGACCGACAGCGGCAAGGACGCCTTCCGGCGCACCGCCGGAGCCGAGGACCATATGAATACCGCTGCCCTGAATGCCGCAGTCGATGGACGGTACGACATCCCCATCGGTGATGAGACGGATGCGTGCGCCGGCTTCTCTGGCTTCGCGGATAATGCCTTCATGTCTTTCACGATCAAGGACAACAATGGTGAGATCAGAGATCTCACGATCCATCGCTTTCGCCACACGGGTCAGATTTTCAGTGACAGATGCATTGATATCGATGCATCCCTTCGCTCTCGGGCCGACGCAGATCTTCTGCATATACATATCCGGTGCGTGGAGCAGGCAGCCTTTCGGTGCAATAGCAAGGACCGCGATCGCGCCATCTTTGCCCTTCGCTACCAGGTTCGTCCCTTCGACCGGATCGACAGCGATGTCGACCTCTTCTCCGCCCTGACCAACTTTTTCGCCGATATACAGCATCGGTGCTTCATCGATCTCGCCTTCGCCGATGACGACAGTGCCGGAGACTGGCGTCTTGGCAAACTGCTGGTGCATGCCGTCTACCGCAGCCTGATCCGCGCCTTCCTTATCGCCTGTCCCCATCAAACGACCAGCCAGAAGTGCAGCCTGTTCTGTGATTCTTACAAATTCCATTGAAAGTTGTCTGTTCATTGTATGCCTCCACAATAGTATACTTTCTCTTTCACAGTTATCGTTATTGTATCATACTTATAGAAATAATGTAGTATATACTTTTTCGTTTTTAGAAAATTCTAATATATGAGGTCATTGGATGCAGGATGTAGGGTTTGCCCCTTTGGAAGTCTCTCCATAGATACGGAAAGCCAAGGGGAGCGATGCGCGCGTCCGCATACGCAAACAGGCGATGCTCGAAGGCGGCAAGTCACCATACAGCCGATCCCCGGCCACTAGTCTCTAGTATATTCTATCGCAAACTGATGCATAAGGCGAATGAGGCAGTCATTCGTCAGCAGGTATGCGAGGTCCTCTTCCGTCTCGATCGTATAGTCCCACCGTTTCAGGAATCGGGAGAAAGCCTTCTGGATCCTGCGCTCCGATTGCCCCGTTTCCGGCAAGACCAGCGGATAGGAGAGCCCCATGTCCAGCAGTACTTTCAGCATGACAGGGCGGAAATAGTACTCCAAAAAGCAGCTTTCTATCCAGAACTCATGCAGCGTCCTTTGAAAACGCGCGGTGAGCGGCATGAATCTCAGGTACAAGGAAAGCCCATCACTGACCCCTCCCCAAAAATCAGCAAAGGCGACATCATAGGCCCCATCCTTCTGTTCACGAATGAAATCCATCGCATCCGCTTCGATGATATGGATCTTTTCCTTATGTGGAAACTGCGGCAGAAGGTATGTCTTGAAGAGAGAGATCACGTGGGGATTCATTTCCACCACCGTGACAGACTCCACCTCTTTCTTTTCTGCCGCCATGAAGGCATAGTAGCCCAGGCCAAGGCCATAGGTGATGACCTTTCCGTGGGCGCGCGCCAGCGGCTCTTCCATCGACTCGATCTCACTCATGACGACACTCATCCACACATGGCCGTTTTCTCTGATGACAGGAAAAGCGACGCGCTCATCAAAGAAACCGATATCCGCATAGCCAAAAGGCCGCTTGGCCGAATAGCCCTGATGATAGGTCTGGAAGAATTCCCCGCCAAGATAGTCGGTCGTCCCCAGCTCGATCGCCCCCGACTTCGCTTCCGGTGCATGAACATGGATGTAGTAGGGATTCTTCGTCACCAAAGAGGCGTCATAGAAATGGGTGTGCTCTTCGATCTCCTTCATCAGCGCCTTCCACAGGCCTTCCGGATCATACAGATCACAAAGCGCAGAGTATGGGATGAGGCCTTCCGGATCCTCCCAGATGTTCTCGATAGCGTCATCCACCGTATCTGTGAATCCGATATCGGCTGCCGCACGGATCCGTTCTTTATCCGAGAGCCCGCGGTCGATATCATTCACGCAGAGGTGGTCTGCCACCTCTCCGAGCATGATATCCCCCGCCGTCACAGATAGCAAATAGGATTTTAACAGTTTGCGAAGCGGTCTGGTGAACGCTTTCGGATTGGCAAAATGCATACATATTCTCCTTCATCAATTACAAGAGGCTCACGGAGGGCAACACGCTCCACAGGGTCATTTCCTCCGGAGCACGATCTCCGGCGCATAGCTGTGAAGCTCTTTTCTCAGCGTCTTATCAAGGATCTTGACTTTATTCATAAAGCTTCGCATGACGAACGCATTCTCGGTAAGACCGCTCTGTGTCGTCACCCTCTCACACTCATAAATGGCTGCCGTACACTGGATACGCTCAAGCATGAGACTCGCCGTCCCCTTCTCGTTCAGCACCAGAAAAGACCAGTCTTTCCCCGCTTGCATCCGAGGAAGATCCTCGCCGGTGTATACAAAGTGATAGAAAAATGGTTTTTCTTCCTCCTGCACGATCTTCCAATGGAGTCTTCGTGCGATCTCATAGATCTCTTCCATCCTGGCAGGACGGAAATCAGCCGATATCTCAGCCATACAGCCTCCTTTTTTATACATAGCCGGTTTACCAGGGAAGCCCTTCCTTAGCTGGCTCCGCTCGCAATCGTCATGCCCATGACTTTTTTCGCTCCCGCGCGCATAAGCTCATGAGCGGCCGCCTCCATCGTAGCCCCCGTCGTATAAATATCATCCACGAGAAGGATGGTTTCCCCTTTCACATCCATAGACCGCGCGATGTGAAAAACGCCTTTGATATTCTGAAAACGCTCCTTTCGGGATAAGAGGGACTGCGTGTGCGCACTGCGGATGCGGACGAGTGCATCAGGCCTGTAATCATAGCCTGCTTCCTTCATCCATGTGGCAAACATCAGATCCACCTGGTTATACCCGCGCCATTTCTTCTTCTCCGAAGACAGCGGAATCGGGATCACCAATCCGCACTCCCCCATCCTGTCCCACCAGGGAAAACGGGAAAGGAGCGGCGCAAAGACGCGCTTCCTGCTGCGCCGCCCGCCATACTTGATCTGTATGATGCAGTCCCGGATCGCACCTGCATAGTCGCAGCAGGTATAGCAGCCCGAGAGGTGGTCGGTGAAAGAGGAATTGAGGAGCCTCGGATTCCAGATCTTCCGGAGGCACGCCTCGCACCACTGCACGTTCGGATCGACCACGCATCCGCAGCCCGGGCAGCAGGTGGGGTAGAGTGTCTCCAGGATATCAGTGATAAGACGCATGGCAGGGTCCTTTCCAGGGATTCAGGGGTGGGGATTTCCCACCAAGGCATTATCCTTCCGTTTCTCCCGTCAGGAGCGGAAAGAAAAGGCTGTATCTTCGTCCGGTCTCTACGGTATCGACGGCTTTTGCCAATGCTTCTTCCGTCGTGATCAGATAAGTGGTCTTTTTCGCACGGGTGATTCCTGTGTAGAGAAGATTTCGCTTCAGCATCATGCGCTGTGTCGGAAGGAGAACGAGGATGACGGTATCATACTCGCTGCCCTGACTCTTATGGACCGTCGTCGCATAGGCGAGCTGCAGGTCAGTTCTTTCCTCTTTTTCATAGACGACTTCCCGGTCATAGAAGCTGACAGCGATGCGCTTGTCTGTCACAGACCAGACAATGCCGACATCCCCATTATAGACACCCTTGTCATAGTCATTCCGCTTCTGCATGACCTTGTCGCCGACAAAGAAATGATTTCCCGGCGGGATCTGCTTCTGATGCACCAGCTCCTGAATGGCATGATTCAGATTGTCCACCCCGCACCGGTCACGATACATGGGGGAAAGCACCTGCAGTGCCATTTTCTCCTTGCTCTCCCCATAGTGCAGCGAGCGGCAAAGGCTTATGACCGTATCAAAGGCTTCCTCTTCCGACCAGACCGGAAGGATCTTGAATTCCCCGCCTTCGTCCGGGACACACATATTCCCTTCCCGTATGAGCGCCGCATTCTCGATGATGCCGCTCCCTTCTTTCTGACGAAAAATATGCTTGAGCCTTGTGACAGGCACCTTTTCCCATGCGATGATAGATTTCAAGGGCGTACCCGGTCCTACCGGCGGGAGCTGGTCGACATCGCCGACCAGAATGAGGCGTGCATCTTCTTTCAGCGCAGACAATAAATGGTAGAAAAGGGAAATATCCATCATGGACGCTTCATCGACGATGATGAGGTCTTCTTCCAAAGGATCGCTTTCATCCCGCGAAAAGACTGTCCCGCCATCCTCACGTTTTTCCGCCTCGAGCGCCTTATGAATGGTATCCGCATCCACGTGGCTCGCGACCGCAAGGCGCTTCGCCGCACGGCCTGTCGGTGCCATGAGATGGACTTTCAGATCGTGCTGCTCAGCTGCTGTGATGATGGCCCGCACGAGTGTCGTTTTCCCTGTGCCCGGTCCGCCGGTGATGACGAGAACGCGGCTCTTCATCGCCTCTTCGACGGCTTCCTTCTGCTCCTCTGCCAGTGTGATATGATTCTCTCTCTCAAATTTCTCGATGGCCAGTGCAGCCGTTCCGAGTGACTTCTGGTGGCAGAGCATGCCTTTCAGGATATCAGCCGACTGCGTTTCCGCTTTATAGAGAAAATTCAGGTACACATACACCGTCTTTTCATAGGTCAGAGACGGCAGAAGGCCTTCCCCGATCGCAGACTCGATGCCTTCCTTGATGATCTCGATGGAGAGATGGAGAAGCGGCACAGTATTTTTCGCCAGCGAATCGATCGGCACACAGCTGTGCCCCTGAGAAAGCGCCAATCCCAGCATATACGTTACGCCTGCCGTGATGCGCTCGCAGTCATTCGCCGCTATGCCCTGATCCATGGCGATGCGGTCGACCTCGAGAAAAGTCATTCCGGCTATGTCTTCCAGCATGCGATAGGGTTCGTGCTGAAAGACGGACTTGATATTCTCTCCGTAACGCTTCTGCATATCTGCCGCATATTTTTCGGGAATAGCCAGTGACTGGAGATACATGATGATCTCCTTCAGCCCGGAAATCATCTCATAGGATTTTTTGATCTTCTCGAATCCCTTCGGCCCTATACCGGGGACTTCCAGAAGGGCATCGATATTCTTCTCGAAGATATCCATCGTCTTTTTGCCAAAGTGTGCCACGATGCGGCGCGCCATGGTCTCACGGATGCCATCGATCATCCCCGATGCCAGGAAATGAATGATATCCTCCGTTTCTTCTGGCTTCACCATCTCCATGCTCTTCGCGGAAAACTGCACTCCAAAACGGGGATGCTTCTGCCAGCACCCCCGCATGAGTATCTGTTCGCCGACGTATGGGCCTCTCCCATGGTATGTGGCGCAGGCCAGCTTGCGGCTTTCCTTATCTTCGATCTGAAAAACGCAGAATCTGCCATCATCGCTTGCATAGATGCATCGTCTGACGGTACCTCTGAGTTCTTCGATCATTTTGTTTCCCCTTGTATCAGTTTCGACTGCAGCTTTTTGCTGATATCCATCAAGAGCTGGTACCAACGGATGAAATCAGGGCGGCTGCTCACATCTTCGATGAGAGAAGACAATGCCTCGATATTCTTCGCTTCCCTTTCTGCATCATAGATCGGCTTGTGCGCTTTCAGCTTATACAGGGCAATGCCTCTCGACAGCTCCAGCCGCTTCTCAAAAAGCGCTGCCAGCTCACTATCGATCCGACGCACCGAAGCGCGCAGCTCTTCCAGTTCTTTTTCGTCCATCTGAGCCCCTTACCGGTTCTTTTCATGAAGCTCTGCCAGGATCTCCATGACCTTGGCTTTGCATTCTTCATACGGCACTTCGATGGTCTCACCGCTTCGACGCAGACGGATCTCCACATTGCCGGACTGCTGCCATTTCTTGCCGATGGTCACACGGACCGGATAGCCGATGAGGTCAGCATCCTTGAACTTGATGCCTGCTCTTTCATTGCGGTCATCAAGGACCACTTCATCCGCTTTTTCTTCCATCGCATCATAGAGCTTCTTTGCCGCAGCCATGACTTCTTCCGATTTATTATTCGCCGGGACGATGACCACTTCATAAGGCGCGATCGCGACCGGCCAGATGATGCCGTCGTCATCGTGATTCTGCTCGATGGAGGCAGCCACCGTACGGGTGACGCCGATGCCGTAGCACCCCATCACCATCGGGTGCGACTTGCCATTGTTATCGAGGTAGGTCGCCCCCAGCGCTTCGCTGTACTTGGTCCCGAGCTTGAAGACCTGGCCGACTTCGATGCCCTTCGTGATGACGATCTTGCCGCCACAGTGCGGGCAGACATCGCCTTCCTGGATCTGGCGGATGGTGTCCACCTTCACATCACCGAAATCGCGGGCCGGATTCACATGGATGTAGTGTTTGTCCTTTTCATTGGCTCCGCAGCAGGCATCCTGCATTTCCATGACCGTCTTATCACAGATGATGTCGAAATTCTTCACCTTTTTAAGGCCGATCGGGCTGATATAGCCAGCCGTCAGACCGCAGCGTTCCAGATCTTCTTCCGATGCCATATCCACATTGATCGCACCATAAATATTCTGGAGCTTTACTTCATTGACTTCATGATCGCCGCGCACCATCGCAAGGACGACGGTATCATCGAGCTTGTAGACAACCGCCTTGACGGACTGCTTCACATCCGCATTGAGGAAGTTGCAAACCATCTCGATCGTGTGCTGCCCCGGGGTTTCTACGATCTCTTTTTCCTTGTCATTTCGGATATCACAGGGAATCGTCTTCGGATCGACCGCTTCGATATTCGCTGCGAAATCACAGTCTTCGCAGTATACGATATCCGCTTCGCCGGAATCTGCCAGCACTTCGAATTCATGAGACGCATTGCCGCCGATCGCGCCGGAATCTGCGATGACCGGACGGAATTTCAGACCGCAGCGGGTGAAAATGCGCCAGTATGCATCATACATCAGTTTGTACTGCTTATCGAGACCTTCCTGATCCATATCGAAGGTGTAGCCATCCTTCATGATGAATTCGCGGCTTCTCATCAGACCGAAACGCGGACGCTTCTCATCGCGGTACTTGTTCTGGATCTGATACACAGAGACCGGCAGCTGCTTGTAGGACGAGGTATCCATGGAAACGAGCGTGGTCACCAGTTCTTCATGCGTCGGAGCCAGGCAGTAATCTCTGCCGTGACGATCCTGCAGCTTGAACATTTCCTCTCCATATACGGCCCAGCGTCCCGTTTTCTGCCAGATCTCCGACGGCTGTACAATCGGCATCAGGATCTCCTGTGCGCCTGTCTTATTGATCTCCTCACGGATGATCTTCTTCACTTTCTCGATGGCACGGAAAGCCAGCGGCAGGTACGCATAGGTACCATTGGCGATCTTTCGCATCATGCCGGCTTTCAGCATGTACTTATGGCTCATGACGACAGCGTCGGCAGGCAGTTCTCTCAGGGTCGGGCTATATAATTTGGATGCTAACAATGAAATCTCCTCCTAGACATGAAATGAAGATCTATATTTTCATTTCGGCAAATAGATTTCTTCTATTATATAGCTTTTAGAAAAAATTTGCTATGAAAAAGTAATTCTGGATGCACAGCTCCTCCGGCATCGTTGTCTTTTCTTTGAGCGAAGCTGACGCCATCAAAAAACGGCCTTCCTTTCGGAAAGCCGTTTTTGATTGCGGAAGAGACATTATTTCCAAGCCTGCTTCATGATGTTTTTGTATTCATTGTTCAGATGATCGACGATGACATCGAGGATGACACGGACGATTTCTGCGTCAAAGCTCTCGTTCGTGCTCGGGAGGCAAGCATCGAGGAAAATGCTGCCGTCTTCTGCTGCTACATACTTGAAGACCTTGTAGCTGCGATTCAGCTGGTTCAGGTATTCGAGGAGGGCGAGCTTATTTTCATCTTTCAGGAGCTGGCTTCCGATCTGGACGCGGATGATGGTGTAGATGGTATTGTCTGTGATGATGCCGAGCGGAATGGTCTGTCCTTCGACCTTCAGGTTCGACTGGAATACAACGGTATCTGCCTCATCTTTCATTTCATTTTTGACGAAAAAGTCCATCTTGTTTGCCTGGGTGTAGGCTTCGAATTTCTGGGCTTTCAGGTTTACTCTTTTTTCTTCTGCCATGATGCATGACCTCCAAATAGAAATGAGAATTGTCTTAAAGCTGTTTCTATTGTACCTTGTCTTGCCAAAGATTGCTAGTAGGAGAATGGGAAAATGATTCAAATCCACAGGACCTGACGATCTGCTTTCCCGATAAGGAGAACGCTGACCGTGCGGAAAAGCAGCAGATAATCGGCATCGGCTGTCCTTCATTTGCGGCGCAGCCGCCGTTATTTCTCATCCCGCAGTTCTCATTTGAGCCGATCCTTCAATCGGGATCCATGAGAAAGCTCTACCGATTCAGGAACGACCTTCCCAGTCCTTGATAGCCGACAAATTCGCGAAGCAGCGAATGATCCGGCACGAGCGATGCATCCAGCTCACGGAAGGGCGCGAGAAATTCCAAAAGTCGCCGGGCTTCCCCATAGGCAGAGCTATCCTTGGATATTTCCTCTAAAAACGGCTTTACGATCCGTTTCAAAACAGGGATCTCATAAAGAAGTGCGGAATTAAATACAACGTCAGCGCGTCCCTGGAAGTGAAAAATGTTCCGTTCCTCTCCTTTGCGGACGCCTGGCCAGGAGGAGATCGTCTTTTCCGGAGGGTTTCCGCGGAACTGCATATCTCTCACCATACGGCGAAGAAGCCGCGTGTCCGAGGTCGATATACGGTTATGGTGGTTAATGGTGATCTGTGTCAGTGCGGAAAGATAGATATGCATGCACTGGTAGCCGGGGACAAAATAGGTGAGGCGCGGATTCAGTGCATGGAGCCCTTCCACAAGGATCGGCTGCCCCTTCCCGAGCGTCACGGGCGGCGCATTCCACTCCTTTTTCCCAGTGATGAAATTGAAAGTCGGAAGCCGCACCGGCTTTCCTTCCAAAAGTGCGGTGATATCTCCTTCGAAACGGTCCAGATCAAGCGCGTGGATATCTTCCCAATCTTCCTCCTGCATTTCGTCGCGATCCCTGAAATAGTCATCCAGCGAGATCATGACGGGGCGTACCCCATTCACCTGCAGGTGGACGATGAGACGCCTCATGAAGGTGGTCTTGCCCGAGGATGACGGCCCTGCCATACAGACGAGACGGATCCTGGGCTTCGCCTCACAGATCGCATCTGCAAGCTCTGCCAGCTTCTTCTCATGCAGCGCTTCCGCAATGGAGATGTAGTCGAGAATTTTACCATTCTCGATAGAAGCATTGAGCTGCGCCAGATTCTGGCAGCCGATAAGCTCAGACCAGTTCTGGCTTTCAAGGAAGACCTTCGCAAAGAGCGGGTCCTCTTCCTCATCCTGAGCCAGATGAAAATCCTCATCTGGAAGGCGCAGCAGAAATCCCGGCGCATAAGACTTCAGCGCAAAAAGCCGCACGAAGCTCATATCCGGCAAAAGAGGGCCGAAGAAATAGTCGATCACGCGCCCGCACTGGTCGACATTGATCGTATTCCCGGCGAGCTGCCCGGCAAGCTCTGCATCCTCTTCCCGCCCTTTGATGCGAAGGAAGGCCATCGCACGTTTCTTTCCGACGACGAGCTTGGTGATATCGCGTCCCTCTTCAGAGATCTCACGCATCCGTTCCGTCAGCCGATCCAGTTCCTTCTTGAGCGGTACATGCCCGTCTTCGAATTCACAGTACAGCGATTTCCCCAGCGAATGCTTCACGAGGACATCTGCCCCTTCTCCATAGATCTCTTCCACAGCACATACGAGAAGCATGATCGCGCTTCTCACATACGCCTGATGCGCTTTTGGCGCTGAAAGAGGGATCCATCGCACATCTCCGCCGGAGGGAAACGGTGTCTGGAAATCAAGAAGCTCGCCATCCATCTCTGCCAGCACCGCCTGCTCCTTCCCCCTTGTACTGCGGACCATATTCCATAAATTTTGCGGTGTCGCACCGTCAAAAAAGTCAAAACCTCTGCCTTCACAGGTGATATGGATCATGGAAATCAGCTCCTTTACCGGATCCTCCAGGGAAGTACGCATCCCATCTTAAATCGCATCATCGTTTTCCCGGATAACCATCTATAGATTCATTATAGCTGTTTTTTAGACCTGCGTCACCACGATATGCGGCAAAAACAGGTGCTTCAGCTCCTCAAAGCCGACATTCCGAGCCGCTTCCTCTGCGGATACGGGCATCGGCTTTGGAAGCGCGCCTGCATAATACAGGAGGAGTCCGATGATATCAGAAGGCTTCTTGCCCTCTGCCTTCATTTCACGAAGAGTGAGACCTTTCTGCCGCTTCGAGAGCCGGACCCCCTCCGCATCAACGAGAAGAGGCAGATGTCCGTAAGTCGGAACATGGGCAGCTCCCAATTTTTTCAGCAGATAGAGCTGATAAAAGGTTGAGGAGAGAAGGTCATTTCCCCGGAAAACATGCGTCATCCCCATCGCCGCATCATCGACGGATACGGCGAGCTGATAAGCGACCATGCCATCGGCGCGCCGAAGGACAAAGTCATCGATGCCGGGACGGAGCACGCATGTCTCCTCTCCGCAGAAAAGATCTCTGAAGGACACGCGGCTTTCCTCCATACGAAGGCGCCAGGAGGGCGCCTTCCCTTTTTCTCTGTCCGCGACTTCTTCCGCACTCAGACGGCGGCAGTGTCCATCATAGACCGGCAGTCCCTCTCCTTCATGCGGCGCAGAGGCGATGCTGTGGAGACGGGCACGGCTGCAGAAGCAGGGATAGACCTCCCCCGCTTCTTTCCACCGATCCATGATTTCCTGATAGAGAGGAAATCGGAGACTCTGGACGGGCGTCCCATACGAATAGCTCCCGCCGGGGCCTTCGTCGTAGGAAAGACCCATCCATGCGAGGTCTTCTTTGATCCCCTCTATGTATTCCGCGTGGCTTCGCTGCCGGTCGATGTCTTCGATACGCAGCACGATCGCCCCTCCATGCTGGCGTGTCCAGAGCCAGTTCAAAAAAGCGACCCAGATATTCCCAAGATGCATATATCCCGTGGGGCTCGGCGCAAAGCGGGTACGAATGGCTGTCTGCATAGCGTCTCCTTAGGAAAACACAGATCCCATCATTGTCAGATCACATCAGCGTTTTCTCAATGATACAAAAGGAGGCTCAAGTATTTGAGCCTCCTTGATGGTAAAAATGATAAGGGATCCGGGATCAGATGCAGCGGGCTTTGCAGGTACATCGCAGATGAAGCAGCCAAATGCCATCTCAGAGAGATCTCCTGCCGCCTTCATTTCTCACCCCTGATCTGACTTACTCCGGCATAGAGAGGACTTTCCTGAAAAGTGCCTTATCCCTCTGGATCTTTTCCTCGCTGCCCATGCAGCAGATATAAGGATCATCGATGATGCTCTTGACGAGCGGAGCAAGAGCACGGATATCCTTCACTTCGCAGGAGATGATCTCGCTGCGAATCCGCATACGGTCTTCTCGGGTATTGCCATTCAGGTAGTGGAGCATCGCACGCTCGCCCTTCATGAACGGGGTGAGCTGGATCTCATCCGCCGCCATGGTACCGATGACGTACTTGGTCATTTCACGTTCAGACAATTCGAGTGTTTCCAGATATTCCGGAAGGTCTTTGTACGTCTCGAGCGTTTCCTTCAGATTTGGGTCACGGTATGAGCAGAGAAGGGACGTACCATCGCGCAGGAACTGTGTGAAAGCGCCATACGCACCGCCGAGGACACGGACTTTCTTCCAGAGGTACTCATAGCGGAGGATGGTTTCCATGACACGAAGCGCGCCGGTATAGGTAAAGCCATGATCGCGGAAGTTGCCGCCTTTAGCCACGTACTGGACCTTGCCGGAGGTCAGGAAGGCTTCATTGATCTCCTTGGCCGGGAAATCGAAGAGATGGGCTTCCTTCTTCTCCCCTTCCGGCATATCATCCAAGATGAGGCCGAGGTAGCGATCGACAGCCTGCTTTTCTTCCTTTTCGCCGGTGGTGGCCAAGAACATATGGCTTCTCGTAAAGATCTTCTTCGCGACAGCCGAGAGCTTCTCTGCGATGTCCTCTGCCTGACTGTCATACGTCTTGACGAGGTCTGCCAGGAAATAGTAGAACGTCATGCCGGCCTGCTCAGAAAACTGCGCTGTCTTTGAGAAATAGGAAGCGAGGCGTCCCATGGTGAGATTATGCCCGCGGGAGAAGGCGGTCATATCCCATTCCGATTTTTCTTCCAAGAGAAGCTCTTTCAACCGTTTCGTATCCCGGAAGGAGGTATGATTGATGACTTCGCCCAGAAGATCCATGAGCTGCTCGGCCTTTGAGGTGAGTGCTTTGCCTCTTGCGACCATGAAAGGCTTATAGTTCGAAGCGTCATTGATATCGCCGATGCAGGAAATCTGGAAGCTGATGCCGCCGGTATATGCATTGGAAATCCGCGCGAGCTCGGTGTAGCTGTGCTTTTCCGTATCCATGCTGCGAAGGATCCCCGCAAGGAGGATGGCATACGGGATCTCTTCCTCGGTAAGGTCATAGAGATCGAAATACATCGTGACGTAGGAAATGCCCGTCGTGTGAATATCATAGTGGAAGTGGCGGATCCCGGAGACGGTCTCTTCTTCGAGCACTTCCTCCTCGATCTCCCGCTTCAGGTCTTCGCGGGACAGGAGCGGAATGGTCTTCAGGGCCTCTTCCGTTTCCATAGATGCCTGACGCTCCTTCAGTGCTTTGGTGGATGCCATGATGTCTTCGAGCTGCTCATCGGTGAGACTCATCTTGTACGCCGCGAGTTTTTCCGCCGTTGCTGCATTATTTTTCTCCGTCAGTCCCTTTTCCGGCTTCATAGTGATCAGAACCTGATGCGGATTCTTGATGACGTACTTCAGGAGAAGGCTTTCGAAATAGCCTTCCCGGATTCCTTCGCGAAGCTCTTTGATGTCGTCGATATAGCGGAGTGCCGCCATCGGGTCACGGTCATAGAGCCAGAGATCCATCGCACGGACGCCGTAGAAAAGACCTTTCGGACGTCCCTGATAATCGTTTTCACGCGAGGTGAATTCCGTGCGGTTCAATGCAGCATCAAGCATATCCTTGTCAATGCCGTCAAGAGCGAGCGTGCGGAGCGTCCCATCGATGACCTGGGCAAACTGCTCCTGTTTCTCTACTTCCGAGCCCGTCACTTCGATGGTCCAGACCGGCTGCTTGTAGCTGTCACAATAGCCGCCGGACAGATCATTTCCAAGACCGGCATCCATGACTGCTTTCTTCAGCGGTGCGCCGTCCATATCGATCAGGACATAATTCAGGATACGGAACGCAAGCGATTCTTTCGTAGACATATGGTCGCTTGCTGCGATGTAGAGGGCATGGATGGCCTTCCCCTTTTCGCTTTCCTGTTCTGCGATCCCATACGGGCAGGTCGCCAATACCCTTTTCTTGAAGCCGGACTGCGTGCGGACGGCCGAGTCCACATTGCGGCGGTCAAAATGAGACAGATATTCTTCATCGATATAAGCCAGCGTCTTTTCGATATCCATATCGCCATAAAGATAGATATAGCTGTTCGACGGATGATAGAAGCGTCGGTGGAATTCAGTAAATTCCCGGAAAGAGAGCATCGGGATGACTTCCGGATCCCCGCCAGACTCCACGCCATAGGTATTATCCGGGAAGAGACGCTCTGTCGCACGGTCTTCCATGATGGCTTCCGGCGAAGAGAGCGCACCTTTCATTTCATTGTAGACGACACCATTGTACGTCAGCGGCGCCTCTTTGTTTTCCAGCTCATAGTGCCAGCCTTCCTGCATCAGGATCTGCGGATCCTTGAGGCAATTCGGATAGAAGACGGCATCCAGATATACATCCATCAGGTTATGGAAATCGACCATATTGCGGCTGGCGATCGGGTACATGGTCTTATCCGGCCAAGTGATCGCATTGAGGAAGGTATTGAGAGAGCCTTTCGCGAGCTCGACGAAGGGTTCCTTCAGCGGATATTTCCGAGAGCCGCAGAGCGTCGAGTGCTCCATGATATGCGGCGTACCCTTGGAATTATCCGGCGTCGTGCGGAAACAAATATAAAAAACTTTATTATCATCGTCACTGTCCAGATACAGAAGACGGGCACCGCTTTTCACGTGCTCCATCAGGTAGGCATCGGCATTGACTTCTTCAATATGGGACATGCGGCTGACACGGAATCCGTGCACCAGGTCTCCATCATTCCATTTCATTTGATCTCTCCTTATCGGTTGCTGATAATTGTTGCGTAAAAAGGTGCTAAAGGCTGCCCAAGCGGCTTCACCCCATGGTGCAAGCGCTCCGCAGTGCTTTATCCTATATAAAAATCCCGGGATGAGCGCTGCCATGATTGGATCCGTATTCCCTTTGCCTCTTTTTCCTTTCGTTCACAAGAAAAAGCGCAGGAAATTCCTGTGCTTTTTCCACAAGCATCTATTTATTATTTTTCGTCCTGCGGGAAAAATTCATCGTGAATCGCCTGTACAGCTTTGGTCAGGTCTTTTCTAAGGATGAGGCAGGAAATGCTGATCTCCGAGGTGCTGACGATATCGATATTGATATCGGCTCTGCCAAGTGCGCCGAACATACGGGCAGCGACTCCCGGTTTGCCGAGCATGCCGGCACCTACGACAGAGACTTTGGCCGTGTCGTCATCATAAATGACTTCTTCCACTTTGCCATCGTCTCTCATCTTATCAAGGACTCTCTTGGCATCTTCCATATCCGTATCATCGATGGTGAATACGATATCCGTCTTGTCGTCATTGGAATTTCTGACGCTCTGCACGATCATATCGACCGTGATATTGTCTTCTGCGAGAGCGGAGAATACGCTGTATGCCACGCCCGGCACATTTCTGAGTCCCAGTACCGCAATTCTAGCTGCATGAGCATCCTGTGCCACGCCTCTGACCGTTTCGTTCAAACCTTCCATACATACCTCCCGGATAATCGTTCCTTCATCATTCGTAAATGTGGATCTGACATGGATCGGGATGTGATATTTTATCCCGAGTTCGACGCTGCGAGGCTGCATGACGCCAGCGCCCAGACGTGCCATTTCCAGCATTTCCGTATTGGTAATTTCTTTCATCTTATGTGCATTCTTCACGACACGCGGATCTGCAGAGTATACACCATCCACATCGGTGAAGATCTCACACATATCTGCATGCATCGCACCTGCGAGTGCCACCGCTGTCGCATCGCTGCCACCGCGGCCCAGTGTCGCCACATCGCCATTTTTCATGAGGCCCTGGAAGCCTGCCACGATGACGATCTTGCCTTCTTCCAGCTCCTTGAATACCCGCTCCGGCTTCACATCATCGATGGTCGCTTTGCCATACGCCCCTCCGGCAATGATGCCTGCCTGCGGACCTGTGAGCGATACAGCAGGAACGCCGAGCTTTCTGAAAGTCATCGCCATAAGAGAAATGGAGATCTGCTCACCGGTAGCCAGCAGCATATCCATTTCACGTCCATGATTGATGTCGGATACCTTCGAAGCCAGTGCCAGGAGATCATCGGTGGTATCGCCCATAGCCGATACGACGATCACGATCTTGTCCCCCGGCTTCCGATCGCGAAGCACACGGTTTGCAATATTCAACATTTTTTCCGGTGTCGCAACAGAACTTCCGCCGAATTTTTTTACATAAAGTGACATTTACATCCCTCATTTACGAGTAATCTAGGAAAACAAAGTCTGCCTTCCCGCTGGAGCAGCCATCGGATTCGTCCGCGCTCCTTCTATACTGTGAAAAGTGTAACATGGAAGAGGCGGCATGTAAAGAAGATAAATAAAAAAAGAGGTACGGGTTTCAGCTCAAAGACTAAGAGACTAAGAGACTTTAGATGTCTGATGTCTAAAGTCTCTTAGTCTCTTATCTGAACCCGCCAACCATAAACTAAAATCCTCTCCCCCGAAATGGGGAAGAGGATTTTACATGACTCACTATTCATCTTCTTTTTTCTTTTTCTGCGCTTCATACAGGGCAAAGTATTTCCCATGCCTTGCCATCAGTTCGTCATGGCTGCCGCGCTCGAGCAGGCGTCCGTGGTCCAGAACGTAGATCACATCCGCATTTCTGACGGTCGAGAGACGGTGTGCAATGATGATCGTCGTGCGGTTTTTCGCAAGCTCATCGAGTGTCTTCTGTACTTTCTTCTCCGTCTGGGTATCAAGGGCAGATGTCGCTTCATCGAAAATGACGACAGGCGGATTCTTGAGGAAGACGCGAGCGATGGCGATACGCTGCTTCTGCCCGCCGGAAAGCTTCACGCCGCGCTCGCCGACCTTCGTCTCATAGCCATTCGGAAGCTGTCGGATGAAATCATCTGCTGCTGCCAGACGTGCAGCCTCTTCGATTTCCTCTTTGGTTGCGTTCTCACGGCCATACGCGATATTCTCTGCGATGGTATCCCCGAAGAGGAAGACATCCTGCTGCACGATACCGATCTTTCTTCGGAGATCCTGCTGGCGGAACGCGGAAAGCGGATGTCCGTCCAGCATGACTTCGCCTTTTGTCGGTTCATAGAAGCGAAGCAGCAGGCTGACGAGCGTACTCTTCCCTGCCCCCGTCTCGCCGACGAAAGCCACCGTCTTTCCGGCAGGGATCTCAAAGGCGAGATCATGCAGGATGAGATGCCCCGGATCGTAACCGAAGGATAGATCCCTGAAATCAATATCCCCTTTCACATGGGAGAGCATGACAGGCTTTTCCGGATCTTCGATAGAAGGCTCGGTGTGCATGATCTCTTCGAAACGGTGGAAGCCGGCCATGCCGCGCTGGTACACCTCAGCGAGGATCGTCAGACGGAAGACCGGGCGCATGAAGATATTCACATAGAGAAGGAATGCGACGAAATCAGAAAGCGCAAGCGTTCCCTCATTGATCATCCATCCCCCGGCCAGGATCACCGCCACATTGATGAAGTTGGTGAAAAAATTGATGCCGCCGGAGAAATACGCGATGAGCTTATTCGAAGCGAAACGGGTATCCCGGAGCTCGCGGCTCTTCTCTTCGAAACGGTCCAGCTCGAAGGCCTCCTGGGCAAAAGCCTTCACAAGGCGGATGCCGGAAAGGCTTTCTTCTACGCGGGCAGAGACTTCCCCTGCCTTCTTCCGGTTCTCACGAAAGGCGAACTTCATCTGTTTATTCACCTTCACGGTGTGAATGCTCTTCGCAATAAGCAGACCGCCGATGAGGAGGGCAAGCTGCCAGTTCATGACGAACATAACGACCAGCGTCCCCGCCATGATGACGCCGCAGAGGAGAACATCATTCGGTCCGCGGAAGGAAAGCTCACTGATCTCTGTCACATCGCTTGTGATACGGGAGAGTAGCTGTCCCGTTTTCTCATTATCGAAGTAATGAAAGGAGAGCTTCTCGATATGAGCAAACAGATCCCGTCGCATGTCGTGTTCGATAGACGCACTCATGACATGCCCATAGTACTGCACCGCATACTGGATCGCAAAATTCAGGATGTACAGGACAAGAAGGATTCCTGCGCCGATAAACAGCCGATGCATATCCCCCGCCGGCAGTACGTCATGGATGAGATCACGGACCACGACAGGAAAGATCAGATCCAGTCCGGCCATGGCAAACGTCCCTACGATCACCCAGATCAGAATGTGCATGTAGGGACGGTAATATTTCATAAATTTTCGTATCATAGTATCCTCTTGGTCTTCAATAAAAAACAATTTGTTCTTTATTATAACGCAAAGGGAATGTGGCTTCAAGGTGAGAGGAGGCTCCTGCGTTCTCACCACTCATGGTCAGTGAAAACTCTGCCCTCTCACTACTGACATCGCCTTATTTCCCGTTCATTTTTCCCGATCCCAGATGTGCAGCCGATAGGCTCCGAGAAGATCTCCTTCAGCCGTGACAGCGGGGACTTCGATGCCAGCCACATAGCGGCCATCGGAGGAGATCGCAAGCGTCTGGAGCGGTCCCTTCGTATGGTACTCATTAAGGAGAGTCCCGTCAGAAAGACTGATGACTGCTGCTCCATGGGCTTTGTAGTCATGATTTCTTACATTTCTGCCGATCGCCAGCGCGGCTACATCACCGGCGACCCCGATAGCTTCGATCTCTGCGGGCGCGGTATAGCGGAAGAGATACTTCCCGTCCCTGTCAAAGCCATAGAGGCTGTTTCCTGATGGATGGATGACGGGCGCCGGCAGCTGCCAATTTTCCCGATTGAATGTATTGATGGTACCGAAGAGGACTTTGTCTCCGGAAAAGAGCGCATCACGACCTGCCGCAAAGTAATAGCTGCCACCGATCTCCATGACTCTGGAAATGCTGCGCTCCCAGATGGGACGCCCGTCCTCGTCTCGAAGGAATCCTCGTCCATCACTCGCCATCACCGCGAGGTACTTCCCATCCTCCGAGTAAGAAAGACCGTTCCGGATCGTCGTGGTACCGAAGGTCTCGACCGGCGGGATCTTTTCAGCATGGAGCAGTGTCCCTGTATGGCTGTCAAGGACATACAGATTTTCATTATAGGTAAGACCATCGGTCTTTGCCTTGTCGTAATTCGCTGTCGCAAAGGCGAAGCGGCCGCTGCTTTCTGAAACAGCACCGCAATTCACCCATGCATCCATATTCTCTTTTGCTGGATAGCGCCAGCGCTCTTTCCCGGTCTCATCGAAGGAAATGATGCGGGAAAGGTATGTCCGCTGCCCCTTCTCATCGAGCGTGAATCGATAGAAAACCGCATATACATGCCCAGCAGCATCCGTCGATATATCGATGGCCGTCGGCTCGGACTGTATGTCCGCCTCATACCCTATGAGAGAGTCTCCCCGGAAGGTCCACAGCACATCGCCATTTTTCACATCCATGGCATACATCGTTCCTTCCGGACTTTTCTCCCCCGCATAGACGACCTTCTCATCCCGGCTCACTGCGATACCACGAATGAGGCCTGTGCCGACAGAGTGGCTCCACAGCTCCTCTCCCTTCGCATCGAAATGGATGAGCTCGCCATTCGCTGTACCGACGAGCCAGCCGCCGTCCGACTTCACGTAGAGCACCTTGCCGCTGTCAAAGCCCATGCGGTCATAGTTCCGCCCTGCCATGTCGCCTAAGGAGATCACATAGGCTGCGTCTGACTCTTTGCCCGCAAAGATCTGCCACGGTGTCTTTTTCCCGGTCAGCCAGAAAAGAGCGCTCCAGGTCAGTGCAAGGAGAAAAAAAATGAGAATTGTTTTGCATCGTTTCATGTTTGGTCACCAGAATAGAGTTCAGGGTTAGCCTCTCATCCCTTGATTGTTTGCGAAAGAGGGAGGAGCGGGTTCTATGGGTTCAAGAGGTTCAAAGGGGGAAGCGCGGCGCATAAAAATCAGAAGCTCCGCGGAGCATATCTGCTTCAAACGTTAGACGTCAAATGTCTGATGTCTAATATCTAATATCTCCAAGTCTATCAGTCACAAAGTCTCCCCCGAACCCGCCAACCTGAAACCTGAAACCATTATAAATACATCTTCGCGCAGTCATACACCATGCGGAGCGCGCCGTAGTAGAAGCCCTCTTTGGAAAGCGCATAGAGGATCTTGGCACTGCCGCAGGCGAGTGTGAAAAGGAAGAAGGCGGTGCAGACCCATTTCTCGCTGGAACGCCAGATTTCTGCCTTTCTGCCCTTGGCGAGGAAAAGACCGCGGCTCGTGACGGAAAGGGCCAGCGTCGCGGAACGGCGAAGGCAACGGGCCAAGAGGGGCTTCACCATGTGCGGGATGTGCATCAGCACCTGATGCCTTCCCTTTTCACTGCCGCTTCGGAGCTGCAATGCGACCATGACTTCGCCTGCTTCCGCAGCAAGTACAGGGAAGAAGCGGATCGCCGTCACCAGCATGAAGGCGGCCTGCGGAGATAGATTCCACGAAGTGAGACCCTTCAGCAGCTGCCGCGGATCGCTCGTCCAGCAGACGAGCAGCCCCAGCGTGATCATCGATACCGTACGCATCCCCTGGATGGCGCCATAGATGATCCCTTCCCGATAGATATAGAGACCATTCGTCAGCGCCCCCAGGACAGGAAATCCGGGAGAGATCAAAGTCACAAGGGGCGTCCGTGGATTCTGCGAAAAGAAAAGCGCCTGACTGGCGATCGATCCCCAAAGGCCCAATAGGATGAAGATCGCGAGCACCCGCCACTTATAGAAGGGCGTCTTTCCCAGAAAATGAAAAACGAGAGTCAGCGTGAAGAGGAAAAAAAGCGTCCTGGCATTGTCCACAATGATCATCATCAGCGCATAGCAAAAGAGGAAGGAGAGCTTCGTCCGTCCATCGAGACGCATCAGGAAAGAATGGCCATCCCCGCCCTCCCAAAGCTGTCTATAGGACATGATCCATCACCTCTTTCACAGAAATACACGGCTCGATGCCCAGCATTTCCGACAATGTCAGCATGGGCGGGAGCGCCAGACCGCCTTCCTCCATCAGCTTTGTATCACTGAAGATCGTATGCGGCGTGCCGCTTGCGAGGAATCTTCCCTCTTTCAAAAGGAATACCTGATCCGCCAGCTCGCCTGCCAGCTCGATATCATGGGTGCAGAAGAAGATCGTCCGTCCTTCGGAGGCCGCATAGAGAAGCAGTGCTTTGATATCCGACAGGCTCTTCTGGTCCTGCCCCGTCGTCGGTTCGTCGAGGAGCAAGAGGTCATTATCCTTCCTTGCGAGCAACGCACCGAAGACGACACGAAGACGCTGCCCCTTGGACAGTGCCAGTGGAAAATCATGACAGTAATGCCGTACATGCAGACGGCGAAGGAGGCGATCCAGCTCCTCTTCCGTGATGGTTTTGTTATTCCACGTCAGCTCATCGATGACAGAGTCCGTAAGCAGCATGAGATCTGCCTCCTGCCGCATATAGCCGATGTGATGGCGCTGCTTTTCAGCCGGCTTCCCAAGGAGCAGAATCTCTCCCGATGTCGGCGTATCCAGTCCGGATAAAAGGTTCATCAGCGTGGATTTCCCTGCCCCATTGAAGCCCATGAGCGCATTGATCGTCCCCTTGCGGATCGCAAAAGAGAGTCCGTGAAGCGTTTCCTTCTCCGCGCCCTGATAGCGATAGTGGAGATCTCTTCCCTCGAGTACAACGGGTGCATGGCTTTCTTTTTTCTCTCGCAAGATATGCGGCGCAAAGGAGATACCGCTCTTCCGGATCTCCTCCGCCGTCTCTTTCACATGCCCCGAAAGATAAGGAAGGTGCAGGAGGCGGCCGAGCTTCACCGCCTGCGGCTCACGGAGCCCATAGGCCTCCGTATCTCCGAGCGCTGTCCATGCCCCCTCTGTCGCTCCGTCATAGATGAATCGTCCTTCATACATGCAGCAGAGGCGGGGAAAATACCGCGCCAGCTCATTCACACGGTGCTCCACTACGAGGATCGTCATATGGTCTTCCCGATTCAGGGAAACCAGAAGCTCCAAGAAATCCTTGACGCCCTTCGGATTCATCTGACTCACCGGTTCATCCAAGATAAGAAGCTTCGGATGCGTCACAAGGATCGAGGCCAGCGCCAGACGCTGCCTCTGCCCGCCCGATAGCGCATGGATACTCCGCGCCTCCATACCGGAAAGCCCCGTCTTTTCAAGCGCACGCCGGACCTCTTCCCGGATGACAGACGGATCCTCTCCGCGGTTTTCGAGGGCAAATCCGACCTCGTCAGCTACCGTCATCGCAAAGAGCTGGTCATCCGGCGTCTGATATACCGTGCCTGCCAGAAGCCCGATATCTTCCGCGCTCATCTCTGTCACGTCCCGTCCATCGAGAGAGATCGTCCCCGTGAGCCGTGCCTCCCCCGGTTCCAAAAGCCCCGTGATACTCTTGATGAGCGTCGATTTCCCGCAGCCGGAGCGCCCCGCGATGAGGACCATCTCGCCCTCGGCCAGAGATAGATCCACATGCGAAAGAGTATCCTTCCTGCGAGATACGTAGCGGCACGAAAGATCCCTGATCTCCAGTATCATGTCCCCATCACCTGCTTCAAGCGGCTACCGATGCGATACCCCATCCAGCTGCCGAGTGTACTGTACAAGAGACCATTCATCAGCATGTAAAGCCCGATGAACCAGTCTGCATAATATAACCGATAAAAGAACATCAGCTGTTCCATATTCACAAAAGTGATCCCCGCATCACAAAGCCCGATCAGGAAGGAGATCCCCATCGCGTAGAGCGGCGTCAGCTCCTTCTTTCGATAGAAACCTGCGAGGTAAAGCGTCGTTTCCAAAATCACGATGGACACCGCACAGATCAGGATCCCCACCGGCGTCACACGGCCAAAAAGTACCGCTGAGAGCATCCAGCGCATGAGGAAAAAGAGCGCACAGACCCCCGGCCTGCGGAAAAGAACCAGCAGCGAGACCAGAAGCAGGTACTGCACGACCCCGGAGAGAAGGCCCGTCACCAGTCCGGAGAAAGGCCCTAAGAGGACATGCAGGAAATCTCCCAGAAGTGTCACCGGCACGACGACCCCGCCGAAAGCCATCGCCGCAAAGAGCGATACCGTGATATCCCCCTTCGCTCCGATGGAGAGGATGCAGCGCTTCAGTCCGCCGATGGACGCTGCCAGCGCGAGAAGAGAAAGGAGGGCAAATCCGAGCGTCGCAAATCCCACGCTCCGCTTCTTCACGACGGTGAGCGGCAGCTCCGTCATACGCTCCGTCTCTCCGTCAAACAGCGTGAGGCGCAGCGCATAGTCTCCCTCTGCGATCGAGAAGGGATCCACATACAGCGGCACCACAGCGGTCTGCATTTTATGGCCGTTCAGAGAGAGCACTGCCTCACTTCGCATTTTCGTCCGGTCGATAGACTCTCCCTCACCGGCTGCTGCGATGAGCCCGGGGCGCACCTCCCCCGTCTCCTTGTCTACGAGCTCAGCGCTCAGATGGATCGTCCGCACGTCTTTCTTCGGATTTCTCATATCCAGAAGGAGGTACGTATTCGGCTTTGCCGTGAGCGCATCCCAGTCCACACCGCGCCCGCCCGTCAGGCGGTTCTTCATATTCTCCAGTGTCACATCCGGCGTGACGAGCGTATCCTTTTCCTGTCTCGCATCTCGCTCCCCGTCCTCATTCACCGGAAGCAGCACCGACTGGATATACCATGTCTGCGCTGCCTTCTGATCCTGCTCCTCTTCCGCCGGTCCCGCCGAGAAGGAGATCTTCTCCTCTTTCACGCCCTCTTTCGTCCGAAGGGAGACCGGTATCTCGTAGACCCCTTCCACCGCCTCTTCGCTGCATTTCACCGGGACCGCGAGGAACTGCTCGCCATAGTCCGCAGGAAGCGTCCAGTGGATACGCACCTCCTGCCCGTCCACCTCCCAGCCGTCTCCGGCCAGTGCCGTGAATCCCTCCGGCAATGCCGCGGTGATCTCGGCAGCTTCCTCTTCATTGCCGAAATTCTGCACGGAAATATAGAGAAGCTGCGTGCTGCCCGCATGCGCCACGCCCGCCCCCTTCGTCAGACTGTAAGGAAACGCCGCACGCAAAAGAGCCTCCCCGCGGCATTCTGCCGGAAGAAGGCTGGTGAAAAGGACGATACAAAGGATAAGAAGAAATCGAAATCTCATAAGAAGCCTCGGATAGGTGACTGAGTTTTTCATTAGACTATGGAAATTATAGCGGATAGTGGAAAAGTTCGCAAGAAAAAAGGCGGGCCATCCGGCTCGCCTATCCTTCTCCTCTCGATCAGAGCCGCTTTCCCGCTCCGATCAATACCCATTCACCTGGCTGACGACGCGGAAATGTCCCACATCAAAGGCTTCACAGATGGCATTGTAGAAGGGTCCCATCAGCATGGTGCGGTAGATCTCCGACTTCACGATGATCATCAGACGGCCCTCATCATAGGTCACACGGATGACACCGTTTTCGATGTATTTATCGAAATCCTTTTCCGCCATTTTTTCTTTGAGCTTCAGGAGCGCGTCTCTGGTCGGGCCTTCCTGATATTCTTCTCTTTCCGTGACGGGGATCCAGCGGATCTCATAGATCTTGCTGGTATAACCCTTGTCTTCTGCGGAATAACGTTTTCCTTTTTCCATTTCTTCCATGGCTCACACCTGTCCTTTACTAAAATTTTCTATATCTCATATATTATAGCATATCTGAGAATGTGAGATGTAAGACTTTGAGACAAGGAGACGTCTGAAGTCCTGCCGCCCCTATCTCAAATAACCCCTCTCTCATGCAGACTGACATAGATGCCATCTCCTATGATGACATGATCCAGCACCACCATATCAAGGAGCTTCGCGGCCTTGGCGAAGGTCTTCGTCATCTCGATGTCCTCCTTCGATGGCTCCGGATAGCCGGAAGGGTGATTGTGCAGGAGGATGAGACCGAAGGCTTTGTAACGGATCGCCCACTTCATCGCTTCCTTGATGTCGACGGGCGTCTCATTCAGCCCACCGATGGAGACCTCTTTGTAGCCCAGAAGTCGGTTCTTCACATTGACAAATGCGATGAGGAAATGCTCCTGCGTCTCGTGGCGAAGACGCTCCATGAAAAAGGCAGAGACATTCTCCGGCGTACTGAAATTCTCCAGTTTTCTTTTATCATATATATAGGTCAGACGCCGCCCGAGCTCGATCGCTGCACAGATGGTGACTGCCTTATCGGGGCCGATGCCTTTGATATCCGTGAGATCCCGCCAGTGAAGATCCTCATAGCCATTGATGCCCACCGTCTGCTCGAGCTGATCCACGACATCCTGCGCCAGCTGCATGACGGAATACCCCTGCCGCCCCGTTCGCAAAAGGATCGCAACAAGATCCGTCATGCTGGCCATCTTCGGGGATTCCTGAAAACGCTCTCTTGGCTTGTCTTCGCTTCGCATTTCACGGATGAGCATCATCGTATCCTCACTTTAGTGGAAATCCGGTATTTCAACGGTCATTGACCGATCATCGGAAAACAGAGACCGCAGAGACATCTTCTCATCTTCCGGTCTCAAAACTTCTCATACAGCCACCACGCGACAAGGATGCCGAGGATGCTGATGAGATTCGGCGCAAAACGGATGCCGAAATGAATCTGCATGATCCCCAGATTCAGGGCGATGTTCTGTATATGGAAGATCTCATAGGTCTCCGTCAGGAAAGGCATGAGGCCGACAAGGTTCGCACTGCCGAGCACCTGTCCCAAGATGCCGCCGATCAATGCACCGGCGGCTAAAAATAAAAGTAGTGAAAAAAATCCTTTTGAAAATCGCATAGATTCCTCGTTGTTAAAAAATCAGAGGGCGTAGACTGAATGACTATAGACCTGGAGACATTAGACTTATAGTCTCCTAAGTCTATCGTATGATTTCTGACATCTTCCAGTCTCTCAGTCTAAAGTCTCTTAGTCTCCCTAGAACGTACTCCCCATCGCGATCTGTCCGGCGACTTTTTGCACGAGCGCTTTGCCCACCTCGTCCTGACTGCGATACTGGTAAATGACGCGCCAGACGACGCCCTTCCGGAGGAAAATATATTCTTCTACAGAGAGCTCTATATTCTTGCCGCGGGCGGTCTCGGTGAAAGAGAAGGAAAGCTGTTGTGCCTTCACATCCCCCAAGGTGATCTCCTTCTGCTGGGATCTCACATTTTTCAGATTGGGATTATCGGCGAGGATGCTCTTCGCCTCTTCCGCCAGCGTTTTCGCATCCTTTCCTTCCCCCTCTTTCGTGCCGGTCACAAGGAGCTGCATATTCGCATTGTGTCCTTCTGCGTGGACCGTCTCCGCCTGACGGTCGCCGAGATCGACCTGCCTGCCATTGGAGATCAGCTCAAACGGCGTTGCCACCGTGATGGTCTCGCCGCCACAGTGAATGCGGTTCTTCCCGAAGGGAAACTGATCGTCGATGCTGTTTCCGCAACCTGCGGGCAGCATGGCGAGCACCAGAAGGCCCAGAGACAGTACCCATTTTTTCTGCCAATGATTATACATATATATCATTCCTTTGGTTGTAGTAGCGAGGTCAAACTTCGCTCATTGATTTTTCATATTATATCATAGAGGAGGGCAGATTTCCTGTTTCCGCTCACTTTTGTGATAGAATAGGGAAGACTCAGAGACCGGGAATCTTTAGACGGCGAGATATCAGATGTCAGGTGCCTTATGCCTAACGTCTGCCATCTGCCGTCTAAAGCCGGATGTCTGCCGTCTCAAGATCTTACAATTTCTGAATAAGGAGTCCCCATGTCTACCACCTCTCCCCTCATCGGCATCACAGCCGAGTGGAATCCTTTTCATGCCGGTCATTCCGCCATGATCGATATCATCAAAAAAGCCTATCCGCAAGCCCCCCTCATCGCCATCATGAGCGGCGCTTTCGTGCAGAGGGGCGAGCCTGCCCTTTTTGATAAGTGGACGCGCGCCGGATGGGCCGTCCGCTCCGGCGTGGACGCCGTCTTCGAATTTCCAGCCCTCTACGCCCTTCAGAGCGCAGACCGTTTCTCCTGCCATGCCGCCTCCATGCTCCATGCCATGGGCGTGAGCATGATCGCCTTCGGCGCGGAATCTCTCACGAAGGATGAGCTCCTCACGGCTGCCGGCTGGGCGATCTCAGAGGACTACGAGCATCTCCTCCACGAAAGAATTGCGGACGGTCTGTCTTACGGAGAAGCCGCCCATGAAGCAATGGCAGCCGCTTCGCCGTATCTTGCCGACGAGCTTACGAAGCCGAACAATCTTTTGGGATTCCGCTACACGGAGACGATCCTTCGAAAGCACTACGACATGGACATCCTCGTCATTCCCCGAGACATGGAGCATCCCGTCTCCGCGACGAGTGCGCGGCGTGAACTCCTGTCTCAAAAAAGGACGGCACTTCTTTCTCCTCCGGACGCAAAGCAAGCCGCCAAGCTCATGGAAGAAGGCCACTACACGGATCCCGCCCGCTATGAAGACTGCTGCCACCTTCTCTCCCGCCTGATGCCTCTAGACGCCCTGCAGGCGACCGGGCTTTTCAAAGAAGGGCTTGAATACAAATGGGAAAAGGAAAGCCAGCGGATCTCCTATGAAGAAATGCTCGCCGCCACGAAGAGCAAACGCTATCTTCGAAGCAGTCTGAAACGCCTTGGCGCAGAGCTGCTCCTTTCCCCCGCCGCTCTTTCCTCCCCCTTCCTCGCACCGCCCGATCCCTCCTACGCCCGCCTCCTCGCACTCAAGAGAGAAAAGAGTGCCCTCCTCAGAGATCTTCCCCTCCCCATCATCACCAGCACGGCGAAAGCAATGAAAACACTTCCCAAAGAAGCCGCCGCCATGCTCGAGATGGACATCCGCGCCAGCGATGTGCAGTCCTTCTGCCAGAAGGGAAGCAACTACAGGAAGGGCAAAATGGATTTCTATACATCGCCGGTGATCGTGGACTAAAAGACTGGCAGACTGATAGACAGGAAGACTATGAGTCTCTTGGTCTCCTATTTCCTTTTCCTATCGTATTTCTTTCTTTTTTATGTTATAATGTTCAAGATATTTTCAAAAAAATGGAATGATTATACAGGGGAGGAAATGATATGGAAATGAGTGAAGAATGGAGCTGGCCGATCGCCCTGGCCTTCATCCTCTATCTGGCGGGCATGATGTGCATCGGGCTCTATTACTCGAGACAGCAGAAAAATTTATCATCTTACATCCTGGGAGACCGCAAACTGGGACCATGGCTGACATCCATGAGTGCGGAAGCCTCGGATATGAGCGGCTGGATGCTGATGGGACTGCCGGGCTATGCGTACCTGCATGGGCTCTCTGCTTTCTGGACAGGCATCGGTCTTATCATCGGTACATGGGCGAACTGGGTCCTCGTCTCCACACGCCTTCGTCACTACACGGAGGTCGCGAATAATTCGCTCACCATCCCGGACTATCTGTCGAACCGTTTCGAAGAAAAGAAGAACGGCCTGCGCCTCATCTGCGCCCTCTTCATCATTCTTTTCTTCATCATTTACACATCCTCCGGATTCGTTGCAGCCGGCAAGCTTTTCAATACCATCTTCGGTCTGCCCTACTTCGAGTCCCTTCTGATCGGCGCCTTCGTCGTCGTATTCTACACCTTTCTCGGCGGTTTCTCTGCCGTCGCTTTGACTGACCTCATTCAGGGAACGATGATGTTCTTCACCGTCCTCTATGTACCGGTCGCTGCGGCCATCGCGCTGGGCGGCCCCGCTCCGACCATGGATATCCTCGCGAAGGAAGGGCCGGACTTCTTCTCCTTCTTCCCGGACTCCACCGGCATGGGCGCTCTTGTCATCATGATGGTCTCCTCCCTCGGCTGGGGGCTCGGCTATTTCGGACAGCCGCATATCCTCGTCAAATTCATGGCGATCTCGGATGCCAAAGACCTGAAGAAATCGACACACATCGCCATGACATGGGTCATCCTGTCTCTCGCCTTCGCCATCGCCATGGGCGTCATCGGCAAGGCATACCTCACGCCCCCGCTTGAGAATGCAAATGCAGAACGCGTCTTCGTCCTGATGGCAGAGTCGCTCTCAGCACCTTTCATCACGGGCATCATCTGGTCTGCGATCCTCGCGGCCATCATGAGTACCAGCTCCTCACAGCTGCTCGTCACATCCTCAGCGGTCTCCCGTGACCTCTTCCAGGCCTTCCTCTGCAAGGATGCCTCGGAAAAAACGCTGATCCGCGTCAGCCGTATCTCGGTCCTTCTCGTCTCCTGCATCGCCGTCTACCTCGGCTCGGATCCGAACAGCTATATCTTCTCCATCGTTTCCTACGCATGGGCCGGCTTCGGTGCCTGCTTCGGCGGGACAGTGCTCCTCTCCCTCTACTGGAAACGCATGACGCTCAAAGGCGCCTACGCCGGTGTCATCGTCGGCGGCCTCACCGTCCTCATCTGGAAACAGTTTGCCTGGTTTGACCTCTACGAGCTCGTCCCCGGCTTCTTCTTCTCCGTCATCGCGATCGTCGTCGTGAGCCTCATGGATAAGGAACCGTCTGAAAGCATCAAGAAGACCTTCGAAAAAGCCCTCGCGCTTTCGAAATAAAAATAGAAAAACCGCTGCTGTGAATTTCACGGCAGCGGTTTTTTGCGTCCAAGTCTCTGGAAATGCTGATGCAGCCAAAGGATCCGTATTTCCCCTAGGGAAACACCGATTCAATCGCAGAGTCAGATTCTACAAGAATTTTTATACATAGCTTCGTCATAGCCTTCCTTAAATAGCTCGCTATTCGCG
>DLZS01000095.1:29850-30570 GCA_003447275.1 Dialister sp.
AATCTGACAACGATTTAATCAGCGTTTCCCTAGGAAAATTCGGCTTGCGTTTCTGTCTCTCCCATAGTATAATCGAATCATATCGAAATGAACCTAAGTCAATTTTAAGGAGGATATCATGAAAAAATTTGCACTGGCACTTGCCGCTTTCACTATGCTTACTGCGACTTCTGCGATGGCGATGGATTCCGCGACACTCCTCGCCCATCCCGACCGTTATCGCGTCATTCACGCAGATGATGAAGAGATCTTCTACGCAGACATGGAGTCCCTCTCCGGCATGCAGACCATGGATTTCCCGGGAAGCATCGAAAATGTAGACTTCACCCTCTACGTGGAAAGCCTGAAAAAGAACCCCAGCGACTATGACTTCGCGGATGGAAATCTCACGACCCGCATTCGTGAATTCAAGATCAATCTCCATGCCGATAAGCGTGAAAGAGAATACTCCATGGATCACGCCCTCATCGCGATGTATGATGCGAAGGGCAATGCTGTCAGCAAGTATGACCACCTCTCTGACGTGAAGAAAAATCGCAAGCTCGATGCAGAGGCCAAAGAGCTGTATTTGAACCTGTCTCATGTGAGAAAATAGGGACTGGCGACTAGTGACTAGGGAGTAGTAGCTAGGGATTAGGTTTGCGATACGAGAGAACCGCTAGTTTCAAATCTCCGCGGCGCTTCTATATTTTTATGCGCCGCACCACCATTTCTCATTTC
>DLZS01000130.1:0-16957 GCA_003447275.1 Dialister sp.
AGGATAGGAAGCTGCTGATTAACATGAAAGGACATCTGCAAAGATGTCCTTTTTGCTTGCTTTTAGGAGAATAGTTTAGGTTGGCTGGAATCGCCGGGAGGAACAAGCTGCTGATTAACTAAAAAGGATCAATCATGTAAATGGTTGGTCCTTTTTGCTTTGCCTTCATTTGGTTCAGGGTTCAGGGGTCAAGGTAGAGGTGGCGGCTTCGCTGCTTTTTTTATTGGGGCGATGCCCGGAAGTGGCATTTAAGTCACCAGTCACTAGTCACTCCTACGATACGAGGGAAAGAATCGTCTCACATGCGTGGCATGAGATCCTTCGGCTCAGTCCTCACCTGTTCTGGCTGGGGCTTTTCACACATAGAGCGTTTTCCTCCGCTCAGGATGACGATACGGGAGAGCGGATGGGCTCTCATCTGGGTGATACGTTGCGTGTTTTGGGAACTAGCGGTGTTATATTACAATACGAGTAGCTCCTTAGCGAAGGGCCGCGCCGCAGGATGGATCCACGAAGCGGTGTGAAAAACGATGTGAGACTATCCGTTTCTCTTAAACGTCATCCCGACCGGAGTGGAGGGATCTTTCTTGCAGACCGGTAAATCGTGAGCGAGGGAAAGGCGAAAAAGGAAGCACTAAGGTGTCGTTTGAGTGAGGGCGCATGTGTGCATATGGCGGCAGTGCAATAAAGATCCCTCGGCTTCGCTCGGGATGACGGTGCTTGGGGAGCGGATAGGTTCACAAGGGTGGTGTGCCGCCTTTTTAGAGGATGGTATTCTCGTATCGCATCCTTCCCCTCTAAGTGAAACGGTGTATGCGTGTGAATGAAAATGGGAAACCTGTCTTCCGAGGATCGGGCGTATGGATGGGGAATTCATATTGCCCATTGCTGCATTTCTATGAACCTGCTAGAGTATAGCTATATAATGATTTCGTCATTCAGGAAGGAGACTCTTTATGGAGCTGATGAACCGGATCCGAGAGCGTGTCGTGGCGTGGCAGGAGAAACGGGTGCGGACGGTCGTATTTCCTTTGGCGGGGAAGCTCTGTGCTGTGGAGACGGTAGAAGGAAAGCGACTGGGACAGTGGCAGGCGGACTACGATGGTGATACGCCAAATTTGAAAGAGTGTTTCCTCTCACTGAAGGCTGCCGGACTTCGGGGTAAGAAGCTCTGGCTTTTGGTGAATGCGGACTCGCTTCGATGGAGCAGGAAAAGATATCCGCAGATGACGGAGGAGGAGTTTGCTGAATCGATGGAGTGGGAGGCAGATCGCGTCTTTCACACCGAGGAAGCGATCGCCATGGGGCATCGCGTGCTCTCTCATGATGAAGAGGGCTGGGAAGCGCTTTTGCATGCATTGCCGCGCGTAGATCTCAGGGCTTGGGAAATGGGAGCGCATGAGGCGGGGCTTACCATCACCCGTGCCTTTCCTGTGACGGATATTCCTTTGCAAGAGGGAGCGCACTTTATTCTATATATGCGCCGCTGTTCGGCGATGCTTCTTTTCCGCAGCGGGGATCTCTGGGAGAGCCGCATCCTGCATCTGGCAGATGAGGGCAAGACTTCGCTTTTCATGGGTCGGCAGATGGATCTGTATGGGCTCTCTTCTCTTCCCTGTTTTCTGGTTCCGCTCGAGAGCTGTGGGACTAAGGAGCGGACAGCATGGCTTTCTTACCTGGAAAAGGAGCTGACTCTTCTTGCGCCAGAAGGGACAGAGGACGAGGGGAGCAAGGCAGTCACGCTCGAAACGGAGCATCTGGAGGAAGGCGGATACTGGGATGATGCTATGCGTGTGGTGCTTGCCGTAAGTCATGCGGGGACGGCATTGCCTCTTCTCATGGGAGAGCGTCCTTTTGTGACGGAGGAGAATCGAAAGCTTCGCATCGCGCAGGGAGCGTGTGCGCTCGGCGCAGCCTTTTTCCTCTTTTCCTGTGCATCCTTTCTTTCGGCTTATCGGGAGGATAAGGCGCAGCTGGCGGAGAACGAGGCGTTGTCTCCATTGAAAGTGAAGAGGGCGGAGATGAAAAAGGCGAGTGAGGAGGAAGAAGCTCTGCTTGCGATGCTAAAGGAAGAGGAGGCCAAAGATCCGCACTGGGAGCAGCGTCTGGTACTGCTTGCTGATGGTATGCCGCAAGGTGTCGTGCTGTCGGAGATCTCCGTAGAGGGAGAGGATGTCCTTTTGAAAGGGACGTCGCAGAAGACGACCGATCTTTCGAATTTCACAGGCCATCTCACGCGGGCGTGGGGCGGCCTCACGGAGCTGAAGAGTCGGAAAAAGAATGCGCGCACGGGGCTCTTTGAGTTTACCGTCCGCTGGAAAAAGGAAACGACGAGGAAGTCGTCGTAGGTATTGCTTTTATCAATAATGGCAGAAGACGGAGGCGTGGGCAAAAGTGATTTGCAACATGCCTCCGTTTTTTGTTTTGCAGGTGGTAGGAAAGAAATGAAGAGATTTTCATAGCGAGAGTGTTTCCTTAAAATGTACTATAGAGAAATTTTTATTTACATGAAGGGGTGAATGCAAGGTTTTGACCTATACATCTGCTATAATAATAAAAAGGAGATGAGAAGCATGGAGGAGATCACCGCAGGGCATATACAGGACGAAAGAGTGCAGTCTTTGACAGATCATTTGGACGGCACAATGCGGTTAGCCGAAAGCTTTGGCGCAGGTATGGGACTGGGGGCTGAGGCTGGTCGTTTGGGAAAAATACATGACAAAGGGAAAGATACTCCTGAGTTCCAAGACTATATCTATGGTCGAAAGCAAGGTCGGGTGGATCATTCAACGGCCGGCGCGAAGTCTTTTTTTGAAAATAAGGATATAGGCTGGCTACGATTGATAGGTGCCTTTTGTGTGGCAGGACATCATGCAGGGATCCCAGACTTGGGAAGCAAGGTGGATTGTGCCGGGACATCTACATTGAATGGACGAATGAAAAAGTGTATCCCCTCGATTAGACACCGGCAGCGATATCTGATCAATAGTACATGTCTGGACGTAAATCATCTGAATACATTTATCGAAAATGGAAATGCACTAGATGTTATGATTCTCACGCGAATGCTGTTTTCATGCCTCGTGGATGCAGATTTTCTGGACACAGAAGCCTTTATGAACAATCAGCCTGTCAGGGGAAATGAGTTTCCTTCTTTAAAAGAAATAGCAGCTATGTTTTGGAGCAGGCTTGAAGAGGATGGATACTTCCAGCCTAAAAATGCCTTAAATGAGAAGCGTTGTGAAATCCTTCATACATGCATGCGGAAAGGGGAGGGGAAACAGGGGCTGTACTCGCTGACGGTACCGACGGGTGGCGGTAAGACGATTTCCTCGATGGCTTTTGCCATGAAGCAGGCCATGAAATGGCACAAGGAACGGATCATTTACGTAATTCCTTATCTCTCTATTATTGAGCAGACCGCCGACGTTTTCCGGGCTTTGCTGGGAAATCATGCGGTGTTGGAAAGTCATAGCCAAGTCGACTATGACAGTTTGCCGGAAGAGGGGAGTGAAGAGGCAGGCAGAGTGGCAGAGAGGATGAAACTGGCTGCAGAAAACTGGGATGCTCCTGTCGTGATCACGACCAATGAGCAGTTCTTTGAGTCTTTGTATGCCAATAAAACATCAAGATGCCGAAAGCTGCATAACATAGCAAACAGTGTCATTATTCTTGACGAAGCCCAGATGATGCCGGTCGATTTTCTGAAGCCATGTCTCCATGTACTTGAGCAGCTGGTTGATTATTACGGCTGCACCGTTGTTTTATGCAGTGCGACGCAGCCGGAGCTGGGGCGCTACTTGCAGAAGAATCCAATACAGAAGAACCCAATAGAGATCATGGAAAATGTGGGAGAACTGTTTCAGTTTTTTAAGAGGGTGACATTCGATATAGATGGCGAAACGGATTATGCTGAGATTGCGAAGAAATTAGATGAATGTGAGCAGGTACTCTGTATCGCTTCTACCAAGAAAGAAGCCGAAAAAATATTTGAACTGCTCGACGGAGAGGCCATGTATCTGTCGACCAATTTATGTCCGGCCCATCGCAGGGAGATCATTCGAGAAATGAAAACTCGACTGCAGGATGGAAAACCGTGCCGTGTCGTATCGACCAGCATCATTTCTGTCGGAGTTGACATCGATTTTCCCGTGGTATATCTGCAGTATACAGGGCTGGATAGTTTGATCCAGGGGGCGGGCCGCTGCAATCGAGAAGGGAGGCAGTCTTTACAAAAAAGCAGGGCACACATCTTTTGGACAAAGGAAAGCAAGAAGAGCCTATTCATGCGTAAAGAAAAACAGGTCACAGATATGATTCGGAAAAAATACAATGCCGAAGAAATGACCGAACCGTCGGCTATTCGTACCTATTTTGAAAACTGGTACCAAAGCAATGAAGGAAATCTGGATTACCGGGAAATCGAGAAACTGGCTCAGTCACTCAGCTTTGCTGAGATCGGAAAGCGATTTCATCTGATCAATGACAGCACGAAGTCAGTCTTTATACCCTTTGACGAGAAAGCCAGAAACATAAAGGAACAGCTGATGATGGGGAATCGGTCTCGGCAGCTGATGCGGGCCGCGGGGGCGTACATGATCAATGTACGGTATTCCAAGGCACAGGGGCAGTCCGATTTCATGAAACTGCTCACGCAGGGGCAAATAGAGATGTTTCCCGGTGATGAGAACCTGGCCTACTTGGTAAATATGGAGGACTATGATGCGGAGCTAGGGCTCAAAATCAAGTCTGAAGATGGCGTGGGAATCATGTGGTAAAAAGAAAAGAGGAACATGTATGGCATATGGAGTAAGGATAGAGTGCTGGGGCGACTATGCCTGCTTTACACGACCGGAAATGAAAGTGGAACGAGTATCTTATGACGTGATGACGCCATCTGCGGCACGCGGACTTGTCGAAGCGCTTTTCTGGCATCCGGGACTTCGGTATGTCATCGACGAGATCGATGTCATGAATCCGATCCAGATGACGAATGTCAGAAGAAATGAAGTGAAGTCCAAAATCAATGTGTCGAGTATTGCAGGAAACGCCCGACATGGGAAAGCCTTGTATCTATGCCCAAAGGAAGACATTGTACAGAGAGCAGCCTTGATCTTGAAAAATGTCAGGTATTGTATTCATGTACATTTTGAAATGACAGAGAAGGCCAATGCCAGTGATAATGCGGGAAAATTCAGAGAAATGCTCTGTCGCCGTGCGAGAAAAGGCCAATGCTATCATCAGCCGTACTTGGGATGCCGAGAGTTTCCGGCAGGCTTCCGTCTGGTAGAGGATGATGAGACCGTGATCCCTTACCCTGTCACACAGGACTTGGGATTTATGCTGTATGATATGGATTTCTCTGATTTGCAGCACATCACACCCCGATTTTTTCATGCCAGACTGGAAAAAGGGGTCATGAATCTTCGGAATTGCGAGGTGCATCAATGATACTTTCAGCGTTGGTTCACTTATATGAGGAGCTTTGCAAGCAGGGGAAAATTCAAGCAGAAGGATGGGGAATCGCCAAAGTCACCCACCGCATTCTGCTTGATAAAGAGGGGCATCTCTGTGGGATTATTTCTGCCCGCAAAAAGGTACAGAGAGGGAAAAAAGAGAAAGAAGTACCTTGTGAAATGTGTGTACCGTTGCCCGTGACGCGTTCTTCCGGCGTAAAAGCCAATTTTCTGTGTGATAATTCCAGTTACTTTTTGGCCGTGGATGCCAAGGGAAACGTCCAAAGAACCATTCAGTGCTTCGAAGAAGCCAAAAAACTGCATCATCGAGTGTTAGAACATTGCCATTCTCCCGTGGCGAAGGCCATTCTGCATTTCTTTGATACCTGGGGATCTGATAAGGCGGAAAAAGATTCATTGATCCAAGAAAATTTGGAGGATATTATAGCTGGAAGAAATTTTGTGTTTCAGGTAGATGGAGTAGATGCCATCGAATATGAAGAAATAAGGAGATCATGGGAAAATTTTCAAGGAACAAGTCAAGCGAACAAAGATAGCACATCTTTAGCGGGGCAGTGCCTGATTACAGGTGCGGAAAATCAGAAAATCGCCTTGCTTCATCTCAAAATCAAGGGGGTACATGGAGCCAAAACAATGGACAGAAATCTGGTGTCATTCAATGAACCCTCTTTCTGCTCCTATGGCGGAGACGGTGAGCAGGGGAAAAATGCACCGGTCAGTGAGCGGGCAGCCTTCGCCTACGGCAGTGCACTGAATGCGCTTCTTGCTGATCAGAGTCATACCCAGATCATAGGAGACACGACCATCGTATACTGGTCAGAGCATGGTATTTCTGCCTGTCAGGATTTCATGATGTCTTTTTTAGGGAATCATGCAGGCATCGATGATCATACGCTGGATACGATCGTTACTCATATGAGAAATGGGCTTCCCGTAGATTTGGAAGGTGTCGAGATCTCACCGGATGAGCCATTTTACATCTTGGGCTTGTCGCCCAATGCAGGCAGAATTTCAGTCAGGCTATTTTTAAGGAACACATTCAGCAAGCTGGTGACAAATCTGTCGCTTCATCAGGAGAGAATGAAACTCGAAGGGCCATCCTGGGAAAAACAAAATATCCCATTGTGGAAGACACTCAAAGCGACAGTGAATCCGAATGGCAAAGAACAAGCAGCCTCGCCTCTGCTTTCGGGCAGCTTATTCAGAGCTGTACTGCAGGACACAAAGTATCCTGCGTCCGCATTTCAAAATATCCTGCTCCGTATATTTGCGGATCAGGACAAAGCGGCAGATGGCGGACGACCGGCCGTTGAGAAAATCAGCCATACCAAGGCAGCTTTCATCAAGGCGTACCTTTTGAAAAATTGTAAAGAACACTGGGAGGGAAAATTACAAATGGCGTTAAATGAAAATTGCAATGATGTTTCTTATGTATTGGGGCGGATGTTTTCTTTGCTGGAAAATATTCAGCAGAGTGCGAATCCACACATCAATACCACCATCAAGGAGCGATATTTTAATTCTGCCTGTGCTACACCGGCTTCCGTATTTCCCATCCTGTTGAAGCTGGCTAATACGCATCTCTCTAAGCTTGATGGCGGAAAGGCTGTCTATTTTAAAAAGAAAATGGGCGCTTTGATGGATAAGATCATGATGCCGGATGAAGGCATTCCGTTTCCGGCCAGATTGACATTGGAAGAACAAGGCGCATTTGTCCTTGGTTATTATCAGGAAACACAGGCAAGATATAAAGGTAAAGAGGAGGAATAAGCAAATGGCAGAAGTAATTCATAACAGATACGATTTCGTGGTTCTTTTCGATGTAGAGAATGGCAATCCTAATGGAGATCCGGATGCGGGGAATATGCCGCGCGTGGATCCGGAAACGGGTCTTGGCCTTGTCACCGATGTCTGCCTGAAACGTAAAATCAGAAACTATGTGGAAGCAGCCAAGGAAGATGAGCCTGGGTATCGGATCTACATCAAAGAAAACGTACCGCTGGAACAGAGCGATAAAGAAGCTTTGACGTATGTAGGCATCGATGATATCAAAACGGCCAAAAAGAAAAATCCGGATGCAGACAGCCTGCTGCGGGACTTCATGTGTTCCAATTTCTTTGATATTCGTACTTTCGGGGCTGTCATGACCACCTTTATGAAAGGCGCTTTAAACTGTGGACAGGTGCGTGGTCCTGTCCAGCTTGGATTTGCCAGAAGCATCGATCCGATCGCTCCCCAGGAGGTTACGTTGACGCGCGTAGCGATCACGACAGAAGAAGATGCGCTGAAAAAAAAGACCGAAATGGGACGCAAGTTCATTGTTCCTTATGCGCTCTATCAGGTCGAAGGTTATATTTCAGCCAATTTAGCGAGAAAAGTCACACACTTTAGTGAAGACGATCTGAATCTTTTGTGGCAGGCGATCATCAATATGTTCGAAAATGATCATTCGGCTACGAGAGGAAATATGGCGGTGCGCGAACTCATTGTTTTCAAGCACGACAGTGAGCTGGGAAATGCTCCTTCGTACAAGCTGTTTGAACGAGTACATGTAGCAAGAAAGGATCCACATAGTCCGGCTCGCTCCTACAGTGACTATGAAGTACATGTCGACACAGAAAATATGCCGCAGGGAGTCACCTTGGAACGTAAAATATGAGCTATGCAGAAGATGACTACCTGCTGATTTCCGGCATCCAGCATTTTATGTTTTGCCGGAGGCAATGGGCCTTGATTCACATCGAGCAGCAATGGCAGGAGAACCGTCTGACCGCGGAAGGTGAAGTCATTCATCGGAATGCGCATAAGGATGATTTCATAGAAAAGCGCCCGGGTATACTGGTGACGAGAGGTCTTCGCGTATCTTCTCCCACGCTGAAAATCACAGGGCAGTGCGATGTAGTAGAGTTTTTGTCTTCTGAAGAGGGCGTGCCACTTCATGGACACAGAGGACTTTGGCAAGCGGTACCGGTGGAGTACAAAAGGGGCAAAGATAAAACAGATGATTCAGATATTTTTCAGCTCTGTGCCGAAGCCCTGTGCCTGGAAGACATGCTGCAATGCAGGATTCCATACGGATTTCTTTACTACCACGAGATACGGAGACGGCGAAAGATCGACCTTGATGAGAATATCAGGAGCAGAGTGAAGTCGGCTTTGAGAGAAATGCACGAACTGTTTCACAGAGGGTACACGCCAAAAGTCAAAACTTCCAAGAAGTGCCAGTCCTGCTCCCTGAAGGGACTTTGCTTACCTAAGCTGTGCCGCACTAAGTCGGTGGCAGACTATATGGCAAAATCTCTGGGGGAGGAACGGTCATGAGAAAACTGCTCAATACGCTTTTTGTCAATTCAGAAGATCTGTACCTGTCTTTGGACAATGAAAATGTGGCAGCATGGAAAGGAAACGAAATCCTTCAGCGAATACCGCTGATGAACTTGGAAAACATTCTGTACTTTGGATACAAAGGTGCGAGCCCTGCGCTTCTTGGTGCCTGCGTGAAGCGGCATATCGGATTTTGCTTTCTGACACCGCAGGGAAAGTTTCTGGCGCGCGCTCAGGGACTGACCGCTGGAAATGTGCTTCTCAGAAAAGAACAGTATCGTATATCCGAAGAAGAGCCTCGTGGTCTTGTCATTGCGCGTACCATGATCGCAGGAAAAATTCTCAATAGCCGTACCGTGCTTATGCGCTTTCTGCGGGACCATCCGCTGTCAGTCGATGTGACTTCTTTTCAAGCAGTCATTCAGGATCTGCAAGACTCTGCTCGGGAGGCTGTCAAAGCAGATTCGCTGGATCATCTGCGCGGAATAGAAGGAAATGCTGCCGTGTCCTACTTTTCTCTCTTTGATGCGCTCATTTTGAATGACAAGAAGCACTTCTATTTCCATGGCAGGAATAAACGGCCGCCGCTCGATCGAGTGAATGCATTGCTTTCCTTTGCCTATACACTCCTTGCACATGACTGTGCTTCTGCCATAGAAGCAGCCGGCATGGACTCCTACATCGGTATCCTGCATAGAGACCGCCCCGGGCGGCAGTCATTGGCATTGGATCTCATGGAAGAGCTTCGAAGTGTATATGCCGATCGATTCGTCTTATCACTGGTCAATAACAGGGTCCTTCCTGCGCAGTGTTTCCAACTGATGGAGGATGGCGTCGTTTTGCTGAATGCAGTGGGACGTAAGACTTTTCTTAGCAAATGGCAGGAGCGGAAGAAGGAAACATTGACACATCCATTCCTCGGCGAGAAAATATATTGGGGACTGATTCCTTACGTACAGGCATTGCTGCTGGCCCGTTACATTCGTGGAGACCTAGATGGGTATCCGCCTTTTCTGTGGAAGTGATGACATGCTTCTCGTAATTACCTATGATGTAAATACCACGACACCCGCAGGACAGAAACGCCTTCGGAAAGTAGCCAAGTGCTGCGAAGCTCATGGCCAGCGGGTACAGAATTCCGTCTTCGAATGTCAGGTGGATAAGGCGCAGGCTGTCTCACTTCGTGCCACACTGGAAATGCTGATGGACAAGGAGTCTGACAGCATACGGTTCTATAATCTGGGGAATCGATACCAGTCTAAGGTGAAACACGTAGGGGCCAAGCCGGGATATGATCCGAATGAAACTCTGATTCTCTGATTTTTTTGTGCGCGAAGTAGTAGCACACATGGAGACAATGGGCGAAAAACACGCATTCTTAGAATAGAAAAAATGCGGTTCGCGCAAAGTACTCCATTTTATGCGGTCATTGCTGTATGCTTTGGCTGTACTGTCGCTCCCCATGCGGGGAGCGTGGATTGAAATTGTTGTCTATTCATACTATAGTAGAATTTTTTCCTGTCGCTCCCCATGCGGGGAGCGTGGATTGAAATCAGCATGTGCCCGTATACTGTAATACGATTGAAGGTCGCTCCCCATGCGGGGAGCGTGGATTGAAATTTTGGAAAGACATTGCTGGACAAATCTGAAGAATGTCGCTCCCCATGCGGGGAGCGTGGATTGAAATTAATGGAGGTGATGGATCATGTCTTGGCTTGGGTCGCTCCCCATGCGGGGAGCGTGGATTGAAATTGTCAGTGAGTTAAATACTCGATCAGAGGCTAAGTCGCTCCCCATGCGGGGAGCGTGGATTGAAATCTTTGAATTTCATCCCGACAGCGACGTATAGAAGGTCGCTCCCCATGCGGGGAGCGTGGATTGAAATTTTTCCGTGATTAAAATATTTAATTTCTTTTCTTGTCGCTCCCCATGCGGGGAGCGTGGATTGAAATTTGCGTATGTATAGCATTTAAAAGCAAATGGCGGGTCGCTCCCCATGCGGGGAGCGTGGATTGAAATACTGTAATGATACTCTTCTGCAATCATCTCCCATGGTCGCTCCCCATGCGGGGAGCGTGGATTGAAATGCATTTTCCGGGATTACATGCAGATACATTTTTGTCGCTCCCCATGCGGGGAGCGTGGATTGAAATTCGTGTAACTGTTCTTTCCTGTCTGCCTGTTTCCGTCGCTCCCCATGCGGGGAGCGTGGATTGAAATATAATGTAATACAACGCATAATAGGGAGGACGATTGTCGCTCCCTATGTGGGGAGTGTGGATTAAAATACGTGGAAGCTGTCAAGCGACCATCACAGGGAATGTATCGGGATGGCAGATGGTGCATCTCTGGTGTTATTCCTTATCTGACTGCGATTGGCGGAAGGGATGCGGTTCAATATTCAAGAAAACGCGGTGACTGAAATCGCGCTTTTTTATTGCACAAACCCGCTCTAAGACGGTATAATAATAAATAACTGTAGGCTGAGAGAGTATGGCTTTGTGGTATCCGGGACGCTATGTCAGAGAAGATCTTGAGAGAGTGTCTGGTACTCGCAGTTCAACTTCTGTAGTGAAACTGATTTCCTATAAGGAGGGCATGATGATGAAAATGAAAAGACTGGTGGTCTGTGCACTGGCGGCGGCGATGATCGGTGCAGGCGCATTGACGCAGGTATCGGCTTTCAATCTGGGCAGCGTCCTTGGCGGTGTGGTCAAGGTCGGCGGTATTGCGATACTGGTCGATAAATATGGCGCTTCTATCAATAGCGCGATCAATTCGGTCATGATGAAGGAAGGCGCCGGCACGAATTACGCCACGAAGGTGGTGCCGATCGTCAGCATTGGAAATAAAGGATATATCGGAGCCGCGCAGGTCATCGGCGATGCCGATCAGGTAGAGAAGGTGAAGGCGGTCGGGCAGCTGGAGATCAGCTGGAATGACAAGCTGTTCCGTATCAAGGGGCTCATCCCGATGGATAGTGTGAATCCGACCTCGTTCTCCCGTGTGCAGGGCGTTGGCGTGTCGGCAGTGATCGATGTTCGGGTGTGATGGGCGCTGGAAAAGACCGGGAGACCAAGCGGCTTATGAATGGGAGAATCCGGTTTTCCATAGTCCTTCGGACATAGCCCGGTCTTCATGAGAAGAAGCGGTCACCTGAACCATGAACTTTTACTATTTGATTATTTTCGGAGGAATATATGAGAAAAGCATTACTGGCAGCAGGATTGGCTGCATTGATGGCGATGCCTGTCATGGCAGAGGATGTGGCAACGCTGGCGGAAAAGATCGACCGTGTAGATGAAGTCCTCTATGGTTCGGTGCAGAGCGGGTCTCTCATCGGCCGTGCGGATCAGGCGGATAATGTGATCTACGGCGTGGGGAATACATCGGCCAGCGGACTTGATCATCGTATCGACAATCTGTATGCGGATGTGGTGAGAAATGACAATGATCGCACTCCTGCGATTTCGAACCGCATGAATGCGATGGAATACTATCTGACGGATGAGATCAGCACGGATAATCTGACGGTCCGCATGGATAATCTGGAAAAAGCGGTGCTGGGCGAAGCGAAGAAGGGGGCTTTGGATGAACGTATGCAGAGCCTGGAGCAGGCAGTCTATGGAGATCAGCACTATGAAATGAAGACGGTCCAGCTGCCGGCGGATACGGTCTTCAAAGTGGCACTGAATGATGATGTGGGCAGCAAGACGAGCCAGGTCGGAGATCCGGTCTCCTTCACGGTACAGGAAGATGTTCTGGTCGGTGATGTGCTGGTGCTGCCTCGCGGCACACAGGGCAGTGGCGTGGTGACGGAAGTCAGCCGCCCGAAAAGCTTTGGTCGCAGCGGCAAGGTCAATGTTTCCTTCGATCAGGTATTCTCTGTGGATGACGAAGCGATCCCGACTGTGCTGGGACCGGAAGCCAAGGAAAAACTGAAGATGGAAGCAGCGGCTGTCGGTGCCTCCACCATCGGTGCGCTGGCTCTGGGGCCGATCGGTCTTGTGGGCGGGCTTTTTGTCAAAGGTAAGGATGCTGTGCTCCCCGCGGGAAGCGAGCTCTATATCCAGACGGCGCAGCCTGTCACGACGAAGGGGCTGGTGCTCCGTGAAGGCGCGCCGCACATCGTCCTTAGAAAGCATGTCGCGCGTACAGCTTCTGCGGCTATGGCAACTGCGGCTGAGGATAATCAGGTGACGGCGACGGCTGCACCGGAAACCGCAGCTCCTGCGCCAAAGGCAGAAATCAGTGACAGCGCCAAAGCAGAACTGGAAGCAGCTCGTGAAAAGAATTCTACAGTAAAGGAAACGGCAGACTCCGCCAAGACCGATAATGAGGCAGCTTCTGTCGTGATCATGAGAAATGAATAATCATAACTGGAAAAAGGCGGTGCTTCTTTCTGCTCTTCTCTTGCCTTCGCTGGCTGCTGAAGCGGCGGAGGCACCTGTTTCCCCCAAGCTGCCGCCAGAGGATACCACCCATGTGGAGTATTCCGTCAGCGACGGTGTACTGCAGCCTTCCTATGACGGGGAGGAGACACGGGAAACGGCCAAAAAGGATAAAGACAGGAAAAAGAATAAGGAGACGGCGGATACCGGGATTTCCAAAGAGCATCCGGCTACGGTCGTGGCTGATAAAATGCGCTACAATGATACCACGGGAGAGGTGGCAGCTTTCGGGCGCGTAGAGATCAAGCACATGATGGATACCTACCAGACCGAGTATGTCTATGGAAATACGATCTCTCAAAAGTATGTCGTCCCGGGGGAGCTTGTCTGGAAGAATCCTACGACGGATCTCAAGGCGGCGCGCGCTGACTATGACGCGAAGGCCGCTGTCGGACATTTTGAAAAGGTGTCCGGCTGGGACAGCGGAACGTACTATTTTCAGGGCGAAAGCGGTACGTATGACAAGAATGCCAATCACATAGTGATCGAGCATGGCTATTTCACGACGAAGCATGCAGTGGCAAAGGTACCGGACTATCGCATCGAAGCGGACTCCATCGATATTTATCCGGGGGACAAGTATATCGCGCATAATGTGAGACTCATGGCGAAGAATACGGTGCTTGTGACGCTTTCGACGTACAAGGGTTCCCTTCAGAAGAAGCGGGTTAGCCCGTTCACACTGATTCCAAGTCCGATGTTTGACGGTGACAATGGTTTCGGACTGCATAACCGGATCGAGATCCCGCTCGATGCGGATATGAATCTGACAGCGTATATGGAAAACCGCTGGTACACGAAGGCAGGATACAAACCGGATGTAGGTGTGCGCTATCAGACGCCGGTTGGCGGCTTGAATTTCCACTATGCCGAAGAGGAAAGCAGCACGAATGATGACGGCGGTATCTGGGTCAAGAAACGGCCGTCGCTGGAATTTGACTCGAAGCATTTTTACCTCGGTGGCTCTCGCTTCTACGTGGGCGCGAAGGGGGAAATCGGTTACTGGGAAGAAGACGGGGTCAAAGGACAGCATAAGAGCTACGATGCTTATATTTCCGGTGATCCATGGAAGCTCGGGAAATTTATGCGTTTTTCATGGCGTGCCGGCTATATGAGGGATTACTACAGCTATAACGGCGGGAACATCCGCAAAAATACCTATTACAGCATGGGGCTTTCCGGCGGCTACCGCAGCGTGCAGGGCTGGATCTATTATACGGATCGTGAAATCAATGGCTTTACGCCGTATCGCTATGACTCGTACACCAGTGATAAGCCGCTCGACTTTGGCGTGCGCGTGCAGCCGACGAAGAATGATGCCTTCAGTCTGGCATGGACGGTCGATACCAAGTATGGTCGTCTGAACCATCGCTACTGGACTTACTACCGCGACCTGCATTCCTTCTATGCCTGGATCCGCTACGATGATATCGAAAGGGAAACCCAGTTCATGCTGATGCCGAAAGATTTTAGATTCTAGGGAAATGCTGATTCGCTCGGACAATGATCGGATCCGCATTTCCCTGCCGGCTGGTGAGCCTGTATCGGTCACTTTTTTCGGAGGTGCTCCATGGATAAAAAATGGGCACTGCCGCTGGGGCTTGCCCTTGTGGCTCTTCTGATCCTCTGGGGATCGCTGGGCATGGGGACAGCGTCGAAGCTGTTTCCTGAAAAAACAAAGGCGATGCCTCCTGTGACTGCATCGGAAGGGGCTTCTTCCTCTTCGATGCTTCCGCCGGAAGAGAGTCGCCGCGTCTATGATGCATCATCCTATATCAGGGGAAAGCCGCTTGCTGATCCCTTCCATATGGAGGCGATGACGGAAACGACGATGCCTGTGGAAACGGCAGGCGTCTCTTTGCCTTCTTCTGCGCCTCGCACGGCGAATTTCTCTGCCGGATCGGCAAAAGAGAAAAGGTCGTGCGCATCTGATGTGCCGCGTCTCATGGGTGTCATGTCATTTGGCAGTGAGAAGCGAGCGGTCATAGAGGTCCATGGGGTGACGTACACGGTCAAAGAAGGAGAGCAGGCAGGACTATGGAATGTTTCCAGCATACAGGAGAAAACGGTCACACTCGCCGGTGCTTCCGGTGTTTTCACACTCAGCACCCGCTGATAAGAACGGCGGGGGCTGTTTTTTGCTGTGCATTTTTGCTTTGCAGCGGTATTTCTGCCCGGGCGCTGGATCTGGATACCAGCGCACATGAGACGATGGCCGAAGAGCTTTCCTCCCGCGATCTCCGGATGCCGGAGAAAAAGCCGGATGAGGCCATTGTACAGGTGGCGCCAGTCCCGGAGAAGAAGGTCAGCCTGCATGTGAGCGACGCTCCTGTGGCAGAGGTACTGCGGGGACTCGCGGAGATGATGGGAGAAAATGTCATTTTCTCTTCTCACGTGAAGGAGCGGGTCACGGCCAGTCTGGATGATGTGACGCCGGAAGAAGCCATGACATCCATCATGGCGGCCTGTGGACTTGCCGGGCGGAAAGAGGGAAGTACGCTTATTATTTTTTCCGCCGTAACGGAGAAAGAGTCCGGCATCTTTGCGAAGTCATACCGCCTTTCCTATGCGAATGCCAAGGAAGCTGCCGAAAGCCTGACGGACATGGTATCCAAAGGCAAGGTGTCTTATAACCAGTCGGCCAACACCGTGCTTGTGAGTGGGACGCCGGCCGAGCTGATGCAGGTGGATGCGCTCCTTCGCGGTATGGATATCCCCGAAAAGCAGGTGAAGGTGGAGGCGGAAGTCATCGCAGTCAATAAAAGCTCGGCCAAAGAGCTGGGGCTGGACTGGAATTTCAAAAGCCTCACCGGCAGTGCGGACTATGACCGTGACAGCTGGACGGAGCAGCACTATGTACTGGGGGAAGATGGAAATATCAAGTACGACAGTGATGGAAATCCCAAGATCCGAAACATTGAAAAAAGCGGCTGGGACGTCACGATCCCTGATGGCTACGCCGGGATCTCCTATGGACGTGCGCCGGGCGGGCATCCATACACCTTCTTCTTTCAGGCAAATCTCAATGCACTGGTCACCAAAGGCAAGGCAAAAGTACTGGCAAAGCCGCACGTCGTCACGATGAATGGCAGGAAAGCGGACATCCTGATCGGGAGCCGCATCCCGGTCATCGTAGAGCATATGGAAAATGGCGTGAAGACCACGACGACAGAGTACAAGGACGCCGGCATCAAGCTCACATATACCCCCATTATCAGTGCGGACAATGAGATCACCGCAGATGTGGAAGCAGAAGTCTCGACGCCCTACCTCGTCCCTGAGATGAAAGCGTACCGCATCATCACACGCTCGGCGAATACGATGGTGCGTCTGGCATCCGGGCAGCTCCTGGCTATCGGCGGTCTCATCGATAAAGAGGAAGGAAAGACCTTCCGCAAAGTACCTATTTTAGGAGACATCCCGCTTCTGGGAAAGCTCTTCCAAAGTCATGGGAAAAGTCTGGAGGAGTCGGAAATCATTATACTGATCAGGGCGGATGTCATCGAATAAAGAAGGTTAGTAGATAGTGACTAGTGACTGGGGACTAGGAGGCATCAGATTCTCGTATCGTCATTTCGAGCGAAGCGAGAAATCTTCCTTGCAGAGCGATAAACGAAGGATGTGTGAACGAAGAAATACGTAGCACCAAGGCGTCGTTTCCCTGTATGTGCTTATGTGATATTGACCGCAGTGCAAGAAAGATCC
>DLZS01000141.1:0-6890 GCA_003447275.1 Dialister sp.
ATTTAAGGAAGGTTATGACGAAGCCATGCATAAAATTTCTTGTGGAATCTGACTCTGCGATTTAATCAGCGTTTCCCTAGAAATGACGATGCGCACGAAGCGCTATCAAAACTCCGCGGCGCTTCTGATTTTTATGCGCCGCACCATCATTCCTCATTCCTAATTTCTCATTCGAGCAAAGCTTTCATTCACGATCAAGGGACAGCACGTTCTCGGGGCTAACCCTGAACCTTGAACCCCATATAGTATTGTATAAATAAAAGAAGGCAACATAAGATGAAAAACTGGATGAAATGCAGTATAGCGGCCGCGCTCGCAGCGGCGGCCCTGATCTCCGGCGGTTGTGGTGGACAGAGCGGAGATGCCTCGGGCAAGATCAAGATCGGTGTCGTACAGATCGTGCAGCATGGCTCACTCGATGAGGCCAATAGAGGCTTCGTCGATGCATTGAAGGAGCGCGGCTATGGGCCGGATAAGGTCGAGATCGAGCAGGAAAATGCACAGGGCGATCAGTCAAATCTCAAGACCATTGTTTCCAGGTTCAAAGCAGAGAAGCCGAAGCTGATCTGTGCCATCGCGACACCGGCGGCGCAGGCAGCAGCGAATGAGATCAAGGACATCCCGATCGTCGGTACTGCGATCACTGACTATACCAGTGCAAAGCTGGTACAGAATGATGAGAGACCCGGCGGTAACGTGACCGGAGTCAGTGATTTCGCAGCCATGGATGCCCAGATGGAGCTTGCTGCCAAGCTCATCCCGCAGGCGAAGCATGTCGGTCTCATCTACTGCTCGAGCGAAGTGAATAGCGAAGTGCAGGCGAACCAGATGAAGGACTACTGCAAGAAGCATGATCTTGCCGTCGAAGAACGTACGGTGAACAATGTCAATGATATCCAGCAGGTGGCGGAGTCACTCATCGGCAAGGTAGACTACATCTATGTCCCGACGGATAACACGCTGGCTTCCTCCATTCCGACACTGATGAAGATCACGGATGCGAATAAGATCCCCGTCATCGTCGGGGCGGACATCATGGCGAAGGACGGCGCGCTGGCAGCGCTCTCGGTCGATTACTATCGCCTCGGCAAGCAGACAGGAGAGCTGGCGGCGGATATCCTCGATGGCAAGGTCAAGCCGGAGACGTCTCCGATCCAGCACCAAAAAGACTATACCATCGTCATCAATAAGCAGGATGCGGAGATCCTGGGGCTGACGATTCCGGAGGAGATCGCAAAGAAAGCGAATATGGTATGAGGAACAAGTGATAAAAGCCTCGATGGCTCAGAGGAGCTGTCGGGGCTTTTTCGATGCGGCTGATAAGGTCAAAAGGCTCGGCAGAGGCTTCATCGCGGCGATGCCTGAAGCGGCAGGTCAGGAAACGCTGATCCGGTCACCGCCATACGCCTTTTCATGCCGCATTTCGTCATGGCCTTCCTTACATGGAAGGATGGGATCGCTTTCTGTCAGTCAGGATCCGCCGTGCATTCTCCGATCCCAGGCTCCCTTCCTCGTGAAGCCTTTTCTCTTTTTCCCTATGGATTTCTGTGCTATAATAAATCATAAGTATAACTATTTCTACCAGAAGAGCTATGCTGAAACTACACAAAGAAGGCGGGGCTATGTCAGAAATCAAAGAACGATTAGCTCATGTCATGGAGCGGATCGAAACAGCGCGGGAGAAGTCCCCGTATCATCAGCAGGTCACGCTGGTGGCTGTGACGAAGTTCCATCCCATCAAAGACATGGAAGAAGCCATTTCTCTCGGTATCACCCATGTGGGTGAGAACCGTGTCCAAGAAATGGAAGAAAAATACCAGGAGCTCTCGCTCCCGGTGACCTGGCATCTGCAGGGACATTTGCAGAAAAATAAAGTCAAAAAGGCAGTCGCTATGGCAGATCTCATCCAGTCAGCGGACTCATTGTCCATTCTGCGGGAGATCGACAAGCGGGCGGCAGAGATCGATAAGGTGCAGGACGTACTTCTGGAGTTTAATATTTCCGGAGAAGAAAGCAAGACAGGTCTTTCACCAGATGACATGAAAATGGCGGTCGATGAAGCAAAGTCGCTCTCTCATGTGAGGGTGCTTGGACTGATGTGCATGGCACCGAATTATGAGGATGTGGAGATGACGCGTCCCGTCTTCCGCAAAGCCCACGAGATGTGGGAGGATATGAAAAAGCAGTTTCCCGAGGGACAGATTTCCATCCTGTCTATGGGAATGACCCATGATTTTGAACAGGCTATCGAAGAGGGAGCCACGATGGTGCGTATCGGCACCGCGATCTTCGGCTCTCGCGTATACCATTAGGAGGAGAAAGAAATGAGTTTATTGGATAAGTTTAAAGATCAGTTCGTCGATCGTGATGATGAGGATATGGAAGAAGAGGATCTTGGCGAGGAGACGGCTCCCGTCAATCCGGCTCAGCCCGTCCCGCCGCGTCCGGCAGCTGTCCGCGGTATCGGCAGAAGTGCTGTCCCGCGTCAGGCCGCCAAGCCATACACCATGGTTGTTGTCAGCCCGAAGAGCTACAGTGATGCGGAAAAGATCGGGGATCATCTGAAGGCTATGCGTCCGGTCGTCATGAATATGGAAAAAACGGATGCGGATGAAGCCCAGCGTATCGTGGATTTCGTTCAGGGCATCATGTATGCTTTGGATGGCCGCATCGACCAGATCTCTGAAAGCATTTATCTCTGCGCGCCGAATAATATGAGCGTTTCCCGTGAGAATTTCGCTGCCTATGCGGATCAGCAGGCAGCCGCACCGGCCGGTGCACCGCAGTGGAATGCCCAGCAGCCGCAGGGACCCTCGGCTCCAGAGGCTTGATGTCTTTCTGGGAAGGGGGTCTGGGCTGGCTGAAAAAGCAGTTCAATGGCCAGGACGAGGATGTCTATGACACACAGGCAGAGGAGAGGGAGATACTTCCGGAGGCAGGCGCGCTGCCGGCCCGAAGTCTCCGTCCGCTGGAGGTGGTGATCATGGTACCCGGCACGTATGCAGATGCACGACATGGGGTGGATGCTCTTGAAAAAGGGCTCGCCGTTATTGTCGTTTTGAATGACAGTGTGGATGATGAGACAGCCAGCCGGTTTGTCGATTTCATGAGTGGAGCTGTTTATCTGGCCCACGGAAGCATCGAGCTTCTGAATGATGATGTCCTTATCTGCCTGCCGGAGACAGTACGGCTCGATAAGGATCGACTGACCGATTTCCAAGGCATCCCTGCCTGGAAAGGACCGAACCTATGAAAAAGATACTGATCATCGGATGCGGGGCGATGGGAGGAGCGATCCTCTCCGGCTGCCTTGCCAAAGGTTTATGGAAAAAAGAAGAAGTCTTCGTGAAGGAGCATTCCCTTGCGGCTTCGGAAGAAAAAGCAGCACGATACGGAGTCTCTGTCTCCAAAGAAGGGGGCGAAGCCGGTGAGGCGGATCTGGTCATTGTGGCCGTGAAGCCGAACGTGGTTCCTTCTGTGCTGGAAGAATTGTCCCGGCATGCGCCCCGCCGGGTCCTTTCTATTGCAGCCGCTGTCACGATCGAGACACTGGAAAAGGCTCTTCCGAAGGGGACAGAAGTCATCCGTGTCATGCCGAATACCCCGGCCTCTGTCGGAGAAGGCATGGCAGCGATCGCTCCGGGGACATTTGCTTCGGAAGGATTCATCGCTGAGGCAGAGGATATTTTCCGCGCGCTGGGCAAGGAAGCCGTCGTGACGGAGCGCCAGCTCGATGAGCTTGGTGCGCTCTCGGGCGCAGGTCCGGGATATGCGTTTGTCATCATTGATGCCCTGGCAGATGCCGGCGTCCTGATCGGTCTTCCCAGAAAGCTTGCCATCGAAGCCGCTGCCCAGACGTTGTATGGCGCAGCCAAGATGGTGCTGGAAACAGGGAAACATCCGGCTGAGCTGCGGGATCAGGTCACAAGTCCCGGCGGTACCACCATTGCGGGGATCCATGCCATGGAGCGCGCGGGCATCCGTGCTGCACTGATGGATGGCGTAGAAGCATGCCTCGCAAAATCGGATCAGATGGCGGGAAAATAATTAGAAATGATGAGCCAGGAATCAACATATGAAAGATAGAGAAAAAATCATTCGTTATTTTGCGGCCACCAGTGACGATGCCAAAGACATGGCGATCCGTCTGCTGGATCTGGCCGATGTTGTCGACCGTGGACGGCCATTTGCTGTTGGCCCGTTTATGTCGCCTTTTGCCGCGCAGATCGGGCAGACTATCGCCACCCATATGAAGACGGTTACGGTGAAAAGTGAAGGAGGCTATCATGAGGCAGAGCGCGTGCGCATCGCCTTTTCCAGAGACGACTATGACGGCCCCATCGACTTTGGCATGACACTCCTCTCCGTCACCTGGGATGACCGTTACCGCCTGATCGGGCATCGGGACGTCTTAGGCTCGCTGATGGGTCTTGGTATCGACCGTGCCGTTCTTGGCGACATCCTCATGCAGGGCGCCGGCTGTCAGATCGTAGCAGACAGTACCATGGCCGGGTGGATCAGAGACAATTTCCATAAAGTCGCCATGGTCCCTGTCACGGTCAAAGAGATCCCGATGGAGGAGATCGAGCCGCCGAAGAAAACGGCCAAGGAAGTCCGTGCGACAGTGGCCTCTCTTCGCCTGGATGCCGTCGGGGCAGCGGGCTTTGGTATCTCCCGCTCCAAGATGGTGCAGGCCGTCGATGACGGACGCACGGAAGTGAACTGGCAGCCTGCCAAGAGCGCGTCCCAGACGGTGAAGGCAGGCGATATCATCAGCATCCGGGGACGCGGCCGCATCGAGATCAAGGAAGAGACCGGTACGAGCCGTAAAGGACGGACGGGGCTTTTGATCGACAGATATAAGTAAGGGTTCGGGGTTCAGGTTAATAGGTTCAATGGGTTCTGTAGGTTCGACAGGTTCATAGATTTCTCATCTTTCGTGAATACCATAGAAGTTTGAAAGTAGGGATTAGTGGCTAGGGATTAGGTTTGCGATACGGGAAAATCGCTAATTTCAAACCTCCGCGGCGCTTCTGATTGTTATGCGCCGCACCAACCCCTTTGAACCTCTTGAACCTATAGAACCCTCTGAACCTCTTTCACACGTAATCATGGGACGGCACGCCCGAGGGGCTAACCCTGAACCTTGAACCCTGAACCCTTGAACTCATAAGTAAGAATATCATTAAAGGAGCATAGATCATGATCACACCGATGGATATTCATAATAAAACATTTTCCGGTCAGATCCGCGGCTATTCGAAGGATGAAGTGAATGCCTTTCTGGAAGAGCTTGCGAGCGACTATGAAAAGATTTACCGCGAGCACCGTGCGATGGAAGAAGAAATGGACATCATCCGCACGAAGCTCCGCAACTACGAAAAGATGGAGTCGACCATGTCCCACACGCTGGTCATGGCACAGGAAACCGCAGATAATGTGAAGAAGAATGCACACAAGGAAGCTGAGCTTTCCATTCAGGAAGCCCAGAGCGAAGCGCAGAAGATCGTTTCCGATGCCGAAGCAGCTCGTCGCAAGATGAATGCGGATCTGCTGAAGGCAGAAGGCGATATGAATCTGTATATCGAAAAGCTCTTGTCAAATTTCAAGTCTGCGTTGGCGCTGATCGAAGCAGCCAAAGCCGCTCGTGCGCCGCAGGCGGTGCAGGCTCAGCAGCCGGCAGCTTCTGAACCGTCTGAACCGACCGCTGAGGCGGAGCCTTCTTCCTCGGAAGAAACAGCAGCACCAGCTGTAGAAGCAGAGGAAGCCGCTCCTGCGCCTGCCGGCGGAAATCTTTTCGATGAGGCGGCTAAGACAGTAGCTCCGAAAGAAGAGAACTAAGCCTATGGAAACGAAACAGACCGTGACCGAGTGGGCCAATGACCATTTGGGGCTCACTCTGGCGATCACAAAAAGGCTGCATGAAGAGCAGACCCCCTTCCAGCACATTGAGATCGTCGAGACGGAGCAGTATGGACGTCTTCTCATCTTAGACGGTGTTTTCCAGACTTCCGTCAAGGATGAGTGGACGTACCATGAAATGATCGCGCATGTCCCGCTCATGATGCATCCTCATCCGGAGCGTGTACTCATCATTGGCGGCGGAGACGGCGGCGTCGCACGCGAAGTCTGCCGCCATGAGTGTGTAAAACAGGTGGATCTTTGCGACATCGATGGCCGCGTCATCGAGCTTTCGAAGGAATATTTCCCGACGATCTCCAAAGTCCTCCTGGATCCGCCGAAGAAGCTTCATGTCCATGTGGGAGATGGCATCGCTTTTGCGGCCGCGGTGAAGGACTTTTATGACGTCATCATCATCGACTGCTCTGACCCCATCGGACCGGGCGAAGGACTTTTCACGAGAGAATTCTACAAAAGCGCCAAGGCGGCTCTTAGAGAAGATGGGCTCATCGTCCAGCAGACCGAGTCCCCGATCGTCCAGCAGAAGACCGTCCACGATGTCTTTGCGGCGATGCGTGACGTATTCCCCATCGTACGCATGTATTTTTCACACGTGCCGATCTATCCGGAGTGTATGCACTCCTTCATGATCGGATCGAAGAAATATGACCCGCTGACAGCCACGGTCCGTGAAGACGGCCCGCAGCCGATGAAGTACTACAATAAAAATATCCAGAAAAGCTGCTTTGCCCTTCCGAATTTCATCAAAGACCTGATCTATAAGGGAACATACAGCTTTTAACGAAAGAGACGTGCGAAAGCACGTCTTTTGTGGTTGTCGGGTTCAAGGTTCAAGGTTCAGGTTGGTGGTGCGGCGCATTATCATTTAGAAGCGCCGCGAATGATTTGAGAATATCGTAAGATGGGGTTCCTGTTGGCGAAGGGGATGTCCGAAGGGCAGAGAATAGGCGATGTGAAATAACGATCAT
>DLZS01000052.1:0-8693 GCA_003447275.1 Dialister sp.
AACCCTGAACCCTGAACCAAATGAAAGCAAAACGGTAAAGGGGCTGTGCATTCCCTTTGCTGTTTTCTCCTACTTTCCTGCTATTTTCAAAAAATTCTCTATCATACTCCACCGATGCGAGCTTTCATGACACGCGAAGGAAATCATATATTTCCCTTCCGTGAAAGCGATCTGGTGGAGTTTTTGCATATCCGACGGAGCAAGCATGGCCTCGGCCAGGTTTTTCGGGCAGAAATACGCCCCCAGTCCCCGCAGGCAGAGCCGGAGCATCGTCGCCATATGCTCAGATTCCGCCGCCACGCGCGGAGCGAAGCTGGCCTCACGGAAAAGCTTCCTCGCCAGACGTCCGGCGATATCCCCCTCGCTGTTCAGAAGAAAATCACACGGCTCCAAAAAAACAGGCAGCTCCTTTTGCGGCGCAGAGAGAACGCGCACTCTCTCTTCCTCCGTCCCCGGCAGGCGCTGATACAGATCAGCGGAAAGAAGAAGCACGATCTCCTCTTCCTGATAGGGATAGAGCGAGACACCGGGCAGCTCCTCTTCCCACCGCGCCAACGCCAGATCGATCTCCTCCCGTTCCAGCGCTTTCCAGATCATTGCATTCGCCATCTCACAAAGAACGATGCGCACGCGCGGATACCGACGGTGAAAAACTTCGAGCAAGGGCGGCAGCAGGACCTCGCCGCGGGCGGGCGCGACACCGATGCGAAGCACTCCGCTCTCACTCCCCGACACATCCGAAAGCGCACGGCGAAATGCCAGTTCATTGCGCTGGAATATGCGCGCGTAGCGATAAAATACCTCGCCCCCATCCGTCAGCTCGAGCGGCACATGACGGATGAAGAGCTTCATCCCCACCTCCCTCTCTACCATCGCGATATGCCCCGAAAGCGTCTGCTGCGTCACATGCAGCCGCTCCGCGGCCCGCGTAAAATTCCGCTCTTCGACCAGCGTCAGGAAGTAGTGTATCGTCAAAAAATTCATCGGATCTCCTCCTTTATAATACAGGCATTCCTCTGTACTTAGTACGTTATATAACAGTTTTTCTTTTATAGTATAGCATCCTATAATAGAGAAAGAAAACGATCCCGAAAGCTTCGCGCCGCCCCTTCCCATCGGAGCCGATGCCCCCGCCGCCCCGCTTTCCCCAAGGAGGTCTCATGAAAAATATACTCGAAATCCTCGCCGGCCCCGCCAGCTTTGCATTCACCGCCTTTGTACTCACAGGCACCTTCACGCCCGCGCAATCCTTTGCGATCGGCACTGCCGTCTGGATGGCGCTATGGTGGATCCTCCGCCCCGTTTCCATTTACGTCACCGCCTTCATCCCCATTCTGGTGGATTCCTTCTTTGATCTGATCCCCGAAGGCCACGTGCTCAGCCAGTACTTCTCCGAGATCGCCGTCCTGCTCTTAGGCTCCGATCTCATCTGCCTTACATGGACGACCACAGGACTTGATCGAAGGATCTCCGTCAAGACGCTCTGCTGCATCGGCACCTCGATGAAGAACCAGATCTTTGTCTGGTTCCTCGCCTCGACCCTGCTCTCCGTCTTCCTGCCGAATGTCGTCGTCGCTGCCATCTTCTGCCCCATCGCCGTCGCCATGCTCCACTTCGTCGGCGAAAAGGACATCACAAAGAGCCGTCTCGCCCTTCCCATCCTTCTTGCCATCGGCTGGGGAAGCGGCATCGGCGGCTTCGGCTCACCGATCGGCTCATCTGCCAATCTCGTCGCTGTCTCCTACATCGAGCAGCTCACGGGACGCGAATTCATGTACTATGACTGGGTCATCCGCTTCCTCCCGCTGCTTGCGATCATTTTCTTCGTGAACCTTCTCTTCCTGTGGGCGATCCCCGTCCCCGTGAAAGAGATGAAGGGGACACGAAGCTACTTTCAAGACATGTACAAGGCCTTCGGCCCGCTGAAGAAAGGCGAATGGATCGGCCTCATCCTCTTCCTTTCCGCGACCATCCTTGCCTTCGCCCGCCCTGCCTTCGCCGACCTGCTCCCCGGCTGGAAGCCTGCCTACATCTTCCTCACCCTCGGTCTCTTCATGTTCTTCCTGAAGGATGAGACAGGCCATCCGATGCTCACATGGAAATACGCAGAGTCGCACATCATGTGGGGCATGATCTGCCTCTTTGCCTCCGGCCTCGCCCTAGGCCGCCTCGTCATCGAGACCGGCGCGATCGAGCAGCTCGCCTCCCTCATCGCCGCCATGCATCTCTCCGGCAGCCTCTCCATCATGGCGATCTCCTGCGGCTTTGCCACCTTCCTCTCCGAGCTCTCGAGCAATACCGCTGCCGCCTCCATTTCCATCCCCGTCGTCACCGGCCTTACGAAAGCCCTGGGCGTGAATCCCATCCCTTACATCCTTGGCAGCATCGTCGCCGCGAACTGCGCCTACGTCCTTCCGATCTCCACCCGCGCCATCCCCATCGGTCACGGACTCGATGCTGCTGAGCAGATCAAGTATGGCCTCCTCCTCACCCTGATCACACTCGCCACCACGATCACCACCTGTACCCTCTTCATGATGTACTCACCGCTCTTTAGTGAGTTGTGAAATAAAGGTAGCTAGGGACTAGGGACTAGGGACTGGGGATTAGACAGAGAGACATCTGACATCTGACCTCTGACTTCTGCCGCCAGTCACTAGCCACCACACACAAAAAAACGCTCCCGTCGAATGTTCGACAGGAGCGTTTTCTTAGTCTCTCATATATGTCTTAGTACGATCTTAGTACAGCACATGTGCGATGATGAAGCCGGCGATGCAGGCTGTCACGACACCGGTGAGCCCCGGCAGCATGAAGCTGTGGTTCAGGACAAACTTCCCGATCCTTGTCGTACCGGAACGGTCAAAGCCGATGCACGCCAGATCCGACGGGTAGGTCGGCAGGAAGAAGTAACCATAGCAGGCAGGGATGAAAGACAGCACCATGATCGGATCCATGCCCAGATTGAGGGCCATCGGCATGACGATAGCGACGGCCGCGCCCTGAGAATTGACCAGCTTCGAGGTGAAGAAGAGAACGACCGCATACGCCCATGGATATGCCGTAACGACAGAGCCCAGGAAGGTCTTCAGGATCGACATATGATTCGCAAAATAGGTATCCGCCATCCAAGCGACACCGTATACAGAGACCAGTGCGACGACCCCCGCACGGAAGACCTGGCTGTTTCCGACCTCCTTCGCCTTCGTCTTGCAGACGAAGAGAATGATCGCAGAGATCAGGAGCATGATGATCTGGATAACCGTCGTCATAGAGATCGCCTTCATCTTGCCCTTCGCATCAGCAAAGTGCGGCAAAAGATCCGGGAAATTGCCCAAGATCGCGATAAGGATGATACCTACAAGGAAAATGATGGTCGCATGATAATAAGAGGACGGCAGCTCCTTGCCCTGCAGCGATTCATTCTCGCCAAAGACATAGGACTTCTGTTCCGGATCCTTGATCATTTCCTGGAACGCGGGATCATTCTCAAGATCCTTGCCTCTCTTATAGCTGACAAGAGCCGCACAGATGACGCCGATCAAAGTCGCAGGGATGGACACCGCCAGGATCTGCAGCAGGTTGAAGGTGTAGCCCGCCACCGCCATGAAGCCTACGATGGAAACGACAGCAACCGATACAGGAGATGCCGAGATCCCCATCTGGGATGCGATGGACGATACCGCCATCGGACGTTCCGGGCGGATATTCTGCTTGATAGAAATATCATAAATGATCGGGAACATGGTGTACACGACATGACCCGTGCCGCAGAGGACAGTCAGGAACCAGGTCGTCACCGGCGCCAGGATCGTGATGTGCTTCGGATTGTTGCGCAGGAATTTTTCCGCATACTTCAGCATGACCGTCAGCCCGCCGGACGTCTGCAGGAAGCCCGCACAGGTGACGACCGCCAGAATGGTCAGCATGACGCCGATCGGCGGCGTGCCCGGCTTGTAGTGGAAAACAAACGTGTACAGCGTAAGACCGATGCCGCTGATGACAGCAAGCCCGATCCCCCCGTGCTTAATTCCCAGGAAGAGACACCCGAGAAGGACAATAAACCCCAATAGCATTTCCATAAATCATTTCCTCCATTTTATTGTATGCTTATTTTGGATGATTCGATGATTTATAGTATACACCATGCATTGAGTCTATCAAAATACAGGTTATGCATGAGAGATCGGGGTTGCTATGCATTTATGGTATCCAAGCAGCAAAAGGAACATGGAATGGACATTTCTCTTTTTTTAAGTCTCCCTCTCCGCGAATGTGGACTGCACTCTGCCCCCGATCCACTCCCAAGAAAGCCCTTCCCTTTTCGCCAATGACGCAAAAGGGCGATCTTCAATTTCTCATTTTCTTCAAAAGATGTATAATATAGACACAGACTTCTAAGGAAACACTGATTCAAGAAGGAGGTATTCCCATGGATTACAAAATGATTCACTACACGGTAGAGAGATCCATCGCGACCATCACGCTGGACTACGCACCGACGCTGAATGCCCTCGACATGAACATGTCGCTCGAGGTGGAAAGCGCGCTGCATGAAGCGGAAGCGGATCAAGCGGTGAAGGTCGTCGTGCTTGCAGGCGCAGGGCGTGCCTTCAGCGGGGGCGGCGATATCCGCTTCATGAAGGCGCACTGCGATGAGCCGGATTTTGCGAAGGAGTCCATGGGACCTCTGGCAGGCAAGCTATCGGAGATCGTGCTGTACATGAAGAAGATGTCGAAGATCGTGATCTGTGCGGTCGCCGGTGCGTGTGCGGGCGGGGCGGCAAATCTGGCCTTTGCCTGTGACTTCATCTATGCCGCAGACAATGCAAAATTCCTGCAGGCCTTTGTCGGCATCGGTCTCTGTCCAGATACGGGCGGCGTGTACACGCTCCCGCGCATGATCGGTACACACCGCGCCTTCGACATGTTCGTCACGGGACGCATCGTAGCAGCCCAGGAAGCGTATGACATCGGCCTCGTGAAAGCTGTCACGACGAAGGAGGAGCTCCTCCCGACGGTCTATGCCTTCGCAGAAAAGCTGACGAAGGGCCCGACGCTCGCTTATAGAAATATGAAGAAATTGATGTTCGAAAGCATGTACAAGGGCTTTGAGGAATACATGAAGGCAGAGTCTGTCTACCTCGGCGAATGCTCGTCTTCGGAGGATTTCAAGGAAGGCATCACGGCGTTCCTCGAAAAGCGCCCCGCGGAATTTAAGGGGAAATAGGAAAGGGTTCAGGTTTTAGGGTTCAAGGTTCAGGTTGATGGGTTCGGGGTTGCAATGCCAGCTTCGCTGCAAGTTTTAGAAAAGTATTTCGAGCATTTCCCTAGCCCCTTCCTTTGGAAGGGGCAGGCGAGCGCAGCGAGACAGGGTTGGCTCCACGTATGTGAAATGACCGCTTTCCACGCCAACCTCCGCCCCTTCGGGGCACCTCCTTCCAAAGGAAGGAGGGAAAAACAGAGAGCGGGCATTGCCCTATGTATGCTCCGCGGCACCTAGATCCTTCGACTCAGTTCTCATACTTCAGATAAGTCATTTTCTAGGGAAACACTGATTAAATCGTTGTCCGACTTGGCTCTTGTATTTTCATGCAAGGCGAGGAATAAGCCGCCGCGAATAGCAAGCTATTTAAGGCGGGTTATGACGAAGTATTGTATGAAAATACATGCCAAGTCGGGCTCTGCGATTTAATCAGCGTTTCCCTAACATACGACGTTTTTCTCCGCTCAGGATGACGAAATGCGCCGCACCGCACCCCTGAACCTTGAACCTTGAACCCTTAAACCCATCAAAAAAACGTTGTACCCATGCCATGCGTACAACGTTTTTTCTATGCTTACAATCCCCTCATGATCGTTCCCCCGCCGATGAGCCTGTCACCGTCGTAGAAGACGACGGACTGGCCGCTGGTGATGGCGCGCTGGGGTTCCTTGAATTTCACGACGGCGCGGCCGTTTCTTTCGAGCGTCACGGTGCAGTCATGGACGCGGATGCCGTAGCGGATCTTGGCCTCACAGGAAAATTCCTCTCCGGGCGCTTCGCCATCTGTGAAGTGAAGCTCGTCCGCCAAAAGGCGGGTGCGGAAGAGCTCGTCATTCGTACCGACGATGACCTGCGATCTCTCAGGCTTTAAAGCGACGACATAGAGCGGAGTCCTCGCTGCGATGCCGAGGCCCTTTCGCTGTCCGATGGTGTAGTAAGGGATGCCGCGATGGCGTCCGAGGACGCGGCCTTTGGTGTCTACGATATCGCCTTCGGAGAAGGCTTCCGGTGCATGGTTCTTGAGAAATTCGACGTAGGATGTCTCACTGGTCAAAAAGCAGATATCCTGTGACTCGGCTTTGTTGTAGGTGGGAAGTCCTTTTTCTTTAGAGATCCGGCGGGTGTCTTTCTTGAAGGTCCGCCCTAGCGGGAAAATGATATGCGCGAGCTGGTCCTGCGTGAGGTGGTACATCATGTACGACTGGTCCTTGCCCATGTCGATGCCTTTATGGACTTCGTATTTTTGCCGCTCTGGATGGAAGAGGATCCTCGCATAGTGACCCGTTGCAAAATACGGTGCGTCAAAGTGTTTTCTGGCTTCGTCATAGAAGAGGCCAAATTTCACCTTGAAGTCGCACATCATGCAGGGATTCGGTGTCATGCCTTTGGCGTAAGCGTCGATGAAGTAGCGGAGGACGAATTTCTGGTAAGCCTCTCTGACATCGACGACCTGAAAGGGGATGCCGATGAAATCAGCCATGGCTCTCGCACCTTCGATCTCCTTCTCCTGCCCGTCGAACTGGTGCATGGTCGCACCGCAGACTTCGTAGCCCGCTTCCAGAAGGAGCTTGGCGGTGAGTGTGCTGTCGACACCGCCGGACATGGCGACGACGACTTTTTTCTTTTCTGTCATAAAAATAGGTATCCTTTCTGCGGGAGAAGCAGTCGCATCGGAAGTTTGACCGTTGCAGCGAGGCCGGTTAAAAAGGCGGCAAGAAGCGATCAGAGATCGCCGGAACGCCAAGGCGCAGGATATTCCCAAGCCCGGAGCGCTCTTACGACCGGTGAGGCTGTCGTCATACAGAAGACCTTCGATCACTGTTTTCCCAAAACCATCATCCCGGGGGTATCCCCAGAAAATCTCATCGGAGTGAAAGTCCGAAGGATTGTTTTATTATAGCAGAAATGGACGAAAAAAATGAGGGTTTGTTCCTGGGGCGGGGCCTCCTTTGATTCTGGCTGAAAACCCCGTTTGAATGAGGAATTAGGAATAAAGGTGGCGGCTTTGCCGCAAATATATATGAAGCGATGCCATGAGCGGGCATTCCAGTCACCAGTCACTTGAGACTCCTCATCCCTAGCTACTAATCCCTAGTCACCAGTCACTTTACACCCCTGATCCCCAATTCCTAATCCATAGCTGCTCGTCCCTGCTTTCAAACTTAGCCCATGTCCTGTTACCGCCCAAAGAGCAGGAACGCCAGTGCGAGCACTATGACCACCACAGTCCCCCAGCGGCGATTCCCCTTTTCCATCTTCACGTGAGGGATTTCCGATATGTGGCGCGGTATTTCCAGTCTGTCCTTTGGGGATATCTCCTCTTTCCCGCGGGGGAGCTTCTCTCCGCAGGAAAGGCGTACCTGATCTTGCCTGATCTCCTTTGCAAAGACCGGCACGAAGGCAAAGAGCTCTTCCAAGAGGGAGAACCAGCGCTCGCCCGTCTCCCGTCCGAGGCGCTCCGACAGATCGATCGCGCGATTTCGAATGCTAGAAAAGACGGGGCGGAATATCCAGCAGCCGCTCATCGCATAGAGCGGCATCGACAGAGACAGGTAGCGGCGGCTCTTCTCTGCAAGGAGCGATCGCCCCTGCTGCGGATGTTTTTGGCTGATCATGAGCGCGTAGGCGATATCATTTTCCAGCTGCGCGCGTTCCTTTTCCACATCTCTTTCATAGGCAGAAAGGAGCTGGGTGTAGAGCATTCCTCGCCGTCCCTGTTTCCCCAAGGCGATGAGCAGGCGCCTTCGCTCTTCTTCAGGCAGCCGGCGGGAAGCAGCGATGGCACCGCTTCCGATCTCCAGGATCAGCGCCTGCTGGTATCCTTCGATCACCCATGGTTCCTTGAAGGCAGGAAATCCGGCGATCCGGCGATCCCTCTGAATGTCCTCCAGCGCCTCCAGCGGGGACAGCGCGAGGAAATCTTCTTCTGCGGAAAGCAGTGCCTCCAGCCTGAGCGTATCCTCTGAAAGCGTATTCAAAAAACGGAGCAGGCGAAGGCGCGGCGAAAGAGCGCAGTCACTTTCGCCGTTCTCTGCGAGAAGAAAGGCATCTCTTCGGGGAAGCCCCGACGGCCAGAAATATTCTGCTTCGCTGCGATTCTCCATCCTGAGAAGCCAGTGCGCCGCCTCGCTAGCCGCACCTTCCGCCTCAAGGGGAAGCAGCTTTCGCTGGTGAGAGAGCGCGGCATCGATCGCCGCCGCTCCGTCCGTGCTATGAACGGAGAGCAGGTAGAAGGGATTTTCTTTGAAAAGCACGAGTGGATACTCCTTAAAAACATGGGAATTAGGGATTAGGGGGGTAAAGTGACTAGTGACTGGTGACTAGGGATTAGTAGCTAGGGATGAGAAGCCTCAAGTGACTGGTGACTGGTGACTGGAATGCCCGCTCATGGCATCACCATTATTTATACTTCGCGGCGCATTTCGTC
>DLZS01000052.1:8938-11884 GCA_003447275.1 Dialister sp.
CAGTGAGAACTGAGTCGAAGGATCTGGCGCCGCACCACCATTTCTAATTCCTCATTCCTAATTTCTCATTCAAGCAAAGCTCTCATCCGTAATCAAGGGCGCCCCGCCCACGGGCTAACCCTGAACCCCTTTCCTCTCATTATACACTTCTTCATAAAAAGCAAGCCACATTTTCTTGATACTCCCTCATAGAAAGGATTTATACGGCTTCTCATAAATTTCTCATACAGCAGCAAATCCGCTGTTTTCTCACTTTTTGGCGGTTTCTCTCACTTTCTTGGAAGAGAGATCTTGGCTTCGAAAATATTTTCCCTATTCCCTTTTCTCCCGATTTGTTGTATTATAGTTCCGGCACAAGATATTGTGCTTATATTTTTGTTAATTTCATACATTTTGTATTTACTATAAAGCCGATAAAACCTAAGAAAATCGTCGGATTACCAGCGGGAGAGTGCATCAGCTATGGAAAATCGAGAAGAAATGACGGGAATCACAGTCAAAACAAACGTAATAAAGAGAAATGGGCAGGAAGTTGCTTTTGATATTTCCAAGATCGTGAATGCCATCCGCAAAGCCAATAAGGAAGTCGAAGGCATCCATCAGATGAGCAGCTTCCAGATCCAGGCCGTCGCCGACAACATCGCCAAGAAGATCTCGGCGTATTCGCATGCCTGCAATGTAGAAGACATTCAGGACATGGTCGAGACGGGCATCATGGAAATGCGCGGCTACGAGGTGGCGCAGAAGTACGTCCGCTACCGCTACAAACGCGAGATCTCCAGAAAGAGCAATACCACCGATGACGGGATCCTCTCCCTCATCGACCTCAACAATGAAGAGGTGAAGCAGGAAAACTCGAACAAGAACCCTGTCATCAATTCCACGCAGCGTGACTACATGGCCGGCGAGGTATCGAAAGACCTCACCCGCCGCCTGCTGCTCCCGGAGGAGATCGTGAAAGCACACGAGCAGGGCATCATCCATTTCCACGACGCTGACTATTTCGCCCAGCGCGAGCACAACTGTGACCTCATCAATCTGGAAGACATGCTGCAGAATGGTACCGTCATCAGCCAGACCATGATCGAAAAGCCGCACTCCTTCTTCACCGCGTGCAATGTCACGACGCAGATCGTCGCGCAGGTCGCTTCGAACCAGTACGGCGGGCAATCCTTCACGCTCGCGCACCTCGCTCCCTTCGTAGACATCAGCCGTCAGAAGATCAGAAAAGAAGTCCTCGCAGAGCGCAGGGAAACCGGAGAATCGATGGATGAAGACATCATCTCCAAGATCGTGGAACGCCGCCTGAAGGAAGAGATCAAGTCCGGCATCCAGACCATCCAGTACCAGCTCATCACCCTCATGACCTGCAACGGGCAGGCGCCTTTCGTCACCATGTTCATGTACCTCGATGAAGTCGCAGACGGCCAGACGAGGAAGGATCTTGCCCTCATCATCGAAGAAGTCCTCCGTCAGCGCATGCAGGGCGTCAAGAATGAAAAGGGCGTATGGATCACCCCCGCCTTCCCGAAGCTCATCTACGTCCTCGATGAAGACAATATCCATGAGGATACCCCCTACTACTACCTCACCAAGCTCGCTGCGGAATGTACCGCCAAGCGCATGGTGCCAGACTACATTTCCGCCAAGATCATGCGACAGATGAAAAATGGCGATGTCTACCCATGCATGGGCTGCCGCAGCTTCCTCACACCGGATACCGAAGGTCTTGGCAAGGATGGCAAGCACAAGTACTACGGCCGCTTCAATCAGGGCGTCGTCACCATCAATCTCGTCGACGTCGCCTGCTCCTCCGGCGGTGACATGGACCGCTTCTGGAAAATTTTGGAAGACCGCCTCGAGCTCTGCCACCGCGCCCTCCGCTGCCGCCACGAGAGGCTCCTTGGCACCGTCTCTGACGTCGCACCGATCCTATGGCAGTACGGCGCACTCGCGCGCCTCAAGAAGGGCGAGACCATCGACAAGCTCCTCTTCAATAACTACAGCACCATTTCCCTCGGCTATGCCGGCCTGTATGAAATGTGCGTCCGCATGCTCGGCGTCTCCCACACCACGGAAGAGGGCCGGAAATTCTCCATGTCCGTCATGCAGAAGCTGAATGACAAATGCAGCGAATGGAGAGCGAAGGAAAACATCTCCTACTCCGTCTACGGCACCCCGATGGAATCCACCACCTATAAATTCGCCAAATGCCTCCAGAAGCGCTTCGGGCTCATCAAAGGCGTCACAGATAAGAACTACATCACCAACAGCTACCACGTCCACGTCGCGGAAAATATCGACGCCTTCCACAAGCTGAAATTTGAATCCGATTTCCAGAAGCTCTCCCCGGGCGGTGCGATCTCCTACATCGAAGTCCCGAACATGCAGACGAATATCCCTGCCGTTCTCACCGTCATGAAGTACATCTATGAAAATATCATGTACGCAGAGCTGAATACCAAGAGCGACTACTGCATGGTTTGCGGCTATGATGGAGAGATCAAGATCGTCGAAGACGAAAGCGGCAAGCTCGTCTGGGAATGCCCGAACTGCGGCAATCGAGACCAGCACAAAATGAGCGTCGCCAGAAGGACCTGCGGCTACATCGGCACCCAGTTCTGGAATCAGGGCCGTACCCAGGAGATCAAAGACCGCGTACTGCATCTGTAATCCCACCGCAGCCCCATAAGCAAAGACGGCTCCTGCCGTCTTTTTGCTTGGCAGGAGCCGTGGGGCATCAGATTCCCCGCATCGTCATTTTAAGCGAAGCGAGAGATCTTTGTCATTCGCAGTCAGTGGCTCACGCATTCCCCACATATGCTGCGCCTCTCCGCTTTCCACATACATACTCGCGGAGAAACCGCCACGAGAGCCATGAGCCCTAGTTACCAGTCAACGCACTCCACTTGTCTCCCTCCCTCCTTCCTTTGGAAGGAGGTGCCC
>DLZS01000105.1:0-12066 GCA_003447275.1 Dialister sp.
TGAACCAAATGAAAGCAAAGTAAAAAGGGCCTGTGAAGAAATGAATCCTCATTTCTTCACAGCTCCTATGTAGTGGTCAGCATCTCATCTGCGGCAATCTGTGTTCTGGCTATACCAAGCGCACAGACAACCTTTCTGCAGAATTCTATCTCTTCGAGGCAGTCTATCCCTGGCCTTCGGTCTGCTTCTTCTTTAAGGGGCAACGTATTTTACGTTATTCTCAAAACTTGCTGCGTTTCTATTATATATATTTTGCGCTGAACTACAACCTCGAACCCATCCACCTGAACCCTGAACCCCCTTTCCTTCCCATGATATAATGAGAAAAATGGTTTCATGAAAGGAGCGATTTCCATGGAAATCCGTGTGTTGAAATATTTTCTCATGGTCGCGCGTGAGGAGAGCATCACGAAGGCGGCCAGCCGCCTCCACATCACGCAGCCGACGTTGTCGCGCCAGATGGCGGACCTCGAAGCGGATATGGGCGTCCCGCTCCTGGATCGGAGCGGACGCAAGATCGCATTGACGCCGGAAGGCATTCTTCTTCGCCGACGCGCCGAAGAGATCGTCTCTCTGGTCGACAAGACGGAGATGGAAGTCTCGCAGGCGGCAGAAAATCTGGAAGGCACCATCAGCGTGGCAGGAGGGGATCTCTCGCAGGCACGTGATTTCGTGCGTCTCATTAAGGAATTTCAGACACTCCATCCTTTTGTATGTTTCCGCTATTATACGGACATCACGCCATACATTTGTGAATGTATGGATCATGGCTGCGTCGATGTGGGCCTCCTTGTGCAGCCTTTCGATAGGGAGAAGTATGAGTCACGCCCCATCGGAAAACCGAGCCGGATGGGGGTGTATATGCGTGCGGATGATCCGCTCGCCAAGAAGCCGGAAGTATGGATGCAAGACCTTGAAGGCCGCCCCCTGCTGCAGGGGCTTCGTCGAGATCTTGATGCGATGTCCTTTGCCAGACATACGGATCCGGATAGCCATCCTGCCATGATCGAGTCTGACCTCCCCACGAACTTGGCCATCATGGTCGATGAGGGCATGGGCTATTTTATTGCCGGGGAGGGTGTACTCCCCTTTCTTGATGAACATCGGATCTGTTTCAGACCGATCGGAGATAAGGCGCAGTATATCTACACATTTCTTGCGTGGCGCAGAAATCAGCCCTTCAGTCGTGTCACGAAAACGTTCATTGAGTTTTTGAAAGAGAAGTTGAAGTGAAGGAAAACATCTGCGAAAGCAGGTGTTTTTTATTGGAAAATCGGGGCCCATGGGAGTGCTGCCCCTTGATTGCGTTGGAAAGCCTTGCTTGCATGAGAAATGCGAAATGGTGGTGCGATGCATAAAAATATAGAAGCGTCGCAGCGTATGAATCACGGCGATGCCCGAGGAGGGATTGAAGCGACTCGCCACCAGTCGCCAGTCACACCCCATTCCTCATCCCTGGCTTCTCGCCCACTTCATGCCTTTTCACTATCCAAATTCATAATCCATAAGTATTTGCTATGCAGCAACATTCTGCCTATACTAATGGCAGAAGAAACGAAGGGAGGAGCATGAACGATGGCAATCCAATGGAAAAGGCGGCTTGCTGCAGGACTTGTGCTTGCGGTGCTGCCACTTATCATGACCGCAGGATCCTTGCATTTTCACTGTGAGGAAGTCCGGGCCGCGCAGGTGATCAAAGAGGAGAAAGGGCGGTACGGCTGCCTTACCTGGCCGCAGAATCTGAATGCCGTCAGAAGCGAGGTGGAGATTTTCAAAGAGATCCCCAAAGACCTGCGAGCGGATGCTCCGATAGCCACCGCGATTTACAGAAATACCCAGGTATACATGAATAGCCTCATGCTGGATATGAGGCAGTTACCGGGAAAGGAGCCTCTTTTTTACCGTGTGCGGAGCTACGATCTGGATGGGCATCCGATCGGCCCCTATTCGCCGCCGGCGGAGGTGGAGAGCGCACTTTTCAAGACGGAGCGCAATGCGCCCATCCCGCACAATCCCTATGGCAAGGGGAATGGCAGTGTCCTTCTGTACCCGGTCTATGCCTACACAGGAAATCCGAATGCCGCGAGCTATGAGATCGAAGTCACGTCAAAGTATCCGGAAAATCTCCATGGCTTCTCGCCATCCGTCCACCGCATCTATGCGGCCAAGACAGAACTCACCGATCTCTATGATGATGCGCCGCGGACGGGAACCTACTACTGGCGCGTCAGGGGAATGGACAGCACGGGGAAGCCCGTGGGTGAGTGGAGCCTGCCGCAGGAGATCAAAAATCCGGTGAAGCATTGGAAGGTGGCTGTCTATGGCGACAGTATTTCTCATGGCGGCGGCCATCTCTCCTTTGGGCCTGCTGACCTTGCCTACAGCTATGAGTCGTATCTGGACTTTCCTTCGATCAATCTTTCCCAAAGCGGGGATACGAGTGAGGCGATGGTCATGCGCTTCGAGAAGGACGTGCTTCCTTTTTCGCCGGACTATCTTCTCATCTTGGGTGGGACGAACAGTCTTCGCGCCGGTGTCCCGGCAGCGGATGTGATCTCTGACCTGAAGGAGATCCAGAGAAAGTGCCGCAAGCATGGTATCACGCCCATCCTGATGACTCTGCCGCCGATCAATCCTGAAAACATACAAAAGGCTTTTAATGAGCCGACCTATGAGGGCTGGAAAGCTTCTTTCGCCGAGGTGAATGCTTTCATCCGCGGTGAGGTCCATATCGATACCGCCGCACCTTTTGAAGAGATGGAAGAGCTTCCCACCTGGCTCGCGCTGGACGGCATTCACGGCGACTGGAATATGAAGCGCATGATGGCGGAGGTTATCAACCTCGAATTTCCAAAGGTGATAGCTGGTGACTAAGGATTGGTGATTGGGGAATTCAGGGGGCGGAGTGTCTTATGACTGCGAGGCATCAGCGTTTCCTTAGTTCTTCGTATCACCATCTTGAGCGGAGGGGCTAGGACACCGCATCAGAAAAATGGGGCATGAGTCGCAGGATCTCGCATGATCTCTGGAGAACCTTCTTGCCCTGTCCGTTTTCTATTCAATATGTAAGCAGAAAGGATTATGCTATGGTTAAACAGACAGCAGGACGCACCATTCTGGGGAATTTTGCGCCGAAGTTTGCAGCACTCAATGATGATGTTCTTTTTGGTGAGGTGTGGAGCCGAGAGGAGAAACTGTCGCGCAAGCTCCGTTCCATCATCACGGTCAGCGCATTGATCGGGAAGGGCATGACAGATGCGTCTCTTGCCTACCATTTGAAGGAAGCCAAAAAGAATGGCGTGACGCAGGAGGAAATGGCAGAACTTCTGACGCACATTGCTTTTTACGCTGGTTGGCCTAATGCATGGGCGGCCTTCCATCTTGCCATGGAAGTCTATGAGAATGGAGACGCAGAGCACGGCGGTCTCTTTGGGCAGGGCGAGCCGAATACGGCTTACGCGAAGTATTTCACCGGGAATTCCTATTTGAAGGTGATTTCTAAAGCAGGCGATCCGCTGACCATATGCCAAGTGACCTTCGAGCCTGGATGCCGCAACCACTGGCATATTCACCACGCCAAGAGCGGGGGCGGGCAGGTGCTCATCTGTGTCGATGGCGAAGGCTGGTATCAGGAAGAAGGAAAAGAGGCGCAGAGCCTAAAAGCAGGTGATATCGTTGAAATCCCCGCAAATGTGAAACACTGGCATGGGGCAAAGAAGGAGAGCTGGTTCAGCCATCTGGCTTTTGAGATCCCAGGGACTGATCTTTCTAATGAGTGGTGCGAGGAAGTCAGCGCGGCAGCCTATGACGCGCTGACGCGCTGAAGAGGTGTCTATGAAGATACTGATTGTTTACTACAGCTATAGTCATGGAAATACGAAAAAGATCGCGGAAGCGCTGGCAAAAGCCACAGAGGGGGATATCGAGCGTATCGAAACGGTCAAGAAGTACGGTCCCTATGAGGAAACAGTCGAAGTGGGGCAGGCAGAAGTACAACGGGGGGAGTGTCCGCCGCTGCGTCCGATGAAGAAGGATATCGCGGGATATGATGTGATTGCTTTGGGATCGCCGACCTGGTGGTATACCATGGCGCCTGCCATGCGCACCTTCGTGACGACGCATGACTTCACTGGAAAGAAAATGATTTTCTTCACGACACATGGTGGCTGGCCAGGGAGCGCCATTAAGCATCTTAAGAATTTAACCCATGCAGATAAAGTACTCGGGACGATAGAAGTCCGCTTTGACTCGAATGGGGGCGACGAACAGATTACGCCGGAAAAGGACGTGGACGCTTGGATTTCTATGATGAAGAAGAAAGTGCGAGGGTAGAATGGATGTGCAACAGCAAGAGCTCGAAAAGATGAAAATCAAAGAGCTCAGAAAAGAACGCTTCCGCCTGCTGGATGATATTCACGAAAAGCAGCAGCAGCTCGATCAGATCGATTACCAGATTTATCAAAAGAAAAATGAAGAGGGAAAGGAAGGATCATGATGTGGAAGAAAGCGATCGCTCTTTCGTGTGCGTTTCTGGCAGCGGGAGGATTAACCGGCTGCGGGGGAACCACGGGTGTGCCTCATCGCGAGGACAAAGCAGCAGGCGCATCGAGCGAGACCCATATGGTGAAGAAAGATGCCAAAGCCATCGTCGTATATTTTTCTGCGACAGGGAATACAAAACGTGCTGCGGAAATCATTGCGCGCACCAAAGGGCTGGATGTATGGGAAATCAAGCCGAAAGAACCCTATACGGATTCGGATCTCGATTATACAAATGACAACAGCCGCGTCAGCCGCGAACATCAGGATCGGAGCCTTATGCCGGAGATCGATGGGGATGTACCTGGTTGGGATAGCTATGAGACGGTTTTCCTGGGGTATCCGATCTGGTGGGGCGAAGCACCGAATATTGTGTATCATTTTGTGCGGAGTCATGACTTTTCCGGAAAGCAGGTCATTCCTTTCTGCACATCGCATTCCAGTGGTCTTGGAGACAGCGATGTGCTGCTGGAAGAAACGGCCAAGAGCGGCGAATGGTTTCCAGGGACTCGTTTCTCCGGCGGCGTATCTGAAAGTGACCTCATCGACTGGACAAAGCATTTCTGACGGGTCTTTATGAGAAATGTCTATCTTTCCCTGTCATTTGGCGTAAAAGTAGAGAAAGACACTTGACAAGCATGAAACATGATTTATAATAAAAGCATGTTTTAAGACCATGAGCATATTGTCTGTGTCTTAAAGCAAACCATTGCCTGCGTTTCGCGTGATCGGCGAGTCATCCCGCCATGGTATACCCCTATATCATGGTTTCCCGCTTTCCCCATAGCCCCGATGACATCCCATCGCCTTCACAAGAGCGCAGGCAGAAAAGAGCGGGTCTCCCCTAATTTCCCGCTCTTTTTCTATTGCATTTTTTTGATGGATGACTGACCTTGGCTTCATGTACTTCCACGTCCCATGCCCCGTGCAGGAAAAGATTTTCTGATCGATCAAAAGAAAAGCGGCTCGGTGCATGCCGGAGGGCGGGGTTTCTGATCCTCCCGATGAAAATCAGTCCCGTCTGGCAGATTTTCTTATTTGTTAAATTGACAATTCGTTTTATTATATTTTATAATTAACCAGATACATTTGAAATAGTGTACCCTTATTTTGGGGAGAGTTGATTTTTGAGTTTTCGGGGCCATTCGGAGTTTGGCCTCATTGTTCATGAAAAGGGGACATAATCATGGCACAGGCAGCAACAAGAGCAGAACGTATGGTGGGCGTTCGTGCGAATATTCTTAACACCGCTAAAAGACTTTTTTTGGAACAGGGGTATAAAAAGACAACCATTCGCCAGATCGTACAGGAGTCCGGGATCACCTCGGGCAGTATCTACAATCTTTTTGACAATAAAGACGCTGTTTTCTCGGCCATTACGAATGACCTTTGCCAGGTGATTGTGGATGAGGTGGAGAAGCGCTTCTCTGATAAACCGCTGGAATATCACTATGCAGCGATCCTGGCGGTCGAGCTGTATGCGATCGAGAAGAAATCTGTTTTCCGTGAACTCTACTATGAAGCCTATACGGAGCCAAAGATTTTCGAAGCCCTGCTCCATACGCATTTGGATCTCGCAGATCACTACCTCGCAGAGGCAGACTGTATGGGCTATCTGAAGCCGGATGAATATTATGCACGCATGCTCCTTTCCAAAGGCGCCATGCTCGGCTATATGCAAGCCTTCGACTTTGACCGCACCGGTCCTGTCCGTGTGCTTCGAAGAGAGCTTGCCTCCCTCATCCTGCTGTCTCTCGGGCTGAAGAAACGGGATATCAAAAACCTGTACTCCTTTATGCTGGAGATCGAGGATGAATGCAGCGAGATCATCGAAGTGATCCTTGACAGCGTGCATCAGTCATAGGGCGGGGATAGTGAGTGAGGCTCCCGATGGATCTGTGACTGGTGACCGGAGGCCGCCCCAGGGCGCCGCCTCAGCCAATAGACAAATGGATAGCGATCCCAAAGCGTGAGAGATAGAGTCTCTCACGTTTTTTATTTGAAAAAAGTTTCACAAAAGCTATTGCAATTTTATGCACAACGCTGTATAATTATCACATCGTCAAACAAGCCCATGTGAAAGGGCTGATGAAATTGTCTATATTTTATTGGAAAGGCGGCATTATCATGACAGATATTAAAAGCGTAAAGAAAGTAGTTCTTGCATATTCCGGTGGTCTCGATACCTCCGTTATTATTCCGTGGCTGAAAGAAAACTATGGCTGCGAAGTCATTGCCTGCACCGTGAACCTGGGGCAGCCGGAAGACTTCGATGCCATTCACAAGAAAGCACTCGCATCCGGTGCTGAATATGCAGAGACCCTTGATGTTCGCAAAGAATTCATTGAAGAATATGCATACAAAGTCCTTCAGGCAGATGGCCGCTATGAAGGCAAGTACCTGCTCGGTACCTCCTTCGCTCGTCCACTGATCGGCAAATGCCTCGTCGACATGGCAAAGAAATATGGCGCTGATGCCATCTGCCACGGCGCGACCGGCAAAGGCAATGACCAGGTTCGTTTCGAACTCACCATCAAAGCACTGGCTCCGCACATGAAGATCATCGCTCCATGGCGTATCTGGGATATGAAGTCCCGTGAAGATGAAATGGCTTATGCAGAAGCACATGGTGTGCCGATCGACAAGTATGATGAAAAGCAGACTGATGAAGAAAAGGCTGCACAGAAATATCCATACTCCATGGACTGGAACATGTGGCATCTGTCCCATGAAGGCGATGACCTGGAAGATCCGGCAAATGCGCCGCACAAGGATATGTACCTCGTCACCTGTGATCCGGAAGAAGCTCCGGATAAGCCGGAGATCGTCACCATCGATTTTGAAAAAGGCATCCCGACCGCTGTCAATGGCAAGAAGATGGACGGCGTAGAGCTCGTCAATACCCTGAACGCCATCGGCGCACGCAACGGCATCGGCATCGATGACCTCGTAGAAAACCGCCTCGTCGGCATGAAGTCCCGCGGCGTCTATGAAAACCCATGCGGCTCCATCCTTTTCTACGCACACACCGAACTGGAACGCCTCTGCCTTGACCGCGCGACCTTCCATTTCAAAGAGATCGCTGCTGTAAAATACTCGGAGCTCGTATATGACGGGATGTGGTTCGCACCGCTGCGCGAAGCACTGCAGGCCTTCGCTGACAAGACCTCCGAAACCGTTACAGGCAAAGTCACCCTTCGCCTCTACAAGGGCAACATCATGTCCAATGGCGCAGAAAGCCCGTACTCCCTGTATAATGAAGAGTTCGTCACCTTCGGTGAAGATGATGTATACAATCAGGCAGATGCAGAAGGCTTCATCAACCTCTTCGGACTGCCGCTCACCATCCGTGCCCTCATGAAGGAGAAGAATGCAAAATGAGTGATATGATGTGGGGCGGACGCTTCACGAAGGCAGAGGAAAAGAATGCACTGGATTTCAATGCATCCATTTCCTATGACTGCCGCATGTATCGTGAGGACATCGCCGGCTCTATCGCCCATGCCAAAATGCTGGCGGCTCATGGGATCATTTCCAAAGAGGATCAGGAAAAGATCACCAAGGGTCTTCTCTCTATCAAAAAAGAGATCGATGAAGGGACATTCCCTTTCTCCGTCGAACTCGAAGATATTCATATGAATATCGAAAAACGTCTCACCGAGGAGATCGGTGATGCCGGCGCCCGCCTCCACACGGCGAGAAGCCGCAATGACCAGTGCGCGCTGGATCTCCATATGTACATGAAGAGAAATATCGCGCGCCTGTCTGAAAAGCTCATCGCCGTCTTAGAAGCCCTCCTCGCTGCTTCCAAGAAATATCAGGACGTCATCCTGCCGGGCTACACCCACATGCAGCGCGCGCAGCCGGTTCTCTTCGCTCATCACATGCTCGCGTACTTTGCGATGCTCGAGCGTGACTTCAAGCGTCTCGAAGACTGCTACGATATGTGTGACATGTCGCCGATCGGTGCCTGTGCGCTGGCAGGGACCACGTACCCGACACATCCCGAGGAAGAAGCGAATGACCTTCACTTCGCCTCCGTCTATGGAAACAGCCTCGATGCGGTCTCGGATCGCGACTACCTTCTCCAGTTTCTCTCCTTCGCATCGATCTGTGCGATGCATCTCTCGCGTCTGTCGGAAGAATTCATCTATTGGTCCACCAGTGAATTCCAGTTCATCGAGCTTGATGACGGATACTCCACGGGCAGCTCTATCATGCCTCAGAAGAAGAATCCGGACATGTGCGAGCTCATTCGCGGCAAAACCGGCCGTGTCTATGGACACCTCATCGGTCTTCTGACCGTCATGAAGGGTCTTCCGCTGGCCTATGACAAGGATATGCAGGAAGATAAGGAAGGCGTCTTTGATGCCTTGGATACCCTGTACTTCGCCCTCGATATCTATGCCGGCATGATCTCTACCATGATTGTCAATGGCGATCACACCCGCCAAGTCCTTGAAAGTGACTTCTCGAATGCGACCGACATGGCAGACTATCTTGCGAAGAAAGGCCTGCCTTTCCGTCAGGCGCATGCCGTTGTCGGAAGTGCTGTCCACTACTGCATCGAGCACCATAAGGTCCTTCTGGATCTCTCCATGGAGGAATTCAGATCCATGAGCCCGCTCTTTGAAGAAGACATCAAAGAAGCCCTCTCTATCGAAAACTGTGTGAAGAACCGTGAAAGCTACGGCGGCACAGGGCCGAAGTCCGTAGAACGTCAGCAGACACACGCAGAAAAAGCCATCGCTTCCATGAAGGAAGCTATGGACGCCTGGAAACAGGAGATGGCATTTCTCGGGTGATCTGGATAGTCATGCTTCTATCGGACAGCTCCCACTTGATGTAACCACGGCGTTCCCGCCTGGTATAGACAATTTCACAAGCAAAAAGCCCATCGTCGGATGGGCTTTTTGCTTGTGAGAAGGGGCGGGGCATGGTGGCGGCTCTCTCATATAGCAGGATATGCGTTTTATCGGATCTGGTGAGCCGCGCGATCACTAAAAAACGAAGGCACCTCGAGGAAGATGCCTTCGTTTTTTTCTTATCTTTCCGGCGGAAGTCCGGCATATTCTCTGGCGAAGTCAGAGAAATTCTCGATGATATAGCGCTTCAGCATATCTGCTGGGGGAGAGAGCTTCTCACCTTTTTTCCACGAAAGGCTGATGTAGCGCGAGCAGCTCGGAGAGGAGATCGGCACCAGCGCGACATGGTCGCCGCCGACACCGTGCCATGTGATGCGCGGCGCGAAGGATACACCGAGGCCGGCACGGATGAATTCACGTACCGTCATCGGGCTGTCGCTCTCGAGTACCACGTGTGGGACAAAGCCTGCCATGCGGCAGTAGAAGTCTGTGATGGTACGAAGGGAAGAGCCTGCTTCCAGAGAAATGAATCCCGCTTTCTCAAATTCATCCAGATTGACAGACGATTTTCTGGCATGCGGATCCGTATCCGGCATAGCCAGCATGATGTCTTCCTTGAGGAGCGTCACAGAGTGGTCATTCTCGATCGGATTGATGGAGGAGGACAGGAAGAGATCCACATGATTCTGGTTCTGTTGACCTGGCTTATTGTGCTGCTGCAGGATCTCGAAACGGATATCCGGATGCTCCTGACGGAAACGGGTGAGGAAAGCCGGGATGATCATAGAAGCCGCGAAAAGGGAGATGGTGACGGTGAGCTTCTGTGCTTCCTTGGTATCAGCCAGCTCCTTCTGCGCGCCGTGCAGCTCCTGCATGATGCGGTTCGTATGGCGGAGCAGGATCTCGCCATATCTTGTGAGGACGATATTTCGACCGCTTCGGGAAAAGAGCGGCACGCCGAGCTCTGTCTCAAGTACCTTGATGGTATGGGACAGGGACGGCTGGGAAATGTGAAGGGCTTCTGCTGCGCGCGTCAGATGCTGCAGCTCGGCTGTCTTTTGGAAATAGCTCAGGGCGAGCAATGTCAATTTCATGGAGATCCCCCAAATGATTGATAGAAAAAACAAAAAATCGAATATCACTTATAAGTATTATACTCTTACACATGGAAATTATCAATCAATCTTTCTTCTTATGCACTGAAATTTAAGAATTCGAAAAGAGATATCGGCTGTCTTGCGGTTCAAAAAAGTCCTGCGCATTCATTGGGGCTAAAATCATCAAGAACTGTCGGGCATAAGAAAGATAACGGGAAGGAATACATGGTCAATGGAAGTGGCTTATTCATAGATAAAGGACAATGAATCGATAGATGAAGTCGTGGTTCACTCGGAAGCCCGCGTTCTTAAACCTCCCCTTCATTTATAGTATAATAGGGAAAATAATAAGCATTTTGGAAAGGAGCTTTTCTATGAAGAGGAAAAAAACTGCCCCTATGACGAAGGCAGAACGCATCGCTGCCGCCATTCGTGGAGATGCAGTAGACCGTGTACCATACTCGCTGTGGTCTTATCTGCCGATGATCGATCTCGATCCCGCAGCGAATGCGGAACATACTTATGATTTCTATAAGACCTATGACGTCGATATCTTGAAGACGATGAATAACGGTATGTACAGCGTCGAAGACTTCGGCGTGACAGTCGATTATTCAGACATTGAAAGAGGCGGCGTGGCGAAAATCATTTCCACTCCGGTCCATACGCCGGAAGACTGGCTGAAAGTCAAGCCGGTCTCACTCCATGAGGGGGCGCTGGCTCGTGAGCAGGACTACCTGAAGAGACTGCTGAAGAAGACCAATGGCGAAGTGCCTGTCATTTTCACCGTATTCAGTCCACTGACTACGGCAAACAAATTGTGTCCGCACATGATGGAGCACATCGCTTCCGGTCATGGAGAGCAAGTGAAGGCAGCCCTGACTGCCATCACAGAGACCACCTGCGCCCTCGTCCAGCGCGTCATCGAGCTGGGGGCGGATGGCATTTTCTTTGCGACGCAGCTCTCCTCCTATGATCTGGTGAAGGAGGATCTCTACAAAGAGTACGGCATGCCCTATGATATCGCGGTCCTTTCCGCTTCGCAGGGCTGGTGCAATGTGCTGCATGCCCATGGAAAGCACATCATGTTCCCCCTGCTTCGGAAATACCCCGTTCAGATCTTCAACTGGCATGCCTTTGAATCTCTGCCGGGCATCCACGAGGCGCAGGTCATGACCGGTAAGTGCATCATGGCCGGCCTTGAACGCATGGATATCACCGACGGACATAAAAATGAGATCGAGCACCAGATCTATGAGACGCTTAGAGAGACGGGCGGCCGCCATGTCATTCTCGCGCCCGGCTGCGTCATCCGCTATCCGCTGGATCCGGATATGCTTTCCTTTGTCAGGAAGGCCAAGGAAGAAATAGAAGAAAGACTGCTGGGGAACAGGGACTAAGGTGACTGGCGGACGAGTGTCCGGCTGCCGCGGGGGACTTGCAGATCTCATGGGAGTGACCGGGAAACCTTATCCCAGCTGTCTTTCATGCCATAGTCACACTATCCGCCCCTTTCGGGCACCTTCCCCTAGAGGGGAAGGCTATTAAGTTAAGCGGCAGAACGT
>DLZS01000106.1:0-944 GCA_003447275.1 Dialister sp.
TTTCCTTAACTTAATAGCATTAATCCTAAGGGGGAGACTTCCCGCTATCCCCCCCTATCCGCGCAGCGCGGACAGGATGACGGCAGCCCCGTTCTCGCCCGATCTCGTTATTTTGCCTTTTTTCTCGCTCTTTTACATGATGAGACGTCTTCTTGACACGGACTTGACAAAAAAATGAATGATGCGGATCGGGGTGTGAATAGGCTATTCACAAAATCCACAGCTGTGAACAAAGCCATGGAGCCGAGACAGTCCGACAGGATCGGGCCATTTTCAAGAGGGCTGCGTGAGCATTCCGCACTTGTTCACAGATATTCACAATTTTATGTGTATATCTAAGATGGACAAGTGTGATATTCAGCTCATTGTCGGAGCTGCGAAGAGGGGGCTTTCGCAATTCACAGTTTTGTGAATAACTGTGAACAACTCTGTGGATAAAGGAAAAGCAGATAACAGATCCCCAAGCAAGACCATTGGTAGCGATCGCCAAACGAGCATTCACCAAGAGTCGGCAACGCCTTGCCGGCGTATGCTTTTCAGCAGCGCTTCACAGCCTTCGAGGATATCCTTATACGTCTCCTCGAAATTTCCCGTATACCACGGATCTGCCACCTCGGCGCGCCGTCCTGCCCAGGAGAGGAGGAGAGAGACTTTTTTCTCCGGATCGCCGCACGTCAGGCGGGCAAGGTCGGTGAGGTTTTCCTCGTCCATGCAGAGGATATAGTCTGCACGGGCATAGTCCGACGCCGTGATGAGACGGGCGCGGCGGGGAGAGAAGGGGATGCCCTTCTTCGTGAGCATACGCTTGGCGGGCGGGTACATATCGTTTCCGATCTCTTCCGTGGTCGCTGCGACAGAGTCCACGGTGATCGCCTTCTCGCATCCGGCTTTGCGGATGAGCGCTTTCATGATGAATTCCGCCATGGGGGAGCGGCAGATGTTGC
>DLZS01000106.1:1156-2776 GCA_003447275.1 Dialister sp.
ATGGGGGAGCGGCAGATGTTGCCGTGGCAGACGAAGAGTATGTGGGTCATGATGGAGTCCTTTCTGCTTTTAGTGACTAGGGATTAGAGACGAGGAGACATTAGAGGTCAGATGTCTGAAGTCTAATGTCTCCTCGTCTAACGTTTTCAAGTCTGACGTCTCCCTATCCCCATGTCTTCTCTCCAGTGAGAGCAGATAGGCTTTTCGGTGAAGGCCTCCGGCGTAGCCGGTGAGGCGGCTGTTCCTGCCTATGACGCGGTGGCAGGGGATGATGAGGGAGATGGGATTTCTTCCGACGGCGCTTCCGACGGCGCGGGCGGATAGGGAAGGAAGGCCGCGCTCTTGGGCAAGTCTTTGCGCAATGTCTCCGTAGGTCGTCGTTTTCCCGTAATGCTTATCCTCTGACAATTCCTATTTTTCCAGTCCCGAAAAAGAGAATTTAGTTAGAATTTGTAATTGTTGCACTATTTATCGTTGATTTTTAGTTCAAGTATATCTGGACGTGCATAATGTCCAACCACATCATGCTCCATTTTGCAGGAGATAGGCAAACTCATGTCAAGTTCTGCGTAGATGATGGTTTCTTTATCCCAGACTGGTTCTGTTAAATAATGTCCATACGGGTCGATAATACAGCTTCCTCCTCTGCAAACAAATTCCGGAAGCTGTGATACGACATCTCTCTCGTATAGGTCAGAAGGATATGAGTTGCGTCTGATAATCATATCAGCGTTAACAAAGTAGCACTTGCCTTCTATTGCGATGTGCTGAATGGTAGCCTGCCACTCTGGGTTGTCATTGGTATTTGGCGAAATGTAAATCGTGATGCCTTTTTGATAAAGAGCCACACGAGCAAGCGGCATATAACTTTCCCAACAGATCAGACTGCCGATCGGCCCCCATGGCGTTGTTGTAACAGGGAAGTACCCCTTATCAGCATCCCCCCATACAACACGTTCGGAGCCTGTCGGTTTTAATTTTCTGTGCACCTTGTACGATCCATCCGGCTCAAAAATGACATTACTATTATAAAGCGTTCCATTGACGGCATCTCTCTCGGAAAAGCCAAGGCTGATATATGCTCCAGTTTTCTGAGCCGCCTCTGCAAGCTGCTGAAACTCCGTTTCTCCGGCAACAACGGAGGCATCGTAGTATCGTTTCCAGTCTTTACGCCCCTCCTCGCTTCGTTTTCCCATGCTAAAACCAAAATTCATTCCAAAAGGGTATCCCGGAATAAACAGCTCCGGAAAAACAATCAAATCCGGTTTTTGGCTCGCGGCTTCACTAATATATTGAAGCGTTTTTTTAAGCGAAGCGCTTTTGTTGAACATAACAGGCTCTGCCTGCACTAATGCGATTTTACAAGTATTTTTGATGTCCTTCATAACGATAATTTCACTCCTTCAGAAATTCCGATTTGCTGTTATCTTCATTATACTTCATTGGCTATCGAAAAGATAACATATTTTATGAAACTTGCCATTTGGGAACAGCTTGCAACGCAAGGTGTCCCCAGATGGCAAGTCCACGGCAGACGAAGAGAATGTGGGTCATGATGGAGGCCTTTCTGTTTTTAGTGACTAGGGATTAGAGACTGGGAGACATTAGACTTCAGAGATC
>DLZS01000106.1:2984-5399 GCA_003447275.1 Dialister sp.
TCTGAAGTCTAATGTCTCCTCGTCTAACGTCTCCCTATCTCCATGTCTTCTCTCCATCGCGAGGAGATAGGCTTTTCGGTGAAGGCCTCCGGCGTAGCCGGTGAGGCGGCCGTTCCTGCCTATGACGCGGTGGCAGGGGATGATGAGGGAGATGGGATTTCTTCCGACGGCGCTTCCGACGGCGCGGGCGGATAGGCGGGGAAGGCCGCGCTCTTGGGCAAGTCTTTGCGCAATGTCTCCGTAGGTCATCGTTTTTCCGTAGGGGATCTTAGAGAGGATCTTCCATACGGAAAGGCGAAACGGAGTGCCGATGAGATGGAGAGGTGGAGAGATATTTGGCTCTTTTCCCGCAAAGTACAGATCCAGCCAGCGCCTGCCTTCCCTCAGCGCGGGCGTTTCTTTTGTCTGTACTTTTGCCGGGAGAGTGGCGGCAAAGTATTTCTGCCACTCGAACCAAAGGCCGGTGAGGCCCACGTCATCCGCTGCGAGGAGGATGGCGCCGAGTGGGGAGTCGTAGTGCTGTATGAATGTCATCATATACCTCGAAATGTAGGGGATCTGACAGGGTGTATCGCTTCTTCATTATATCGCAAGCGGGGGGAGGATGTCATTTGCGGCATACCCTCCTCTCGCAGGGCGCCGTGTTCTTTTCATGCGCTTAAAAATTTCCTCTTTACAAACATAAATGCAGCGTGTATACTTGTCACAAGCTTAATTTTGAATAAAGACAAGGAACGGAAGCGAGTGAATCGGTTCTCTGGCAGAGAGCTGCCGTATGGTGAAAGGCAGCAGAGGGTCCTCACAAAGTCGTCCGCAAGTCCCGTATCTGAATGAAGTAGGATGCGGCGTTTGGCAGCGTTACAAGGCCTCCGAGTATAGTGCGAGGTGGTACCGCGTGAAGGTTTACGCCCTGGCTGATTTTTATCAGTCAGGGCGTTTTTTGATAACTGAGAAAGGGAGAGCGGGCTTGAGGCAGCAGGTAGTCGCGAAATCTGCTGTCTCCCTCGAGGACTTTATTCAAGAAGGGTGTTTTATAGGTTGATGTAAGTATAGCAGAAAGGGAGATCTATGATGGGTAAGAAATCGATGAAGATCGCAGCCGCTTCTCTGGCTGCTCTGGCAATGGCAGGTATGATGACGGGATGTGGCATGTCCGGCGGAGATAAGAAGGCGGCAGCATCCGGCAATGGGCAGAAGGTCGAGCTGAAGCTGGCGTATCAGCTGCCGTCCGAGCATCATCTGTCCAAGAGTGTAGAAAAATTTGCCAAAGAGGTCAATGAAAGATCCAAGGGCTCGATCGAGGTCAAGGTATATCCGGCCGGACAGCTCTACAATGACCAGAATATGAATGATGCGCTCATGAGCGGCGGGCTGGATATCGGTCTGAACTCTACCGCGCGCTGGTCCATGGTCGTACCGGCACTCAAGGTCCTCGATCTGCCATTCGTCCTGCCGACCATCGAAGCGGCTGACAATGCGCTCGATGGAGATCTGGGCTCGAAGCTGACGGCAGAAATGGAAAAGAAGGGCGTTCATCCGCTGATCTGGGCTGACTATGGCTATGTACAGTTCTGCAACAATACCAAAAAGATCGAAAAACCGGAAGATTTCAAGGGACTGAAGATCCGTTCTTACTCTGAAACATCGGCTGACATCATCCAGGCGCTCGGCGCTTCTCCGACGACCATGAGCTCTTCGGAAGTGTACATGGCGATCAAGAATGGCACCATCGACGGACAGTCCTCCGGTCAGACGGCGATCCTGTCCCGCAAGATCTACGAAGTCTGCAAGTACTTCACCACCACGAACCACTCCTATGTCGGCTACCTGCTCGCGATCAATGATAACTCCTGGAAAAAGCTGTCTCCGGATCAGCAGAAGCTGGTCAATGAAGTCGCTACGGAGATCCGGAATGAGATCCGTAAGGAGACCAAGGCGGAGGATGAACGCTGCTTGAAGGAGCTCGCTGCCAAGGGCATGGATGTCTACACGGTTCCGGTGGATGAAGTGAAGCTGTGGCAGGATGCGACCGCCTCTGTCATCGAGAAGTTCGAACAGGAACAGGGCGACTTCGGCAAGCAGCTCGTGGAAGACTGCAGAAAAGCATCGAAGAAATAAGGGACTGGTTTGCCGCTGGGCTCAGCGGGCAAAAAGTAAGATCGCCTCAAGTAGGTGATATAGATGAAAGAGGAAGCGTCTCAAGTGCGTCGTTTACGAGAGCACCCGAGCGCCGCCCAAAAAGAAAGCCAACCCCGCCTCGCTGCGCTCGGCAGCCCCTTCCAAGGGAAGGGGCGGAGGTTGGGTGAGGAAAGGTGTATATGAGAAAATCTGCAGCACCGCCTCAGCAAGACGTCATTTCCCTATCACCGCATGCATGCTGATAAGCGTTGTACAATAAAGATCCCTCCACTTCGG
>DLZS01000106.1:5709-5898 GCA_003447275.1 Dialister sp.
TGGGTTGAAAGCAAATGTGAGGCGAGCGTTTTCCCATACCGTCATCTCGAGCGTAGCCGAGAGATCTTTCTTGCAGACAGAGAAACAGTGTATATGAGAAAATCTGTAGCACCAGCCTCAGCAAGGCGTCATTTCCCTATCACCGCATGCATGCTGATAAGCGTCGTGCAATAAAGATCCCTCCACTTC
>DLZS01000106.1:6228-11185 GCA_003447275.1 Dialister sp.
TGGGTTGAAAGCAAATGTGAGGCAAGCGTTTTCCCATACCGTCATCTCGAGCGTAGCCGAGAGATCTTTCTTGCAGACAGGGAAATGGTGTATGGGAGGGAATCCGTAGCACAGCCTCAGCAAGGCGTCATTTCCCTATCACCGCATGCATGCTGATAAGCGTTGTGCAATAAAGATCCCTCCACTTCAGTCGGGATGACGATACGGGGGAAGCGGCATTCCCTTTTCCCACCTTCTGCGTGATGGGTTGAAAACAAATGTGAGGCGAGCGTTTTCCCGTACCGTCATCTCGAGCGTAGCCGAAAGATCTTTCTTGCAGACAGGGAAATGGTGTATGTGAGGAAATCCGTAGCACCGCCTCAGCAAGACGTCATTTCCCCATCACCGCATGCATGCTGATAAGCGTTGTGCAATAAAGATCCCTCCACTTCGGTCGGGATGACGATACGGGGGAAACGGCATTCCCTTTTCCCACCTTCTGTGTGATGGGTTGAAAACAAATGTGAGGCGAGCGTTTTCCCGTACCGTCATCTCGAACGTAGCCGAGAGATCTTTCTTGCAGACGGGGAAATGGTGTATATGAGAAAATCTGTAGCACAGCCTCAGCAAGACATCATTTCCCCATCACCGCATGCATGCTAATAAGCCTCGTGTAATCAAGATCCCTCCACTTCGGTCGGGATGACGATACGAGGGAAACGGCATTCCCTTTTCCCACCTTCTGCGTGATGGGTTGAAAACAAATGTGAGGCGAGCGTTTTCCCATACCGTCATCTCGAGCGTAGCCGAGAAATCTTTCTTGCAGACGGGGAAATGGTGTATGTGAGGAAATCCGTAGCACCGCCTCAGCAAGGCGTCATTTCCCTATCACCGCATGCATACTGATAAGCGTTGTGCAATAAAGATCCCTCCACTTCAGTCGGGATGACGATACGAGGGAAATGTCTGACGTCTAATGTCTCTCAGTCATTATAAAAAAGCGGCGCTCATATGCTGACGCGCCGCTCCTTCATTTCGCATTTCTAATTTCTCATTTCTAATTTTTTCCTCGCCATGGCGAGAGCCGCCAGTGTCTTCGCATCGTAGATCTCTCCGTGATCCACCATCTGATAGACCTTGCCGATCGGAAGGTGGATGACATCCAGAAATTCATCCTGATCGAGATGCTGATGAGACTTCACCAGATGGTCAGCGAGGTAGAGGTGGATGGTCTCATTGCAGAATCCCGGCGTGGTATAGACATAGCCGAGCTTTTCCATATGCTCCGTCTTGTAGCCGGTCTCTTCCGTAAGCTCTCTGGCCGCACAGGTATCGGGGTCTTCTCCCCCATCGAGCTTGCCGGCCGGGATCTCCAGAAGCGGCTGCTCGACCGCATAGCGGTACTGACGGACGAAGAGGATCTCTCCATCCCCGGTGACAGGGATGATGGCAGATGCCCCCGGATGCAGAACGACTTCTCTTGTGGTCTTGTGACCATGGATCTCTACCTCATCATCGAAGACGTGCAGCATTCGCCCTTCAAAGGCAGGCGTGCGATGGATCAGCTTCTCTTTTTCTATGCTCATTTCACACCTGTGCTTCCTACACCGCCGGTGCGTACACCTTCAGCATGGTCATCGTCCGTAGTGAGGTATTTCGTGAAGATCCCCTGCGCCACGCGATCGCCTTTATTCACATGGAATGGTTCATCCTTCGTATTGTAAACAGCGACCATAAGATGCCCTTCATTGTCCTCATTATTATAATAGTCCGCATCGATGATGCCGGTGCTGTTCGCAAGGAAGAGCCCTTTCTTGATCGCCATGCTTGAACGGATGAAAATGGCGAGGTATTCATCATCTTGCATATACGCCTTCAGTCCGGTCTTGATGAGCGTCACCTGATGCGGGATCAGATCGATGTCTTCCCCGCATTCGATGTCATAGCCGGCACTCTTTTCCGTCTTTCTTTCCGGCAGATGGATGTCTTTCCCCTGCCACGTGGACAGGATCTCAAAGCCTCTTGTTTTTGTCATAGAATGGATTCTCCTTATAGAAATAGGGTTTAGGGTTCGCCCGTGGGGTGTGCCGCCCCTTGATCGGGGATGAAAGCTCGACCCAAATGAGGAATTAGGAATGATAGCAGCGGCTTCGCCGCGAGTATAAATAGCCTTCCCCTCGAGGGGTGCTCCGAAGGGGCGGATAGGGCACTAGCGGTATGAAAGCGAGTAGGGAAATGCGTCTCAAGCAGGCGATTTACGAGAATACCCAAGCGCCGATTTTGTAAATAGCGCTGCCCGATTCGGTCGGGATGACGATACGGGGAAGCGGCATTCTCCCTTGCCACCTTCTGCGTGATGGGTTGAAAACAAATGTGAGGCGAGCGTTTTCCCGTACCGTCATCTCGAGCGTAGCCGAGAGATCTTTCTTGCAGACGGGGAAATGGTATATGTGAGAAAATCCGTAGCACCGCCTCAGCAAGACGTCATTTCCCTATCACCACATGCATGCTGATAAGCATTGTGCAGTAAAGATCCCTCCACTTCGGTCGGGATGACGATACGGGAAAAATGTCTCTCAGTCTCTCAGTCTCCCAGTCTCATCCTGACCAAGCAAAAAAGCCCAGTGAGCCCCGGGGCTCCTGCTCTTTCGAGACGAACCACCAGAACCCACTGCGCTTTTGCATGATTCATGAACATCGAAGGTCGCGCGTATCGCAAACCTTGAACCCAAAATCAACTGTATGACCTGCCCGCTGGCGCGAGCCGGTTTCCGCCATTACTTATTCTTCTTCTCCAGCAGCAGTGCTTTTCTGGAAAGATTGATACGGCCCTTGTCATCGATCTCTGTGACCTTGACCATGATCTCATCCCCTTCGTGGACGATGTCTTCCGGCTTCTCGACTCTCTGCAGAGCGAGCTGGGAAACATGGACAAGACCTTCCTTGCCCGGCAGGATCTCTACAAAAGCGCCGAACTTCATGAGACGGGTGACGCGTCCGAGATACGTCTCGCCGACTTCGACTTCCTTCACGAGAGACTCGACCATCGCTTTTGCCTTCTGGGCAGCTGCCTCATCTTCAGAAGCGATATATACGCGGCCGTCCTCTTCGACGTCGAGTTTCGCACCGGTTTCAGAGATGATCTTATTGATGGTCTTTCCGCCGCTGCCGATGACGACACGGATCTTGTCGACCGGGATGGTGAGAGAAATGATCTTCGGTGCATACTTGGAGAGATGTTCTGCCGGCTTATCGATACATTCTGCCATCTTGCCCAGGATATAGAGGCGGCCTTCATGCGCCTGTTTCAGTGCAGTCAGCAGGATATCTCTGGAAATGCCATGGACTTTGATATCCATCTGGATGGCATTGACGCCCTTTGCCGTACCTGCGACCTTGAAGTCCATATCGCCCAGTGCATCTTCCATGCCCTGAATATCAGAAAGGATGGAGAATTTGCCGCCATCTTCGATAAGACCCATCGCGATGCCTGCGACCGGTGCCTTGATCGGTACGCCTGCATTCATGAGGGACATGGTGCTGCCGCAGACAGAAGCCTGCGAGGAAGAACCATTGGATTCCAGGATCTCAGAAACGACGCGGATCGCATACGGGAATTCATCGACACTCGGGATGACCGGGAGAAGCGCACGTTCTGCGAGCGCACCATGACCGATCTCACGGCGTCCCGGGCCACGGGAGCCCTTCGTCTCGCCGACGCAGTAGGACGGGAAATTGTACTGATGGATGTATCTCTTCTCGGTGACCGGGGTGAGGTCATCGATGATCTGGGTCTCCGACATCGGAGCCAGCGTGGTGATGGAGAGCGCCTGGGTCTGGCCGCGGGTGAAGAGCGCCGAGCCGTGAACGCGCGGGAGCAGTCCCACCTCGCAGGTGATCGGACGGATCTCCGTCAGCTTTCTGCCATCCGGACGGATGCCTTCATTCGTGATGGTGTGACGAACGATTTCCTTCGTCAGATGGTCGAGCGCATCCGCCACATCCGAGAGATGTTCCGGGTAGATCTCAGCGAAATGCTCCATCGCCGCCTTCTTCGCAGCAGCGATATTGCCATCACGGCGCAGCTTATCCGCATCGAAGATCGCCTTCTTCAGGGACTCGGTCGCAAACGCTTCGACATCCTTTTCGATCTCTGCCGGGACTTCCGGGAAGGTCAGCACGCGCTTTTCCTTGCCGACTTCTTCGATGATCTTTTTCTGGAAACGGCAGATCTCCTTGATCGTCTCGTGGCCGAACATGATCGCATCGAGGACTTCTTCCTCCGGTGCTTCCTGCGCGCCGCCCTCGACCATCATGATCGCTTCTTCCGAGCCGGCGACCGTCACATTCATCGTGGACGCTGCCATCTCTTCCTGTGTCGGGTTGATGACATACTTGCCATCCACGCGGCCCACGCGGACGCCGGCGATCGGCCCGTCCCACGGGATATCGGAAATGCCGATGGACGCGGACGCACCGATCATGCCGCACAGCTCCGGTGCATTGTCATAGTCGACAGAGAGCACCGTCGCTACGACATGGATATCATTTCTGCATCTTTTATCAAACAGAGGACGGATCGGACGGTCGATCAGACGCGCACAGAGGATCGCCGAATTTCCCGGACGGCCTTCACGACGAAGGAATCCCCCCGGCATCTTGCCGACAGCATACATCTTCTCTTCATAGTCGACAGTCAGCGGGAAGAAATCCGTGCCTTCGCGAGGCTCCTTGCTCGCCGTCGTAGCGACAAGGACAGCGGTATCCCCATATCTTACCAGTGCAGCGCCATTCGCCTGCTTGGCCATTTTACCAGTCTCAATGATCAGTGGACGACCGGCCAGTTCCATTTCAAATGTTTTGAACAATTCCTGTTCCTCCTTAGTAAATGCTTCTTTATACAACTACATATTATATAATACAACTTTCATCTTTCACAAGGGGGGAAATGAAATGGGGTAAGTGTCAAGTTTTCCTC
>DLZS01000007.1:0-8407 GCA_003447275.1 Dialister sp.
CCGCCACCACAACCCTGAACCCTGAACCCTGAACCCTGAACCCTGAACCCTGAACCCTGAACCCTGAACCCTGAACCTTTAACCCTTAAACCTTAAACCCAACATATGTATTTAGGAGTCAGTGATGCTGAAAAAACCAATCATTTTGCCGGAAGGATACCCTTTTATCATCGTGGCACTCCTTCTTGGTGTGGTCGGACTCTGGATGAAATGGTACTATGCCGCCGTCGTGCCCTTTGTGCTTGCGGTGTACTTCACCTATTTCTTCCGCTGCCCTCCCAGAAATGATAAAATCACTCCGGGTGATGATGTCCTCGTCTCTCCGGCGGACGGCACCGTCGTGGACGTGTGCCACGACGCGAAGGAAGATATGTTTCTGGGGCAGACCTGTCATAAAATTACCATTTTCCTTTCCATCTTTGATGTACACTGCAATCGCAGCCCGATGGAAGGGAAGATCACCTACCAGTCCTATACACAGGGCAAATTCCTGCCTGCGTATGAGGAAGGAGTGGGCTTTGAAAATGAACGCGGTGCCATCGGGATCACGGGCAAGAACCGATCCATCCTGGTCATCCTCATCGCGGGGATCCTGGCACGACGCGTCGTTTCCTGGAAAAATCTGGGAGACAGCCTGAAAAAAGGCGAACTCTACGGCATGATCAAATTCGGCTCCTGCACGGAGCTCTACATCCCGGGAGACTGTGAGATCTGCGTCAAAAAAGGCGACAAAGTACGCGGCGGCCTGACCGTCGTAGGGAGGCTGAAATAAGTTGAATAAATCTTGGATTGCCAATGGAGTCACAGCTGCCAATGCATTCTTTGGCGGCTTATCCATAATGATGTCTATCGAAGGTCACTGCGACCTCGCAGCGATTTTCATACTGATCGCGATGGTGGCCGATGCACTGGACGGGAGAGTCGCCCGTGCGCTGCACACCGCCGGCCCCATGGGCGTCGAGCTCGACTCCCTCTCCGATGATATTTCCTTCGGTATCGCAGCCGGTGCGCTCATTTACTCCTACCAGCTCCATGAGCTTGGCTGGATAGGCATCATTCCCTGTGCCCTTCTCGGCACCTTCTGCGCCTTCCGTCTGGCGCGCTTCAATGTGAAAGTTACATCCGTTCATGGCTACTTCGAAGGACTGCCCTGCCCGACGACCGGCGTTATCATTTCCGCTTACGTGCTCTCCGGTGCGAAAGTCTGGAACTGGCTCATCGTCCTCTGGGTCCTTCTGCTCGCCTTCCTCATGGTGAGTGAGATCCACTACCCGGATAACAAAGGCGCAAGCGCAGACCAGCTGCACCTGCCGGCCCTTCTTACCTGCATTGCCTTCTTTGTCATCGCGACCATCTTCTACTGGCCGATCTGGGCGGCTGCCATCTGCGCTGCCTATATCCTCTTCGGCATGATGAATACCTACCTCAACCGCAGAAAAGGCAAACGCAAAGCCATCAGAAGAAAACAGAAAAGAGTACCTGAGGACATCGAACAATGAATTATTACCTCGATATAATCATGTTTCCGATACAGATCATCGTAGGGATTTTTACCATCTACTACACGGTGATCGCGTTATTCGGCATGTGGCATCGAAAGGAAACGAATCTGGCTGCCCCCAAGAGCCGCTTCGCCATCGTCGTACCGGCGCATAACGAAGCCATGGTCCTGGGAGATCTGCTGGATAACCTTCGCATCCTGAAATATCCGAAAGAACTCTATGACATCTTCGTCATCGCAGACAACTGCACTGACAATACCGCGGAGATCGCGCGCGCCCATGGCGCCCACGTCTTCGAAAGAGAAAATAAGGAACTCGTCGGCAAAGGCTATGCCATGGACTGGGTCTTCCCGAAGATCTTTGCACTGGATAAGACATACGACGCCTTCTGCGTCTTTGACTCCGACAACCTCGTCCATCTGGATTTCCTCGCCGTCATGAACAACCGCCTTCTCAAAGGACAGAAAGTCCTGCAGGGCTACCTCTCCGCGAAGAATCCGACCGACACCTGGGTCTCCGGGACCTTCGCCATCGCCTTCTGGACCATCAACCACCTCTGGCATCTCGGCAAGTACAATATGGGACTCTCCTCCTGCCTCGGCGGCACCGGTATGTGCATCGCTGCCGATATCGTCAAAAAATACGGCTGGGGCTGTGACTGCCTGACCGAAGACATGGAATTTGCCATGAAATGTCTCTCTCATGGCATCCGTACCTGCTGGGTACATGACGCCATCATTTACGATGAGAAGCCACTCTCCTTCATGGCCTCCTGCCGCCAGAGAAAACGCTGGGCGCAGGGCCAGTTCGACTGCTCCGAGCGCTACATCCCGATCCTCTGGAAAGAAGGATGGAAACGCCATAGCATCGTCATTTTAGACGGCATCATGCAGCTTTTGCAGAACTACTTCCTCCTCGTCTCCACCTTCTACCTTTTGATGACCTACATCAATATGTTCTACCCCTGCTTCACGGTCATCCTCTATAACGATGTACTGGTGCCTCACCAGTTCTGGGCGATCCTGGGCTTCATCCAGTCCGTCGTCCCATTGATCGTCCTCCTGCAGATCAAGGTGCCATGGAAGATCTACCTCTACTGGCTCATCTACCCTGTCTTTATGTACTCATGGATCCCCGTCACCATCCTCGGATGGAAGGATCGCCATGAGAAAGGCTGGGTACATACCATTCACACCAGAAGCATGCACTTCGAGCAGGCCAGCCTCACCAGAAAGAAAGAAATCGACTCTTGAAACTAAGCCAAAGAACCACGGTACGCGCCGTGGTTCTTTTTTGTTGTTTGGCTGGGACCAGTGGCTGGGGACTGGACGTCATCCTGCGCGGACGAAAACGGCGTATGTGAGATAGCCGCATGCGGAACAAGCGTCGAAGGATCTTGCGATGAATATGGCTGGCTGCCTGCTTGATAGAAAATCGAGAAAATATGTAAAATCAACATTTGAAAACTTTGGAAAATATGCAATTTAATAGAAATAAAACTTTGGATAATATGCTATAATCAAAGCAGAAAAATGATTCAAAGGAGGGACCCATGAGACGAAAAATATATGACACACTGCTTGCATGGAAAAAAGAAGGCGGCAAGACTGCCCTTTTGATCGATGGGGCGCGCCGCGTTGGTAAAAGTTACGTGGCAGAAGAATTTGCGAAAGCGGAATACAAGAGTTACATTCTCATTGATTTCAACCGTGCCTCAAAAGATGTGACAGACCTTTTCGACCGCTATCTTGATGACCTCGATACGCTTTTTCTCTATCTCTCGACCTACTACAATGTCCGCCTCTATCCGCGGGAAAGCCTGATCATCTTCGACGAAGTTCGGCTCTGTCCCCGGGCTCGCTCCGCGATCAAGTACCTGGTCCGGGACGGGCGCTACGATTACCTTGAGACAGGCTCCCTCATGAGTATCCGGAAGAACGTGAAGGACATTCTGATCCCCTCCGAAGAGCGACACCTCCAGATGTTTCCGCTCGACTTTGAAGAGTTTCTATGGGCCTTAGGAAATGAACAGTTTATGCCGCTTGCGGCCCGCTGCTTTGCAAAGAAGACGCCCATGGGGCAGGCACTTCATCGCAAAGGCATGGATTACTACCGGCAGTATATGATCGTCGGCGGCATGCCTCAGGCGGTCAATGCCTACGTCGAAAGCCGTGACTTTACAAAAGTGGATCAGGTGAAGCGGGATATCCTCGCACTCTATCGCGCAGACATCGCCAAGCACGCGGCCGGATGTGAAATGAAAGTCACACAGATTTTCGACGACATCCCTGCGCAGCTTTCAAGGCACGAAAGAAGATTCCGATTCTCTGCCCTGCGAAAAGGGGCTGCTGCCAGAAATTATGAAGACGCCCTCTTCTGGTTGACCGATGCCATGATTGTCAACGCCTGCTACAATACCACCGCGCCCGATATCGGGCTGAAACTCAATATGGACAGACTTACCCTCAAATGCTATATGGCAGATACCGGCCTCCTCATCAGCCACAGCTTCGACGAGAACAGCCTCGTCAGTGAGGAAATCTATAAGAAAATCCTCTTCGATAAACTCGAAGTAAACATGGGTATGATCGTAGAGAACATGACCGCCCAGATGCTTCGCGCTGCCGGGCACAAACTCTATTTCTACTCGAATCCATCCAAAACAGACAAAGATGAGCGGATGGAAATTGATTTTCTCATAGCCAAGAGCAAGATCACGAATGCGCACAACATCTCGCCGATCGAAGTGAAGTCAAGCAAGAATTATACGCTGACCTCGCTCAAAAAATTTATCAAACGTTTTCGCAGTGAGCTCCACACCCCCTACGTCCTCCATCCGGCGGATCTGAAAGAGGAGAATGGGATCATCTATTTGCCGCTCTATATGACGCCTTTTTTATAAATGACGGAGATCACTATTTCCTTAAGATTTGCGCTAATCTGTCTTGCGTACGAGACGGAACAGGGGTCATATTGTTTTATGAATGAGACAATATTACCCCTTTTCCGTTCTGTGGAGGAGACAAGATGAATAAAAAATCATACAGGAAGTGCTGGCAGACCAGTGGGAGGCGGTGCAGGAGCAGGGGTTTCTTACTCGTGCTTTCGACTGGGAGGAGAATCTGAACTACTGCCTTGTGGGTATTCGAAGGGCAGGGAAATCCTATCTTCTGATTCAGCGCATCCACGAGCTGCTGAAGGAAGGCGTCCCAGAGGATCACATTCTCTATGTGAATTTCGAAGAAGAACGATTGCCGGAGCTGACGGCGGAGGAGCGCGCGCAGTATGCGGCGGGGCACTGCGAGGTGTGTCCGTATTGCCGTGGTCCGGTGCCGGATGTCGCTGGGCTGAAGTATTGCCCGCATTGCGGCTTCGAGGTCTCGACAACGAAGAATCGGCAGGCGTTTTGGGAGAAGTTCTTCTATTGTCTCTTTGTGGCGATCCTGATGATCGCACTTTTTGTCATGATGTAGGATGTGAAAAGTCTGCTTCTTGCTTTGTGGGGGAGCCTCTGGAATGTTGTCGTCCCTTACTTGTTTGCGAAAGAGGGGGAGCAGGTTCTATAGGTTCAGAAGGTTCAACGGGGTTGGTGCGGTGCTTTTCGTCATCCTGAGCGGAGGAAAACGTCGTATGTTAAAAAACGGCTTATCTGAAACAGGAGAACTGAGTCGAAGGATCTAAGCGCCGCGGAGTATAAATAGGGCGATGCCCGAAGATCGGAGATCACAGGCTTCCCGTTTGAGCATTTCCTGACATTGGCCGTTTGACCGCGAATGACAAAGATTTCTCGCTTGCGCTCGAAATGACGGTAGGAGAGAGTTACCAGTCGCTCCTAGCTCCTCGCCAGTCATCCTTGCCTGTTCATCCCTGCTTTCACCTTTTCTTGCGTCGGGGCGGGCGAGTCTTCGCTTCTTATTATCTCCTTGTAGCTCTTTTGAAAAGATGGTAAAATGAAACCCTGGAACTTATTATACGAGAAAGAGGACTGGTAAGAGATATGGGACAGAAGGGGAACAACTTTGTGGAGTATGCCCTCATGCTGGGCCTGGTGGTCGGGATCGGATGGGGTCTTTTGGGGGCTTACGGAGACGGGATTCCCGGGATCTTTGGCTCCGCCTCAGAGCTTCTTCAAGCGGGAGGCAAAAGTGATGAGGATGGAAAGCCGAATACGGAGCAGAAGGTTTATGACCGTCATATGAAGTGGCTGAGTGAGACGCTTCTTGCTCTCACGAAAAAAGAGACGGGCGCTGGGTTTCAGTCGTTTGCTGACTACATGGGCGGACTGAATGGAGCGTATTTCGATAAAAGAAAAGGCCCGGAGTTTACGACGACGAATGGGCTGATCGATAGTGACAGTCTGTCGAAGTTTGTGGGGCAGATCGATTCCAGTGCGCTCCAAAATGACAGCTGGGCGATGGTCGGTTATAAGGATAAGGAAAATGGCCAGCTGTACTATGCGGTCTCCATTTACAGCCCGGATAAGAATGGCGGGAAGACATTGGCCGAGCAGACGTTGGGGACGAAGGTCACGACGGATGTGTATCGGGTGAATCCTGCTACGAATGAGATCCTGCGTCTGGAGGGCAATGCCTCGATGCAGGTGGGAGAGAACACACGAAAGGATGGATCTGCGTATCATGTCCTTCGTGATCTGAAATGAGAAGTACAGAGAGAAACGCACAGGCTTTTCCGCCTGTGCGTTTTTGTGTAGGAATGCCGCTTTCGCCTTCCTTTTCTTCTACGAACTGTCATATAAATATGCTATAATGAAGCGATGTATATTTTTGATTGAGGTGCAATATGACTGACTTAGAAGAAATCAAACGCCGCCGGACGTTTGCGATCATTTCCCACCCGGATGCCGGCAAGACGACATTGACGGAAAAATTACTGCTTTACGGGGGTGCGATCCATCTCGCAGGCTCCGTCAAGGCGAGGAAGACGGCGCGCTATGCGGTGTCTGACTGGATGGAAATCGAAAAACAGCGCGGGATCTCTGTCACGAGCTCGGTGCTGCAGTTCGACTACCAGGGCTGCCGCATCAATATCCTGGATACCCCGGGGCATGCGGACTTTTCGGAGGATACCTACCGCACACTGATGGCTGTCGACTCGGCGGTCATGGTCATCGATGTGGCAAAGGGCGTCGAAGCGCAGACGAAGAAGCTCTTCAAGGTCTGCTCGGATCGCGGGATCCCGATCTTCACCTTCGTGAATAAGATCGACCATTTTGGTAAGAATCCGTTCGATCTGATGGCGGACATTGAAGATGTGCTTGGCATCCGTTCCTGTCCGATGAACTGGCCGATCGGTGTGAACGGTGACTACACGGGCATCTATGACCGTGAGACGGAGATGTGCCATATCTTTATCAAGGACAATGCCCATGGCGTGAAGAAGCTGGAAGTGATTTCCGGCAAGATCGATGACGAAGCCATCGTTTCTCAGGTCGGGCAGGAAGTATTGGATGCGCTCCGTGATGATTTGGAGCTTCTTGATGAAGCGGGTGATCCCTTCGATGCGGAAAAAGTCGCAAAAGGGGAGCTGACACCGATGTTCTTCGGATCGGCTATGACGAATTTCGGCGTACAGCCATTTCTGGAGAAATATCTCGAGCTTGCGCCGCCGCCGGAAGCGAGAAAGACGCTGGAAGGCACCATCGAGCCGGAAGATCCAGCGTTCTCCGGCTTCATTTTCAAGATCCAGGCAAATATGGACCCGAAGCATCATGATCGTGTCGCTTTCATGCGTATCTGCTCGGGCGTCTTCGAGAAAGGCATCACCGTCCTGCATCGCCAGAGCGGCAAGATGCTCCGTCTCTCCCAGCCGCAGCAGTTCCTCGCGACGGAAAGACAGACGGTCGAAAAGGCCTACCCGGGCGACATCATCGGTCTTTTCGATACCGGTGAGCTCGGTGTCGGCGATACCGTCTGCGAGAAGAAGCATCCGGTCACCTTCATTGATTTTCCGGTCTTCCCGCCGGAGCTTTTCGCCCGTCTGTCTCCGGAAAGCAGCATGAAGAGAAAGCAGTTCCTGAATGGTGTCTCCCAGCTCGCGCAGGAAGGGGCGATCCAGGTCTACAAGCAGCCTTACGTCATGGAGTCTTTCATCATCGGTGCTGTCGGCCAGCTGCAGTTCGAAGTCATGAAGTACCGGCTGGAAAATGAATATAATGTCCATGTGAATCTGGAACCGCTCTCCTACACCGCAGCCCGCTGGACAGAAGGGGATGTCCCGCCGGAAGAGCTTATTGGCATCGACAATGCGATGGTCGTCTATGACCGCCGCGAGCGTCCTGTCTACCTCCTGCCGAATGCATGGCAGGCCGGCTGGCTCGCTCAGAGAAATCCGAAAGTCACCTTCCTTGAAAGCCCGCCGCTCGGCGTAGCGAGACTGGAAGGGAATTAAATGAGGAATTAGGAATGAGGAATTAAGGTGGCGGTTTCGCCGCTGAGCAGGAATCGCCTTCCCCTCGAGGGGAAGGTACCCCGAAGGGGCGGATAGGGCACTGGCGGTATGAAAGAGAGCGGGGGAATGCGTCTCAAGTACGTCGTTTATGAGAGCACCCGAGCGACGCTCCGTGTCGATTTTTGTAAACGGCGATGCCCGCATTCCGCGCGCTGGTCGCTATCCTTAGTCACCAGTCACCATTTCCTCTGATCAATGAAAACGTCCGCCGTCCGGCGGGCGTTTTTGCGTGCGGCTTTTCATTTCAAATTTCTAGGGGGATTATGGTATACTAATGGCGAATATGCTTTTTCGTGACTGGTAACTGGTGGCTGGCATTGCGTATTTCGATGAAGAGGTCTTTCAATCGACATACAAATGCAGTCAGAATGAGCGTCGCAGCCCCCTCTCCCCATCGGGTAATGCCATTAAGGTAAGCGGCAGAACGTTCTTGGCTC
>DLZS01000007.1:8677-10595 GCA_003447275.1 Dialister sp.
CTTCGGCACTTCCCCCGAAGGGGGAAGCAAGACGTTACGTAGCTAACGATTTCCTTAACTTAATAGCATTACCCCATCGGGGAGCCAAGATATTCCATCACTTCTCACTAAGTCCAGAAGTTAACAAATCGCTATACGAGTGGCTGGAATTGCATCTCGGAAATCGCTGTCATTATATAAAACTTCGCGGCGCTTTTGCTTTTGCGCGTTGCCCCATCATTCCTCATTCCTCATTCCTCATTCCTCATTTCGCATTTTTCATTTTTTATTGCTTCGCTATGAGGTGATACTATGACTTCTTTGAATCGACTGCTTTCCCGCATCAAGAATGAGCGCGGGGCGTACATGGTCTTTTTCGCGATATTGATCCCGATCCTTTTCGGCTGCGCAGGGCTCGCGGTGGATCTTGGGAATGGCTTTGCCCGTCACGCGCGCCTGCAGAAGGCGGCGGATGCGGCGGTGCTTGCGGCGGCGTATGTGTATGACAAGGATGATGTGACTGACCTCAAGACGGTGGCGCATACGTACCTAGAGGCGAATTTATATGCCGACACTGCTATGAGGGATAACTATAAAATTGATAAGATTACCAAGCGCGTGTATGGCGATGGAACTGATGAGACGAAGGGGGTTCTCCTTTCTCTCTATGTATCACAGAATGTAGATACGACGTTTATGAGAATTTTGGGATTGCAGAAGATTCCAGTTAGTGTAGAGGCGACAGCGCGTCTTGTGCCTGATAGTCCGATTACAGGTGATCCAGGGGTTTTCGGATTTACTATGGTGGCTGGATATAGCGGACCTGTTGATAACCCAGGGGTTTTGAATAAGAATGCCATTTATATCAATAGCGATAATGTGTATATTCATGGCAAGATACATAGTAATGGACCGATTAGTATTGATCATAATAATAGTGGGGATAAGCGTTCTGTTTTCATTGAGAAAGGGGCATTTAGCTCTTCCGCCAAAACGGACTTAGAACTATGGTCAAATCGCAGAATCGTTGACTGGGAGCATGAAGATAATACTGGACCAAAGGATAATGGATTTTACAATAATGATACAATGTTACGCCCACGAGATCCGCCAAATAGGAATGACCCATTTATCTATAATCCGCCACCAGGACATCAAGATCCTGGATTGTGGGTTCATTTTAATCGTTTTGGTTATTATGATGGAACTAGTCAGGGACAAGACGTTTTGGCCTCGAATACATACGTGGATAAGATTAATATTGCAATGGAAAAGGACAATTCATCCGTAGAGAAAGTCTATCAGTATGTGGAAAAATATAGAAATGAATTTTCTCCAACTGGCGGATTGTATCGAAAGGATGAGTCATCATGTAAATCTGGAGAAGAAAGCATATATCTAGATACAGATGGTCACTACGATTCTGCGGGTTCAGGGAGTGGTTTTAGTGAAAACCATAAACAGTACAAGATTATTATTACCGATGGTGATATCACTGTGAATCGAGAGAATTGTAATACGAGTTGGACTAATATGACGATCATTTCACTTCATGGGAATGTCAATGTCTATGCAAATGAAATGCATGATCGATTCAAAGCGATCATATATGCGCCGAACGGGTGTGTTCGCTACTATCATAAAGTGGCTTTTGAAGGAAGTATTGTAGCCAAACATATCTGGTCAAATGTGTGGAATTGCTCATTTTACTGGAATCCATTTCAGTTTGGGGATCATGGAGAGAGTGGTGACTCTGGCTCAAGTGGAACGACTGGCAGCGGCGGTGTGAAGCAAGTAAAACTTCATTCTAATGAAGATAAGGACTATTCTGGGATTGAAATCTCTATTTAGGGTAGTGCATAAAAAAGAGGGAAGCCTTGACAGGTTTCCCTCTTTTTGCGTGCTATTTGCCATGCATCACGAAATTATATATAAAAGT
>DLZS01000007.1:10853-17514 GCA_003447275.1 Dialister sp.
ACTTTTATATATAATTTCGTGATTCTACGTTTTTTCCATACCATACTATCAGAATTTCCTTTAACGGGAAGGGCTCCCTGTGCTCCGCTATGCATATAAGTCATGGTATAATTATAAAGAGAAACTTTGCCCGCTGTTTACCTGCTTTTTACGGGAGTGGGCTATCATTAAAAGGTATGCTTCTGCGTGTGACCTGTTTCATAGCACACCAGCCCGGCACGCCCCACGGGCTAACGCTGACGCTTCGCTTGAAGGAGAAATGAAGGTGGCGGCTAGGGATTAGGGGGTGGGGATTAGGAGCAAGCGGTGATTGAAATAGCGCAATTGGTACACTGATCGTTCTGCAAGGAAGATCTCTCGGCTACGCTCGAGATGACGGCGGCGCGAAGTGCTATCAAAACTCTGCGGCGCTTCATTATTTTCTGCGCCGCACCACCACTTCTCACTCCTCACTCCTAACTTTTACGTTTCATTTTTATGGATATATGGGATTACAAGATACCCGCTGTTTATAAAAGGAGGGCCACTTATGTCGGAACAAAAGCCGCTCATTTACGGTATCATTCACATCGGCTCGTCGAATCTGTCTCTTCGCATCGTGGAGTACAAGAATGTCAATGAAGTCCGTGTCATCGAGTCCGTGAGGAAGGATACGAACTTTGGGGAAGAGGTATTCAATCATAAGAATCTGTCTTTCGCTTCGATCCGGAAGCTCTGCCGCATGCTGAATGGCTTGAAGCAGCTGTTGTCGGATTATCAGGTGAAGGTATATGCGGCGTATGCGACGGCGGTTTTCCGTGAGGCGGATAACTGCCGCTCGATCCTGGATCTGATCCGTGTCAAGACGGGATTCAATGTGCAGGTCGTGGACATGCCGCAGGAGATCTATTTCAAGCATTTCGGCCTTTCCTACCAGCTGAAGCAGTATAACCGGGCGGCGAATGAGCGTCTGGGGAAGAATTTCCTCTTCGTCGACATCACGTCGGGGTGCGTGGGGCTGACGGTGTGGGAGAAGGGCTCGCTCTGCTACCAGCACAATGTACACATCGGGACGCTCCGCCTTTTGGAGACGTTCACGACGAACCAGCGTGAGTCGCGCTATTTCCCGGAAGCGCTGGCGGAGTACATCCATGCGATCATGGAGCCGCTCTGGGTATCGATCAGAAAGTATGATATCGATACGGTCGTTCTCTCGGGACGCGAGGCGAGGATCGTCGCGATGCTGTTGCACCATGACCTTGACCGACTGGATATCGCGGAGGTGAAGCCACAGGAATTCGGCAAGGTGTATGATGAGGTGGGGAAATTCTCCACTTCGATGATCATGCAGAAGTATCATATCAGTGAGGCGTGGGCGCTCACTGTCTCGCCGACGCTGCATATTTATCAGGAAATCCTGAATGCGATCCCCGTGAAGCATGTGGTCATGATGGGGATGACTTTCGTGCGGTCGGCGGCGCTCTTCTATGGGGCGCAGAAGACGAATGATCCGGCGCTTGCGTACATGCGTGCGCAGAATCTGGAGCTGACGCGCTCGATCGCGGCGGACTATTACTACGAACCGGCGCATGCGAAGGCGATGGAGCTTTACAGCAATGGGATCGTCCGTGCTTTTGACCGCGGAAACGGGCTCAATGACCGGGATGAATTCCTGCTTCGCATGGCGATCATCCTGTACCAGATCGGGAAGTATGTGAATCTTCTGGGCTCGTCCATGCAGGCGTGGAATATGATCCGCGGGACGGATATTTTTGGGATTTCCGACCGCGAGAAGGATATCGTGGCGTGCATCGTCTACTATGATCACAAGGGGATCCCGAATGATGATGATGAGCCATTCCGTATCCTGTCGGATGAGTCGAAGATGACGGCGCTGAAGCTGATATCCATCTTCCGTCTTGTCCGTGCGATGGATATGTCGAGGAAGCAGAAGCTGAAAGATCTTTCGGCCCATATCTCGGGGGATGCGCTTGTCATCGAGTATGAATCGAGTGAGGATACGGCTCTGGAGACATGGCTGTTTAATAAAGAAAAGACAATGTTTGAAACGGTATTTGGCATGGAAGCCAAATTGGAGCGGAGGTAACTATGGACGTGCAGGATAGACATCAGCATTATTATCTGAACCGCGAGCTGTCGTGGCTGCAGTTCAATCGCCGCGTACTGCAGGAGGCGGTGGATCCGAACAATCCCCTGCTGGAAAAATTGAAATTCCTGGCGATCACGAGTTCGAATCTGGATGAATTCTTCATGATCCGCGTGGCGGGGCTGAAGCACCAGAAGGAAAATGGTGTGAAGCGCCGTGACATCGCCCATATGACACCGGAGGAACAGCTTGAGCAGATTTCCGACACCTGCCAGAAGCTCGTTGCGCGCCAGTACCGTTTCCTTCATATGATCCTGTCGGAGCTTCGCACGGAAGGGCTCTACTTCATCCATCCGGAAGATGCGACAGACGCGCAGAAGAAATGGATGGAGGACTACTTCGAGCGGCAGGTCTTCCCCGTCGTCACGCCGATGGCCGTCGACTCGTCGCATCCGTTCCCCTTCCTCGCATCGAAGAGCCTGAATATCGCGATGCTGCTCGAAAGGAACGAGTGTGACCTTTCGCTGGATGAGGAAAATGATATCGATGTGAAGACGGCGATCGTACCGGTGCCATCGGTGCTTCCCCGTATCGTCCGCCTGCCGGATGATACGGAAAAGAAGGGACGCCATGACTTCGTCCTCTTGGAACAGGTCATCCGTCACTTTGCGTCTCGTTTCTTCATCGGCTACGACCTTCTGGAGGCACATCCTTTCCGCATCACGCGTGACGCGGATCTTGCCATCGATGAAGAAGATGCGCAGGATCTCGTCGTCGAGGTGGAGCGCCAGCTGAAAAAACGCCAGCGCGGGGAGGCCGTGCGCATTGAATTCGAAGCAGGCACCAGCCGCTTCATGCAGCGCTTCATGACGCAGGAGATGCACCTCGCGAAAGAGGATCTGTATGAAATCGACGGCTCGCTCGATATGACGATGTTCTTTTCCTTCTGCGGCATCAAGGGCTACGACCGTCTCCGCTATCCGGAAGCACATCCGCATCGCCCCTGGTCCATGATCCAGCTTGAAAAGGATGGTCGGAAGAATATTTTCGAGATGATCCGTGAGAAAGATCTCCTCGTGCATCTGCCCTACGAATCCTTTGAAGACTCGGTCGTCAATTTCGTCGCCTCGGCAGCAGCTGACCCCGACGTCCTTGCCATCAAGCAGACCCTCTACCGCGTGGCTTCTTCCTCTCCGATCATTCAGGCGCTCGAAAAAGCAGCGCAGAACGGCAAGCAAGTCACTGTCCTCATGGAAGTCAAGGCGCGCTTCGATGAAGCGAATAACATCCTGATGGCCCGCCGCCTTGAAAAAGCAGGCGCACATGTCATCTATGGCCTTGTCGGGCTCAAGACGCACTCGAAGTGTACGCTCGTCATCCGCCGCGAAAAGGACGGCATCCGTCGCTACGTCCATGTCGCGACCGGCAACTACAATGCATCCACCGCGAAGCTCTACACTGACCTCGGCGTCTTCACCTGCAATGACCAGTTCGGCAGTGATGCTTCTGCCTTCTTCAACCTGCTCTCTGGCTACTCTGATCCGCCGCTGTGGGACTCCTTCATCGTCGCGCCGATCAATCTCCGCCAGCGCTGCATGGCGCTCATCGACCGCGAGATCGCCTTCGCCAAGCAGGGAGAGCACGCACACATGGTCGCCAAGATGAATTCCCTCCTCGATAAGGAAATCATTGATAAGCTCTATGAAGCCTCTCAGGCAGGCGTCAGGATCGAGCTCATCGTCCGCGGCATCTGCGTCCTCATTCCGGGCATCCCCGGCGTCAGCGACAACATCACCGTCAGAAGCCTCGTCGGCCGCTTCCTGGAACACAGCCGTGTCATCTGGTTCGCCAATGGCGGCCGTGAAGAGCTGTATATCAGCAGCGCGGACTGGATGCCGAGAAACCTCAATGACCGCGTCGAACTCATGATCCCTGTGCGTGACGCCGATCTCTGCCGCCGCTTGAAGGACATGGTCAATATGGAGCTCGCGGACAACCAGAAAGCGCATATCATGCAGTCCGATGGCATGTGGAAAAAGGAAATCGCACCTATTGATAAAGTGGGCGCACAGGCCGAATTCCAGCGTATCGCGGAGAAGCGTGACCGCGAAGATGAAATGACCCTCGCGCAGAAAATGGAACCCTACATGCCTGTCTTTGGAAAAAAAGAAAAGTAAAGAGGGAAAGAAAAAGTCGAAGCGAATGCTTCGGCTTTTTTCTTTGCCGACTGGGAAAGCCCGGGCATCTGATGCCAAATGACAGCGCGGAGCGCACGAACCTTTCGAGCAAAAGAGAGGGTCGTTTTTCTTCGTCAGGAGATGGGGGTCAGGAAGATCAAACGGAAAGCCTCCCATACCGCAAACGGCAAAGCAGTGCCAAACTGTATCCTGCTGCGAAGCCGCCGCCACCGGGATCTGTGGGGGGATCAGGCTGTGCGTCTGATCCGAAAGCCGATCCTCTATTATCCACTTTTCCTTCCGCCATCTTCTCTTTTTGGGAAAGAATTGTAAATTTCAAGGATTTTGGTGGGCAAATTTCCCACTTTACGAAAAAATGAGAAGAACGAAAGGTCAAAGATGGGACAAAGTTGGGCTATCTCGGATGAGATATGGGACTGGCTCAAGGTTGACAATCAGGTGGAAAGTGAAATGCATAAAATGCGAAAGAAACGATAACATGGGAGATAGAGCGATTCATAATTCGTTAATAATCCTCAAATGTCTATTGGAGGGATACAAGATTGACAATTAATTCAATAAATAATACTCGATAGTATCGGATAAAAACAGTGATATGACAAAAAGCGCAGCAAAGAATAGTGTGCGATGTATACTGGAGGATATGCAGAAAATATCCGATGGATACGGAATAAATGTGAGCTTCTATTATTGTCAACATCAGAAAAATTGACAAAAAGTCTCTCTATGGTAGAATAACGGCCATAGGAGATGCATTTATGAAACCTTCAACGATGAATAAAGCGAAAAAAGTATTAGCATGTATATTGGCGGCGGCTGCCTTGGGAAGCCAGGTGGATCTTGCGGCAGCATCTTTGGATTTTCTGGGCGCAAGTCCTGCGAAGACTGTTACCGTATATGATGGGGCTCACAAGCAGGTCATTTCTACAGCAGCCTCCAATTTCAAGAATGTATTAAGCGATCTCAATGTATCACTGAAGGCGTATGACACATTCTGGACAAGCACGAAGGAGGTCTCGGACGGCGCGGTCATCGTGGTGGAGCGGGCAGTGCCTGTTTCCATCATTGCGAATGGCAAGAAAAAGGTCGTCTATACGACGCAGCAGACCGTGCAGGGCGTGGTGAATGACGCGGGCTTCGACTGGAAGAAGATGATGCCGATCGAAGATGGTCTGATGCAGGTGAAGGAAGGCATGCAGATCCACGTCGTCCCGTATACCGCGCGGAAGGTCTTCCGCAAGGAGGCGATGCCGATCCACTATAATAAGTGGTACGATGGAAGCCTCGGGGAGGATCAGGAGGTTGTCGTCCAGGAGGGGATCCCCGGCGAACGGGAAGTGGAGATCGATGAATTCATCTCCGGCGGCAAGGTCGTGAAGACGGTCATCGCGCATGCCAAAGTTCTCTCTGATGGCACGCCGGGCATAATGAAGACCGGTAAAGCAGAAGGGACGATGGGCTGGGTCGCCAATATGCATGCGAGCGCATATCATCCGAGCGATGGAGGTGGCAGCGGGATCACCGCGACGGGCACACAGGCCGGTCACGGCACGGTGGCGGTCGATCCTTCCGTCATTCCGCTCGGTACAAATGTATTCATCCCGAACTATGGCCATGCTGTCGCAGCTGATACCGGCGGTGCGATCGTCGGTAACCGCATCGACCTCTGCATGGAGTCTTTCGAGGACTGCTATAACTTCGGCAGACAGAATATCGAGGTATTTGTCAATTATTAAGGGTTTGAGGTTCAAGGTTCAGGGTTCAAGGTTCAGGGGTGTGGTGCGGCGCATAAAAATATAGAAGCGCCGCGATGTATAAATGGGGCGATGCCCGAAGGTAGTATTTAAGTCACTAGTCACCAGTCACTAGTCACTCGGCGCTCCTAATCCCTAATCCCTAGCTACTCAACTCTGTGTTCAAGGTTCAGGGGTGCGGCGCATAACCATATAGAAGCGCCGCAGAGTATAAATAGTGGCGATGCCCGAAGGCAGTATTTCAGTGACCTTCGGGCATCGCCTTTTCTATTTTGCAGCGAAGCCGCTACCACAACCCCGAACCCCGAAGTGTGAAAGCAGGGATGAGTAGCCAGGGATTAGTGACTGGTGACTAGGAGACTAGAAGACTAGGAGACATCAGACTCCCGTATCGTCATTTCGAGCGAAGCGAGAAATCTTCCTTGCAGACCGATAAACAAAGAATGTGTGGAAGCAGAAATACCTAAGGAAACGCTGATTCAATCGCAGAGTCGGATTTCATATGGATTTTTATACATAGCTTCGTCATCATCTTCCTTAAATAGTTCGCACCAAGGCGTCGTTTCCCTGCCATTGCCTATGTGATACTGACCGTAGTGCAAGAAAGATCCCTCGGCTGCGCT
>DLZS01000078.1:0-20157 GCA_003447275.1 Dialister sp.
ATAAGGTTTCCCGGTTACTCCTATGAGAGCTGCAAGTCCCCGCGGCAGCTTGAAACCGAAAATGAGATGATCGTTATTTCACAACGCCTTTTTGATGGGGAGAAGAGGTTCGAAGGTTAGCCTCGGGGGCGTGCTGCCCCTTGATTGTTTGTAAAAGAGGGGGGCGGGTTCTACAGGTTCAGAGGGCTTGGCGGGAGTGGTACGGCGCATTTCGTCATCCTGAGCGACGAGAAACGTCGTATGTGAGATAACGAATGCCAGAACAGATGCGACTCGTCATTGATCTCGGCGAAGCCGCCACCTTCATTTCTCATTTCTCATTCCTCATTTGTTTTCCCCTTCTCCATACGAAATAATACACCGCTCCGGCAAGCGAAGAGGCGAGACAGATGCCGCCATACATGAAAGAATAGCCGAAAGCCTCTGCAAAAAGCCCGAGGAAGGCCGCCGCAAAGCCCACACTGATATCCAGCGACCAGAAATAGGTCGACGTCGCGACACCCGCGCGGGAAGAAGGGGCGCTGCTGACAGCGATGGTCTGGAAGGCAGGCGCCAGCGCGCCGAAGCCGATCCCCAGCACCGCCGCGGAGAGGAGCAGGAGGAAAGGCCCCTCGACCTGCGAGAAGAGGAGAAAGCCCGCCGAGAAGAAAAGGAAGCCCGGATACACCGTATAGTCCGAGCCATGGTGATCGAAGAGGTAGCCGACAAACGGACGGGACACGACGATGACGAGTGCAAAGACGAGGAAGAAGAGACTCGTGTAAGAGCCTATACCAAGGCTTCTCGTGTACATGGGAATGAATGTCAGCACACCACCGTAGGCAAAAAAGACAAGCCCGCCCAGAATGACCGCCGGAAGCGCCTTCTTTTCAAAGAAATCCGAAAAATGAAATCCGCGGTGCGTTTCTCCCGAAGGACATACCACGCACGCGGGCAGCCGTTTCCCGTTTCCGGAAACGATCGCACACGCAGCCATCAAAGAAAGGAAGAGAAACAGCACCGACGCGCCGAAATGCTCGATGAGGATGAGCCCCACCAAAGGCCCCACGACCATCGCCATATTTCCTGAAACCGCGAAATAGCCGATCCCCTCTCCCTTCCGCCTAGTAGGAAGCACGAGCGCCGCCATCGCTGCCGAAGCCGTCGTCCCCAGTGCGAAGACGATCCCGTGAATGAGTCGCAGCGAAAGCGCGATCTCAAACCGATACGCGAGGAGAAAGCCTGCCATCAGGAAAAAGAGCAGCACAGAGACGATGAGGAGCAACAGCTGCTTATTCACCGCATCGATCACACGCCCTGCGATCGGGCGGGATACCACCGTGCCGATCTGAAAGCAGGTCATCGCCATCCCTGCCTCCCACTCGCCGAGCCCCAGATCATCCATGATGTAGACCGGCAACGCCGCGATCATGATGTACTGTGACATGAAATAAAAAAAATTCGTGAGACCCATACCGATGAACTCACGGGTCCATAGTTTTTCCCCCATTCGTTTGTTCTCCTTGTTTTTCTTATAAAATAATCTTAGTATTATAACATATGAAAGGGGATTGGGTTTAAGGGTTTAAGGGTTCAGGGTTGAGGAAGCGGCTTCGCCGCGAGTATATATGGGCGATGCCCGCTTGAGACGTTAGACGTCAGATGTCAGATGTCTCCTAGTCTCTTAGCCTCCCAGTTACGAGTCACCGGTCACGTGACACTTCTAAGTCCTAATCCCTAGCTACCAGTCATCAGTCACTTGGCGCTTCTAATCCCTAATCCCTAGCCACTAGTCCTTCACATCCAAAGGAGTCTCCTATGAGCCTGCATTTTATTTTCGGCCGCGCCGGCACGGGAAAGACCACCCGCTGCTGCCGCGAGATCCAAGACTATCTGAAAAAAACACCGGGCGGCCGCGCCTACCTTCTTGTCCCCGATCAGGGCACCTACACAGCGGAGTACCTGCTCGCCAAGTCCTTCCCCGGCGCCGGCTTCATCGATGTGACGGTGTGCGGCTTCTCGCGCCTCGCCTACCGCGTTTTTCAAGAGCTGCACTCGCCGGTCGCCGATGCCCTTTCGCCGCTGGGCCAGCAGATCATCCTGCGCCGCCTTCTGGATGCACACAAGGACGAGCTGCAGGTGATCCTCCGTGCTGCATCACAGCCGCATTTCTCAGAGAAGCTGACCGCCTTCTTCCATCAGCTCGACATGTTTCTCGTCACAGAAGACGACCTCCTTGCCGCCTCGAAGCGGGAAGGCGAGACACCGCTGGGGAAAAAGCTCGCTGACCTCTCCCTCTTATATAAAGCGTACCACGACTATCTGCGTATGCATTTTGCTTATGAAGGGAGCCTCTTCGACCTTCTCGCACGGGAGATCCCCAAGTCAGAGAAGCTCCGTGGCTCCCACATCTGGATCGATGGCTTCAACGGCATGGCGCCGCAGAAGATCCGCATCGTGTCCGCGCTCGTTCACACAGCCGAGGAAGTCACCATGACACTGCAGATGGACAGTCCGAAAGAGGCGGCGGAAAATCCAAACTTCGCCAGGCCGTATCAGCTCTACAGCCAGCTGCAGGGCGCGATCCGCCATTCCTCCTCCATCGTGCTCACGGAAGAAAAACGCTTCCGCACCAGCGACCTTTCTCTCATGGCACGCCATTTCTTTGAACGCCACGCACGCCCCCGCCCGGAGGATGGGCGCACGAAGGAGGGGCTCCACCTCATCACCGCAGAAAGCCCGAAGGAAGAAGTGGATCTCATTTCACGCACCATCACATCGCTCGTCCGAGACAAGGGCCTTCGCTACCGTGACATCCTCGTCCTCTCGCGTACGCCAGAAAACTACAGCGACCTCTTTACCCGCTCCTTTGCCACTTACGGCATCCCCGGCTTCATCGATGAGAAGCATCCCATGAATAACCACCCGCTCGTGATGCTCACCTCCTTCCTGCTGCAGTTTCTCGCAAAGGAAACAGGCAGAAGAAACGCAGGCTGGCAGCGTCTCACCCTCTTTCGTCTTTTGAAGACCTCGCTCCTGCCTCAATTCTCCCAGGAAGAGATCGACCGACTGGAAAACTACGTCCTTTCCCGCCGCATCCGGCCCTGGCAATGGCATGACAGCTGGGAGCAGCGCAGCTGCCGCGATCTCGATGAGACGCCCCCGCCGCTGTCCGAGGCCGAACTCACCGAGCGCCGCCGCGTAAATGAATGGCGCACGCGCCTCACCTCCCTTCTCGATCCGCTTTCCGAAGCGTGGAGATCCGCTGTCTCCGCCAAAGACCGCGCGACCATACTCTACCGCTTTCTCCTCAGCGAGAAGGTGCCTCACACCCTGTCGGCATGGGATGAAGCCGCCTTTGAAAAGACAGGCCTTCGCCCCCACCTGCAGGTCTGGAAGAAGGTACTGGGCCTTCTGGATGAGATCGTCCACGTCGCAGGGGATGAGGCGATGACAGCGGAAGATTTCCGCGCCCTCTTCGAAGACGGTCTCTCTGCCCTCACCTATTCCACCATCCCTCCGACACTCGACCATGTGACCGTGACAGGCATGGACCGCGGCTATGCGATGGAAGCGAAGGTCGTCTTCATCCCCGGCGTGATCGAAGGCGAATTCCCCAAACGCGTCGAAGAGAGCGGCTTCTTCTCCGCATGGGAAAAGCAAGCTCTCTCTGAAAACAGTCAGCTCACCTTCGGGAATGATCTCATGCAGATGATCCATCAGGAGCAGTTCTTCGTCTATCTCGCCCTCACCCGCGCCTCCGATGCGCTCTACCTCACCTCCCCATCGCTCGGAAGTGACGGAAAAGAATGCGAGCCCTCCTTCCTCGCCCTCCAGCTTTCCAAGCTCGGCTACAGCTCAGAATGCGCCGCCGCTCACGCTCCCACGCTGAAAGATCCCGACCACAGCTTCTTTGCCAACCCAGAGGAAGCCCTCTCGCTCCTTCCCCGCCTTCTGCAGGAAGGCCTGCCTGAAAGCACCTCCCCCTGGCTCGCACTCGCCCGCTGGGCGATGGCAAGTCCCCACTGGCAGCGCATCCTTTCTGAAAAGCTTCGCGCCCTCTCCTACAGCAATACCCCCGACGCCCTGCCGCAAGAACTCGCCCGCGCCCTCTTCCAGCCCGGCGGGCGCTACGTAAGCTCCATGACACGTCTGGAGACCTATCGCAGCTGCCCCTACAAGTATTTCCTCCAGTACGGCCTGGCACTGGAAGCCCGTGATGAAGGAGAGATCCAAAGCCTGGACCTTGGCAACTACCTTCACGCAGGTCTTCACCAGTTCGGCAGCACACTCACCCTGCAAAAAAGGCAGTGGCGCGACGCCAGTGATGATGACATCCGCGAGATCTCCTCCACCATCGCAGGCGCCCTCTCCGAAAAGATGAAGTACGGCATCCTCTCCTCCGATGCCACCTCCCGCTACACGAAAAGAAGCCTCGACCGCACCTTCCGGGAAACGCTCACCTTCCTTCGCTCGTGGAGCCGGCGAAGCGAATTCGATACCAAAGACCTTGAGAAAGCCTTCTTTTTCCACCTTGCCAAGGAAGATGGCGAGACACTCACCATTTCAGGAAAGATCGACCGCTTCGATGTAAAGGACAATGCCGTCGCCATCTTTGACTACAAGACCGGCCATACCGAAGCCACGCTCGCAGAGATCGTCGCCGGACTGAAGCTCCAGCTCCTCACCTACCTTCTCGCCGTCGAGCAGGAACATCCCGAAGAGCAGCTTCTCCCTGCCGCGCTCATGTATATCTACCTGTCGGGCAATGTCACCAAGGTCGAGCAGGTCCCGCCGAATGGAAACGTCAACCTTTCTGAAAAGAATCACGCCTCCGGCTACGTCCTCGCAGATCCATCCCTCCTAAAGTCCCTCGACAAGGACGCCGGCGAAAGCGACTCCTGCCTGCCCGTGAGATTCACCAACGACGGCAGCCTCCACAAGGGATCTGCTTCTGCCCTGACGCAGGAGCAATTCTCCGCCCTCCTTACTATTGTCAGAAAAAACATCCTCTCCCTCCATAGCCGCATGATCGCAGGCGACATCTCCATCTGCCCTGCCAGCTATAAGGGCGTCACTCCCTGCAGCTACTGCCCCTACCACACCATCTGCCGCTTCGACCCTGACCGAGCGGAAGAGAATTACGACTATGTGCGCCTACCCAGCGACAGCACGCTGAAAAAAGAGCTGGAAGAACGCGCGAAAGAGTGACTAGGGACTGGGAGACTAGAGACTAGGAGACTGGTAGCTAGGGACGAGCTATTTAAGGAAGGCTATGACGAAGCTATGTATAAAAATTCTTGTAGAAGCTGACTCTGCGATTTAATCAGCGTTTCCTTAGGTTTGCGATACGAGAAAACCGTTAGCGCGGCGCTTCATGATTTTTATGCGCCGCACCAGCATTCCTCATTAGAAAAAGGAGTCATCATGAGTTGGACACCCCAGCAGGAAGAGGCCCTGCGCATCCGAAATAAAAACCTCCTCTTATCCGCCGCCGCGGGCAGCGGAAAGACCGCCGTCCTGACGGAACGCATCACCCGCCTCGCGGCAGACCCTGAAAGTCACACAGGCATCCATGAGCTCCTGGTGCTGACCTTCACAAAAGCCGCAGCCAGCGAGATGAAGTCCCGCATTTCCGCCTCTCTCACCCGTGAGCTCGAGGCCGCAGATGCCGCCAAGGACCTCCCGCTCGTCCGCCATCTGGAGCGACAGATCTCGCTCCTTTCGAGCGCGCAGATCTCCACACTGGACGCCTTCTTCCAGTCCCTCGTGCGTCAATATTTCTACCTGCTCGATCTTGACCCGAAGACACGCATCATGGCCGATGAAAATGATGCGCGCATTCTCGCCGACGATGTACTGACAGAAGTCCTCGAGCGCTGGTATGAGAAGGGAGATCCTGATTTCCTCACCACCTGCGACCTCTTTGCAAGCGGCCATCAGGACCAGGCCCTGCGCCAGATGATCCTGCGCATGCACCGCTACGCCTCCTCCATGCCCTTCCCGGACGTCTGGCTCACGCGCCTCCCTTCCGCCTATGAGATCCAGGGGGATGCCACGCTCGACACCCTCCCATGGACGCAGCCCATCCTATCCGAGCTCATCGACACCGCCGGAAAGATCTCAGGCCTCTACCGGCAGAGCTTCTCCCTGCTGGATCTGCATCCCATCGCGCGCGATGTCTACGGCGAGACGCTCAGCCAAGAGTACGCCTTCTTCTCCTCCCTCGCCCAAGTCACCACCTGGCAGGCACTCTACGCCATGCCCTCCTTTACCCCGAAAAAAATGCCGGGCCTCTCCGCTGCCAAAGCCAAAGCCTACGGCATCAAGTCCACGGATTTCAACAGATCTCCGGAAGCGGAAGCGATCAAAACTCTTCGCGACATGGCCAAAGATACCTATAAGAAAAAGCTCCTCCCCTTTCTCTCCATTACGCCCTCGCAATGGATTAAAGAGACCCGCGCCATGGCCCCGGAAGTCAAAGTCCTCTCCGCGCTTGCGCTCGACTTCGGACGCAGCTACCTGGCAAGGAAGAAACAAGAGGGCGTGATGGAATTCAATGACCTCGAGCATTATACGCTCTCCCTTCTGCTCGATACAAAAGATCCTGCCTTCACCCCCGAGCACGCCGAAAACTTCCCCTCCGAAGCCGCACTCTCCATCCGAAGAAACTACAAGGAAGTCATGATCGATGAGTATCAGGATACGAATGGCATTCAAGAGCTCATCACCACCCTCCTCTCGAACGGGCATAACCGTTTCCTTGTCGGCGACATCAAGCAGAGCATCTACCGCTTCAGGCAGGCCGACCCCACGATCTTCCTTTCCAAGTACCACCGCTTCCTGAAAGACGGGGAAGGCGGCCAGCGCATCGACCTGAACCGCAACTTCCGAAGCGATGCCGCCGTCCTCTCCTCCATCAACTATCTTTTCCGGCAGCTCATGACAGAGAAAAATCTGGAACTCACCTACGGCGACGCCGAAGCCCTCTACCCGGGACGATACGAAGAAACACGCCCGGAAAACTACGTCGGCGGCCGCGTCACGATCGAGCTCATCGATGGCAGCGAACTCGCCGAGACGGACCGGCCCGAGCTCAAGGAGATCTCCACGATCGACGCCGAAGGCCGCCTCATCGCCAGCCATATCGAGAGCCTCATCCAAGAAGGACGGCAGGTGATGAATAAGGACGGCACCTTCCGTCCTATCCGATATGGAGACATCGTGATCCTCCTCCGCTCCATCGCATCGAAAGGCCCCGCCCTGCTCAAGATCCTGAAGGAGCATCACATCCCTGCCGTCTCCTCTAGGGACGATGACTATGTGAAGAATCTGGAAGTACAGACACTCATCGCTCTCCTTCAGATCCTGGATAACCCGCTGCAGGACCTGCCGCTCACCGCCGTGCTCCGCTCCTTCTTCGTAGGGCTCACGGAGACAGACCTCGCCCGTCTCCGTCTCCTCATGAAAGAAAACGAGGCAGACCATCTCTTCCCGCTCCTCGAAAAAGCCGCGCCCCTGCTCTCCAGAGAAAAGGCCGACGCCCTGTCCGCCTTCCTCACCCACTTTAGCACATGGCGCGAGCATGCCGTGCAAGGCGGCATCGCACCACTCCTTCAGGAGATCTGGGAGGACACCGACTACCTCACCTACGTCTCCGGCCTTCCCGGCGGACATGCCCGCCGCGCCCACCTGCTTTCCTTCTATGAGCTCGCCCGCGCGCGCGACACAGGCACGCACAACGGTCTCTACCCCTTCCTCACAGAGCTGTCGAGCCTGCTCAAGGGCGATGGCCGTTTCCAGACAAAGACCGACGCCGTCTCTACCGATGCCGTCCGTATCATGACCATCCACAGCAGCAAAGGACTGGAATTCCCCGTCGTCTTTCTCGCCGACCTCGCGAAAAACTTCAATGCCTCGGACATGACCGGCATCGCCCTCTGCCACAAAGGGCTCGGCCTCGGTATCCAATACTTCGACATCGAAAGACGCCTGCGCTGGCCCTCCCTCTACTGGTACGCCGTCCGCGCCGCCTCCGAGCGTGAAAGCCGTGCCGAAGAAGCACGCCTCCTCTACGTCGCCATGACCCGTGCCCGCGATACCCTCTACCTCACCGCTTCCGTCAAGGACGCGGAGAAAGTCCTCGCTGCCTGCATAACCCCGCTCGCCGGCAGCGGAAATGATACGCCACTCCCGCTCCCCTCGCACCTCATCTCCCATGCCCGCTCCTACCTGGACTGGATCCTCCCCGCCGCACTCCACCACAGAGACCTCTCCCCTGTCTGGAGCCGCCTCGAGAAGATCCCCTCCTTCCAAGGCGATGCTGCGGGCGATCACTCCCACTTTGATTTCCGCATCATCTCCCAGAAAGACCTGCTCACAGAAAGCGAGAAAGCCCTCCTCGAAGAGAGTGAGAAGCCGGAAACGGCGAAGGAAGAAAAGGACACATCCCCCGCCTTCGATAGAGAGGCCTTCCTCGCCCATCTTCCGGAAACCGTCCCTGACTGGCTCTCCCGACAGCTCACCTGGCACTACGCCTTCCCCGGTGCGACAGCGACCCCGGCCAAACTCACCGCCACCGCCGCCGTCAAGCTCCGCGAAGAGGCAGAATATGCCGGGGGCGATGCGCCCTACGCCTCCTCTATCCTTGCAGGCGACCTCGAGAGCGTAGCAAAGACAGAAGATCTTCCTGCTGACTACAGCACGCCGCCCGCCTTCCTAAGCGAGGACGCCCCCCTGTATAGCGGCACCTCCTTTGGCACCCTCATGCACAAGGCGATGGAAATGATCGACTTCACCGCCCTTTTCCCCACCGAAGACGCCCTCAGAAAATACATCCGCGCCCTTTCTGATAAGCACGTCTTCACCGAAGAGGAGACGAAGGTCCTCCTCTCCCATCGAAAAGATCGCAATCCCGTAGAAGCCCTCCTCACCTTTGCCCAAAGCCCCCTCGCCGCCTTGATGCGAAGAGCCGCTGCCGTAAGGAAGGAAATGCCCTTCTCCATCCTCCTTCCCGCCCGTTCCTTCTACCCGCAGTGCGAAGAGGGCGAGACCCTCTTCCTGCAGGGCATCATGGACTGCCTCGTGGAAGAAGCAGACGGCCTCACCATCATCGACTACAAGACCGACCGCACCATGACCGAAGAAGAGCTGAAAGCCCATTACAAGATCCAGCTCCAGGTCTACGGCGAATCCGCCGAGAAATTGCTGGGGAAACACGTCAAGCACCTCTACCTCTGGTCCTTCACCTTCGGGAAAGAGATCGAAGTGGCGCGATGGGAGACGGGGGACAAGTGACTCGTGACTAGTGACTGGTAGCTAGGGATTAGGAATCTCAAGTGCAGGGAAGACTAAGAGACTAGAAGACATCAGTCTCTCTCGTATCGTCATTTCGAGCGAAGCGAGAAATCTTTGTCATTCTCGTTCAAACGGCTCCCATCAGACAAACTCAAACGGGAAACCTGCTACCCGCTCACCTTCGAGCATCGCCCGCCTTTATACTGCGGCGCAGTCGCTTCTCCAAGCATATCCTTTTGATTTCTCGTGGACAAATCGCATACCACTTTATATAATATCTACATCATTTTATGATTATACATTTTAGAAGAGGCGATAAGAATGAAAACATGGAAAAAGGGATTGGCACTGGCCGCAGCGGCCGTGCTCGCACTTGGACTTGCATCCGGTTGCGGCAGCGAGAAGAAGGCAGACTCGGCATCGGGCAAAGCCCCGCTGAAAGTGGCTACGAATGCGACGTATGTGCCTTTTGAATTTAAATCCAAAGATGGGAAAGACTATACCGGCTATGAGATCGACGTAGTGCGCGCGGTAGCGAAAGAACTAGGCCGCGATGTAGAATTCAAGAACATTGCATTTGACGGACTCATCCCGTCTCTGCAATCGCATGAAGTCGACATGACGGCTTCCGGCATGACAGCCACGAAAGAAAGAGCCGGCAAGATCCTCTTCGCCGCCCCCTTCTATGCGACGAAGCTCGCAGTCGTGACCCCGAAAGACAGCCCGATCCACTCTGTCGAAGACATGCAGGACGGCGCCGAAGTCGCCGTACAGATGGGGACGACAGCCGCGTACTATGCCCAGGATAAGGGCATGAAGATCCGTGGCTTCGACCATGCATCAGATATCGTGATGGAACTCAAAGCAGGCGGTGCGAAGTCGGGCATCCTCGACAAGCCTGCCGCAGACTACTTCGTCGCGACAGACGGCAAGGACAATTTCCGCGTGGTCGATGTGCCGGACTCCAAAGTCCAGTACTTCGCCTTTGGCTTCAATAAAGACAACAAAGAACTGCAGCAGCAGGTCAATAAAGCCATCGCCGACCTGAAACAGAAGGGTACCCTGAATGAGCTCCATGAAAAATGGTTCAAGACGCCCGTACCGGAAATGCCAGCCACCTGCGAAGAAGCGCTGGGGTTATAAGACATATAAGCCAATAAAAAAGACTCGTGAGATTTCACGAGTCTTTTTTATTGCCCAGTCACCAGCGACTATTTGATCGCCACACCCTTGGTATCCTTGATGAAGAAAAGGACATTGAGTGCTGCCGCGAGGTACACGCAAGACAGCAGAGCGAAAGCCGCAGAGAAGCCATTCGCCTGTGCCAGCGCACCAATGATCGCCGGGGCAAAACCGCCGACCGCACGGCCTGTATTGAAAATGAAATTCTGCGCCGTCGAGCGCGCATCCGTCGTATAGTTTTCAGAAAGCAGCGTACCATAGCCGGCCATCATGCCGTTGCAGAAGAAGCCGAGCATCGCACCGCCGAAGAGCAAGAGGAGCGGCGTTCCCAGATTGACATACACATACACCATCGCTGCTGCGCACACGTAGAAGAGCAGGTATGGTTTCTTACGGCCGAAACGGTCCGAGAGATAACCGAAAACATAAATGCCTGCGATCATACCGATGACCGTGACAACCATCCAGCCGGACATCGACTTTGTGGAAAGGCCGTGCTCCTTCAGAAGGATCATCGGCAGCCACACCATAATGCCGTAATAGCCGAAATTCTGCACACTCGTCATGATGGTGAGAGAAATCGTGGTCACCGTCTTCGACAGGCTGGAGAACAGATGCGCGAGAGGGAACTTGCTTGCTTCCTCGAGCTCTTCCTCTTCTTCCGCCGTCAGCGTCTCTCCAGCCGCCTTTCTTGCCTTCAGCTGCTTCTTCAGCTCTTTACGCTTCAGCCACATCGGTGGTTCCTTCAAGCCATGTCGCGCCCATGCCGCCAGCAGCGCCGGAACGACGCCCACGAGGAAGAGTCCTCTCCAGCCGTAATCCGGAAGAACGACAGCCGCCAAGATCGCAGCGAGCACAGCGCCCGCCTGCCAGCCCATCGCCACGCCCGCCGTAGCACGCGCGCGCTTCGCTGCCGGCCAGGTCTCCGTGACAAGCGTCATTCCGATCCCGTATTCCCCGCCAAGGCCGAGCCCTGCGAGGAAACGAAGGATATTGAGATGCATGACATTGTCTGCAAAAGCGCAGGCCCCGGTGAAGATCGAGAAAATGATGATGGTCAGTGCAAAGGTATGCACACGACCGAAGTAATCCGCAAAGACACCGAAAAGATATCCGCCAAGGACCGTACCGATCAGCGTGTACGTCGCGATCAGCCCGCCCTCCCCGAGCGTCAGACCAAACTCCGCAACGATCGCTGCCATGGCAAAGGACAGGATCAAAACATCCAGTCCATCCATCGCATACCCGATGATCGAAGCCCACATGACCTTCCATCGTTCCTTCCGGGTGACGCCAGTTTCCTCAAATTCCAATTCTTCCAAAGATTTTTCCGACATAATACCTCCCCTGCGTGTCTGATCTTGTGCAGACAATGACCCTGAAAATCATATAGTGCGAAAGACGCACAAAATTATTTAATTATATAATAGGGATATGTCTTTGAAAAGAGGGGAACGGTTAATTTTAGAAAAAGTTAAGAATTTAAAGAGCTATTATGCTGAATCCGGCAATGGATCGAAGCGATTCATTGATGAGGATATCTGATACGGCTGAATGGCATCATTTACTGGAAAAGAAAATGCGTAAAAACAGCAAAAAATCTCATACCCCGAAGTGAGGCGCAAGCCCCATGCCCGCCCACTGATCGTCATCCGCCTCACAATAAAACACCTCCCTGTGACTAACTCACAGGGAGGTGTTTTTTATTTTTCTGCCGCTTTCCGTTCCAGCAGCGGATCGGTGTGGTTCACCACGTTGTCTTCCGTGATGGTGCATTTCACGACGTCCTTCATGCCAGGGATCTCGTACATGACTTTCTGCATGATCTTCTCAATGATCGCGCGAAGGCCGCGGGCGCCGGTATTGCGCTCGATAGCCTGGCGGGCGATCGCGTGGATGGCAGCGTCTTCGATGACGAGCTCTACGCCGTCCATGGCCAGCAGCTTCTTGTACTGCTTGACGAGGGCATTCTTCGGTTCGGTCAGGATTTTGACGAGTGCCTCTTCCTTCAGCGGGTGAAGGGCGACGATGACGGGGAGACGGCCGATGAATTCGGGGATGAGACCGAATTTCAGAAGGTCTTCCGGCTGGACCTGCTGGAGGAGCTCGTCCATGTCTTTATCTTCTGCTTTCTCGATATCGGCGCCGAAGCCCATGACGCTTTTGGTGAGACGGTTGTCGATGACCTTATCGAGGCCGGCGAAAGCACCGCCGCAGATGAAGAGGATGTTGCTTGTGTCGATCTGGATCATTTCCTGATTCGGATGCTTGCGTCCGCCCTGCGGCGGCACGTTCGCCACGGTACCTTCCAGGATCTTCAGAAGAGCCTGCTGGACGCCTTCACCGGAGACATCGCGGGTGATGGAGACGTTCTCGGTCTTCTTGGCGATCTTATCGATTTCATCGATGTAGATGATGCCGCGCTGGGCTTTCTCGATGTCGTAGTCCGCAGCCTGGATGAGGCGGAGGAGGATGTTCTCGACGTCATCGCCGACGTAGCCGGCCTGTGTGAGGGTAGTAGCATCGGAAATCGCAAAGGGGACATCAAGGTAGCGGGCGAGGGTCTGGGCAAGGAGGGTCTTGCCGCTGCCGGTCGGCCCGAGCAGGATGATGTTGGATTTCTGCAGCTCTACGCCGTCATCTTCGCCTTTGAAAAAGAGACGTTTGTAGTGATTGTACACGGCGACGGCCAGCGCGATCTTGGCATTGTCCTGCTCGATGACGTACTGGTCGATGTATTCTTTGATCTCTTCCGGTGTAGGCACTTTGGTGTCAGCGGGTTCTTTGCCCTGCTTTTCTTTGTTTTTCCGTTCTTCCAGAAGAATGTTATGACAGATGTCAATGCATTCGCTGCAGATGTAGACGCCGGGTCCGGTGACCATGTTTTCGACTTCGTCGCTGGATCGGCCGCAGAAGCTGCAGATCTTCGGTTCTTTATCTTCTCCGTTCACGGTCTTTCTCCTTTATTTCTGTGTCACTTTCGCCAGCTCATTGCGGGTGAGGATGTGGTCGATGAGGCCATAGTCTTTCGCCATCTGGGCTGTCATGAAATTATCGCGTTCGGTGTCGTTTTTGATGGTTTCGAGGGACTGTCCGCTGTGCTTGGCAAGGATGCCGTTCAGCTCTTCGCGCAGGCGGAGGATCTCTCTCGCATGGATCTCGATCTCGGTCGCCTGTCCCTGTACGCCGCCCAGAGGCTGGTGGATCATGACATTCGCATGCGGAAGGGCATAGCGTTTGCCCTTCGCGCCGGCGGTCAGAAGGACGGCCGCCATGCTGGCGCAGGAGCCGATGCAGATGGTGGAGACGTCCGGACGGATATACTGCATCGTATCATAGATCGCAAGGCCGGCGGTCACGACGCCGCCGGGGCTGTTGATGTAAAGATGGATATCTTTCGAAGGGTCTTCGGCTTCCAGGAAGAGAAGCTGTGCAATGATGACATTGGCCATATGGTCTTCAATCTGGCCGTCAAGGAATATGATGCGGTCCTTCAAAAGTCGGGAATAAATATCATAGGAGCGCTCTCCGCGAGCGGTCTGTTCGACAACAATCGGTACATATGCCATGTGGTAACACCCTTTCTTTTGGTTGAATAATAGGTAGTGACTGGTAGCCAGGGATTAGGGATTAGAAATTGAAAGTGACTGGTGACTAAGGACATCGCCGCCATCTATACTCTGCAGCGCTTAGATCCTTCGACTCAGTTCTCATATTTTCAGATAAGCTATATTTTCTAACATACGACGTTTTTCTCCGCTCAGGATGACGAAATGCGCCGCACCGGCACTTCTCACGCCTCACTCAAGAGCAGAGCTTTCATACACAATCTAGCCACGGGCTACCCCTATGTCAATTCATAAAATCGAGATCGGGATCAAGCCTTTTCCCAATTTCCCCATATGTTCGAAAGAGACGCCGGTCATCCCCGCGTCTCTTCCAATACACACTGCCGCAGCAGTAGTCATTCAATTTTATAAAGGATTATTTCTTTTCAGCAGCCATGATGGTGTCGATGATCTCAGCTTTTTTTGCTTTGGATTCGATGGCGATGCCTTTTTCCTGTGCGTAAGCTTTGAGATCCTTGACGGTCATAGCATTGAAGTCTTCTTCGGTCTTCGGAGCTGCTGCTTCTGCAGCCGGAGCTTCTTCTGCTTCTTTCTTATCTGCTTCTGCTTTTTTAGCAGCGCCGTAGATGAAAGCAGCTGCTTTCTTGCGAAGGACGGAGTTGATCAGCATGTTCACGCGGCCTTCTTCTTTGATGATCTTCATGACATCTTTCGGGTCAGCGTTGAACTGGTGAGCCATGCTGTAGACTTCCATGGAGAGGTCCTGGTTCGTTACATCGAGTTCTTCTTTTTCTGCGATGGTTTCGAGGACAAGGCCCTGACGAACCTGTTCTTCAGCGGTCTTTTCGTAGTTCTTACGGAGCTGTTCTTCGGTCTGGCCGATGTTCTTCAGGTAGTCAGCGAGCTTCATGTCTCTGGATTCGAGGTTCATGGAGATCTCTTCGACGATCTCGTCAATGCGCTGGTCGACCATTTCGTGCGGGATATCGACCTTGGCATTGGCTACAGCCTGCGCTACGAGCGCTTCATGGTAGGCTTCTTCTGCCTGCTGGATAGCCTGCAGCTGCATCTGCTGTTTCACAGAAGCCTTCAGGTCATCCATTTTATCGAACTGGCTGATGGATTTTGCGAAAGCATCATCAAGAGCCGGCAGCTGTTTGCGTTTTACATCATTGATGTGAACTTTGAATTCTGCTTCTTTGCCTTTGAGAGCATCGACGAAGTAGGTTTCCGGGAAGGTGACCTTGACTTCTACATCATCGCCTGCTTTATGGCCTTCGAGCTGTTCTTCAAAGCCCGGGATGAAGCTCTGGGAGCCGATTTCCAGCGGATAGGTCTTGCCTTCGCCGCCTTCGAACGGTTTGCCGTCTACGAAGCCTTTGAAGTCGATGACAGCGTAGTCGCCTTTCGCGAGGATGGCGCCTTCTTCTGCCTTTTCGAGACGTGCGCTCTGTTCAGCTGCTTTTTTCATTTCAGCTTCGACCTGTGCATCGGAAATTTCCGGTTCTTCATGAGCTGCTTCAAGGCCTTTGTATTCGCCGAGTTCTACTTCCGGACGTTTAACAAAAGTAGCGGTGAACTTTGCGCCTTCGGTTTCAGAGAAGAGATCTTCCTTCACATCTGCCTGGGTAATCGGGATGATTTTTTCCTGCTGCATAGCTTCGGAGAGGGCGCCATTGATGACGATGTCTTTCGCTTCAGCGACGACAGCTTCTTTGCCGAAATGCATTTCCAGGACTTTGCGGCTTGCCTTGCCTTTACGGAAACCTGGGATTCTGACCTGGTTCGCAATGCGAGCTACAGCCTGTTTGAATCCTTTCTGTACAGCTTCTGCCGGCAGTTCAATGGCGAGAGATACCTTGTGCTGATCCAGTGCCTCTACTTTTACGTTCATAAAAATTATTCCTCCTTAAGTCGGTTTTTCCGACAATATTGAACCATTCTTTTATTTTTACAAAATACGCTAAATCGCAAGATATATTCTACCACACTTGTTTAGAAAATACAAATTTTACGTTCTGCTGATTGCTTTTCTCTATCTCTAACAGTATGATAGAGGAAATTACATCGAGGTGCGGGGTTAGCCCGTGGGGCGTGCCGTCCCTTGATTGTGGATGAAAGCTCTGCTCGAATTAGGAATTAGGAATGGTGGTGCGGCGCATAAAACTCAAACGAGCCGCGGAGTTTTGATAGCGCTTCGCGCGCATCGTCATTTCGAGCGTAGCCGAGGGTCTTTATTGCAGAACACTTATCGCCTGATGTGAGGCGGCACCAAGACATCGTTTTCCCTCAGCGCATACACGCTGATTCCCGCAGTGCAAGAAAGATCCCTCGGCTGCGCTCGGGATGACGATGCCGGAGAAATCCCAGTCACCAGTCACTAGTCACAAATCACTTGTCACTCGAGGCTCCTAATCCCTAGTCCCTAATCCCTAGCTACTAGCTACCAGTCACTCCCCATTCCCCCAATTAAAGGAGTATCCCATCTATGAAACTACTACTCGAATTATTTCTCATCTTTGCCAAGATGGGTGCTGTCACCTTTGGCGGCGGGTACGCGATGCTGCCCATTCTCCAGCGTGAAATCGTAGAGAATAAGCACTGGGGCAGCGAGGAAGAGCTGATGGATTACTATGCCTTAGGGCAGGTCACGCCCGGCATGATCGCGGTGAATGTCGCGACCTTCATCGGCTGCAAGCTGAAAGGCTTCTGGGGCGGCGTCTTCGCGACGCTCGGCGTCATCACCCCGTCCATGATCATCATCACGGTGATCGCGCTCTTTCTTACGCAGTTTGAAGAGAATCCCTATGTCATTCACGCCTTCGCCGGTATCCGTGCCTGTGTCTGCGTCCTCATTCTGGACGCCGTCGTGAAGCTCGGCAAGAAGTCGATCAAGGATAAGCGCACAGCCGCGATCTTCATCGGCATCCTTCTCATCGCCCTCTTCGCCCCCTTCTCGCCTGTCTTCTCTGTCGTCCTCGCCGGCATCGCAGGATACTATCTGATGCCGAGGAAAGCGAAGTGAGAAGTGGTGGATGTGGCACACCATTCATAAAGTGCCCCCATCCCCCTCACGATATCATGCAGCTTATTTGGCATTTGTATAAAACTCCGCGGCGCTTAGGGAAGCACTGATTCAATCGCTGTCAGATTTAATCAGCGTTTCCTTAGATCCTTCGACTCAGTTCTCATATATTCAGATGAGCCATATTTTCTAACATACGACGTTTTTCTCCGCTCAGGATGACGAGAGACGCCGCACTTTCACTCCTCACTCCTCACTTCCAACTCCCCCCCCTAATCCCTAATCCCTAGTCACCAGTCCCTAGTCCCTAGTCACCAGTCACCAGTCACCCAAAGGAGCATCCATCATGATCTGGCTTTCCATGTTTTGGGAATTCTTCAAGACCGGGCTCTTCGCCGTCGGCGGAGGGCTTGCGACACTTCCCTTTCTCTATGATATTTCTGCACGCACCGGATGGTTCAGCGCGGAAGACATCGCGAATATGATCGCGATCTCAGAGTCCACCCCAGGGCCTTTGGGCGTCAATATGGCGACCTACGCCGGTTTTCAGGCGCTTGGCATCCCTGGCGGCATCTTCACGACTCTCTCCCTCACAGCGCCCGCGCTCATCGTCATCACGATCATCTATGCGATGCTGACACGCTTCCGCGAATCGGACGCTGTGAAGCGGATCTTCTACGGCCTGCGCCCTGCCTCCACCGCTCTCATCGCTGCCGCGGGTCTTAGCGTCGCGAAGGTGTCTCTCTTGGACACCGCGCTGTATGAAAAGAGCGGCTCGCTTCTCTCCCTCTTCCAGTGGCCAGCCATTCTCCTTGCCATTGCGATCTACTTCGGTCTTAAGAAATATAAAAAGCACCCTGTGCTCTATATCGCAATCAGCGCTATCTGCGGCATCGCACTGGGACTGTAAAAGAAAAAGGATGCGCTGCGAAATGCAAAACATTTCGCAGCGCATCCTTTTTTATCAAGCTCTCAATATCGACTTCAGGAAGGCCTTGGTTCGCTCGCTCTTCGGGTGATCGAAGACTTCTTCGCTCGTTCCTTCTTCTTCGACACGGCCGTCGACCATGAAGAGGATCTTGTCAGAGACAGATTTGGCGAAAGCCATTTCATGCGTCACGATCGCCATGGTCATATTCTCATCCGCCAGCTGCTGGATGGTCTTCAGGACTTCGCCCGTGAGCTCCGGATCGAGCGCGGAGGTCGGCTCATCGAAGAGCATGATTTCCGGACTCATCGCGAGCGCCCGCGCGATGGCGACACGCTGCTTCTGACCGCCGGAAAGACTGCCGGGATACATGTCTTTTTTATTGAGCAGGCCGACCTTGCTTAAAAGATCTTCCGCGATCGGCTGGATCTCTTCCCTCTTCATGCCCTTCACGTAGATGGGAGCGGCCATGATGTTATCCAGCACGGTCATGTGCGGGAAAAGGTTGAAGGACTGAAAGACCATGCCCATCTTGGCAAGGATCTCCTTCGTCTTGGCTTCGCTCGCGTAGGTGACCTTGCCATCTTTGTCCTCGGCAAGAAATTCTCCATCGACTGCGATCGAGCCGCCCTGGATGGTTTCCAGATGGTTCAGGCAGCGCAAAAGCGTACTCTTGCCGGCCCCTGAAGGCCCGATGATGGAGATGACTTCGCCCTTTTCCAGTGTCATATCGACGCCGTGAAGGATGGTGAGCTTGCCGAAATCCTTCCGGATATTTTTCATTTCAATAAAACTCATGTCCGTCCTCCTTATTCTTCATATACCGCATAGCGTTTTTCCACATACGCCAGGATCTTCGTCAGGATCGCGGTGCATACGAGGTAGAAAACGGCTGCCACAAGGAACGGCATGGTATCGAAGTCACGCTGCACGAAGGCGCGGGTGACACGCATGAGGTCATTCATCGCCAGAATGTAGACAAGCGAGGTATCCTTCAGAAGGGTGATGGTCTCATTGCCGAGCGGCGGGATGACACGCTTCACGACCTGCGGCAGCACGATATGCCACATGGTCTGCCTGTAGGTAAAGCCCAAGACCTTTGCCCCCTCATACTGCCCCTTCGGGATAGACTGGATGCCGCCTCTGAAAATTTCCGCAAAATAAGCCGCATAGTTCGCCACGAAGGCAAGGATCGCCGCTGGGAAATCACTGATCTGCACATTCAGCATGAGCGGCAGCCCGTAGTAGATGAACATGATCTGCAGCATGAGCGGCGTGCCGCGCATGACGTAAATATAGATCTCCGCGAGCTTGCGGAAAACAGCGACTTTGGAAATGCGGACCAGTGCCAGCAGGATACCGATCGGCAGCGAGAGCACGATGGTGATCAGAAAGATCTGTGCCGATACGCCCAGCCCGGCAAACATATTCGGCAGGATGCGAAGAATGTAATCCATAAAATACTCCTTATCAAACCAGTGTCATATAGAATTATCATACACTGATTTCACCCTTTTAGCAAGATAGAGAAATGAAACAGCAGAGCCATTTCATGGGGATCAGGGTCAGCCTCTATGACGTGCTGCCCCTTGCCCCTGAATGAAAGCTCTGCTCAAGTGAGGAATGAGGAATGAGGAATGTTGGAAACATCAAACGGGAACCCTGCTCTCCATGAAACCTTCAGGAATCGCCTTGTTTATAATCAGCGTTTCCTTAAGATGAGCGTTGCTACACTTCTTCTATCCCCTTCCCTTGGAAGGGGAACGCCCGAAGGGCAAGGGGTTGGCCGAAGGCGAAATAGAGCGAAGCCAACCTCCGGCGCTACGCGCCACCTCCTTCCAGAGGAAGGAGGGAGAAATCGAAGTAAGTACAGCGCTCTATATACTTCAAGTTTGAAAGCAGGCTATTCTTATTCCCTATTTATGAATCTTCATAATCTGATCCTGCGATTGAATCAGCGTTTCCTTAACACACGACGTTTTTCTCCGCTCAGGATAACGAAATGCGCCGTACCACTCCCGCCAAGCCCTCTGAACCTGCAGAACCCGCTCCCTCCTCTTTTGCAAACAATCAAGGGGAAGCACGCCCCCGAGGCTAACCTTCGAACCTCTTCTCCCAATCAAAAAGGCGATGTGAAATAACGATCATCTCATTTTCGCGTTCCATCTGCCGCGGGG
>DLZS01000096.1:0-8444 GCA_003447275.1 Dialister sp.
CACGAGAGCCCTGAACCTTGAACCCTGAACCCTGAACCAAATCAAAGCAAAGTAAAAAGGGGCTGTAAAGAAATGAGGATTCATTTCTTCACAGCTCCTTTTTCTTGGGCCTCTTTTCATGGGGCTTGAGAGATCGGTGTCATCGAGTGACGCAGATCGGTGGCTTGTGGTGGAATCTCCGATCCGCCTTGACATGGTGCGCATGGGCTCTCCAATGCTTCTTATGGTGGCGGTATTCCGGCGGCGGAAGGGGATCGCCCGGATGGCGGGCTTCATGGAGAGCGATGTGGTAGTCACGGCCCCTCTCTTCCATGTCTGCGGCCGAGGCCGTATTCAGAGCAAAGGCACCGGCGGATAAGAAGGCAAGCGCACAAGCGGCGATCAGGAAACGTTTTTTTATCGTAGTCATGACAGGCTCCTTTCATTGGGGATGAGGAGCAACGACTCCGAGAAGCACTGCTTCCATCGGACTGGCCGACGAAGGCAGTGTTTTCTTGATATCGTCTCAGAGCCGATGCCACTCTACGTCATCCTCATCGGTATGACGTCTCTTTTCGGGATGGGCTTTTTCCTGATCCTGCTTCAGCTGGTCAGGATGAAGTTCGTAATACTTCTTCTCCCAGTCTTTCAGCTCGCGCTGGGCGGGCTTCTTAGCCTCCGTCTGCTCGGCATTCTGCGGTGCCGGATCCTTGGCGCTTGCCGTGTCAGCGAGGAGGGCAGTGCCCGCGAGGGCAAGACCTAAGAGGGAAGCGGTGAGGAGTACATTCAGCTTTTTCATGGTAATTCATCCTTTCTCTTATGGCGGCGAGGGTCGCATAAAAAATCTGTTGTACTCAGTATATATAAAAACGCAGGGAAAGGGAAGGGGAGAAAAATGAGGAATGAGGAGTGGTGGTGCGGCGCATCAAAATATGGAAGCGCCGCGGAGTGTAAATAATGGCGATGCCCGAACGTGGTATTTAGTCACTAGTCCCTAGTCACTAGTTACTGATTTCCCTCTTCCTGCGGAGCTGCCGGCGAGCCTGCTTTGTCGTGCACACTCTGGTGATGGTCTTTGTCTTCCATTTTTGGATGGGACGGATTCATCATGGGCGCGCGCTGTTCTTCTTTTCTGGGACGGGCAGCGGGCGGGGGCATTTTGCCCGGCTTTTCTTTTTTATCCCGGCCAAAGGTCTCCATGATCTTCGGGCGGTTCACCTGTGCCCAGTTTCTGTACGCCGGGGCGTCATTGACGAGGAAGGAGGCAGCGGCGCTCATCATGGAGATGATCGCGAGTGCGATGCAGACGACGATCTTTTTCATTTTTCTTCACCGCCCTTCTCTTCCTTGGAAAAGGAGCCCTGCAGGGCCCTGCTGCCTTCGCGGCCGATGAGGAAGACGGCGAGTGCGGAGGAGACTCCTGCGACGCCGATGGAGAGCTTCGTCATGAGGTGAAGGCCGGGCAGAGGCATGACGCCGGGCAGCGGAGCAAACTCGATGGAGATGAGAGCGAGGACCAGCAGGGTCGCGCAGATAAGAATGATAGCGAGGAGAAGGCTGGTGCCGTAGAGCAGGCGCGAGGTGAGATGCGCCGCCCTTTCGGCAGCCGCGGGCAGCTTCGGGCTGACCTCGTCCCAGGCTTTTCCCGCTTTGCGGGCTGCTGCGGCCGCGGCTTCCTGCGCGGCTTCCTTCGCGTCATCGGTGAAGCGCACGCTTTTGGATTTCTCATCGACGACGCCCTCAGAAGTGTAGGACTCATAGATGTCCTTCGGACTTCCGAGCTCCTTCGCGATGGCCTCTTCGGTGAGCCCGCGCTTCTTTCCTTCTTCAAAGTGGGCTTCGTAATCAGCGAGGATTTCTTCCACCTCGCTCTTCTTTGCATTTCTGAAATAGTAGCGGAGAAGGTCTAAAAATTCTGTTTTATTCATTGAGGCTCGCCTCCTTCTTGCATGAGCTTCTGTACTGCTTTGTTAAATTCCTGCCATTCTTTGACAGACTCTTTGAATTCCGTGCGCCCGCTGTCCGTGATGCGGTAGTACTTTCTGGGCGGACCATTGTGTGACTCGGCGAGATAGGTATCGACGAGCCCATCCTTCTTGAAACGGTTGAGGAGCGGGTAAATGGTGCCTTCAGACATTTCGATGTATTTGGAAATCTCTGTCACCAGCTCGTAACCGTAGAAGTCTTTCCGGCGAAGCATGGAGAGCACGACGATCTCCATCACTCCCTTCTTGAGTTGGACGTTCATGATCGCTCCTTTCTTTAGGGAAACGCTGATCGCATAGGCGACCTTGATTCTCATCTGCTAATACTATATCACAAGGTACTTTGTAATGCAAGGTACTAAATGATGAAAGAGTCTAAGGGTGGACTGTGGGGCGTACCGTCCCTTGATTGTGAATGAAAGTTCTACGCTCTAGTTAGGAGTGAGGAGTGAAGGTACGGCGCATAAAATTAGGAAGCGCCGTTGAGTTTTATAGGAATGATGAATAGGCTGTTTTATGTAATGAAGGGGATTGGGGTGCTATATGAATGGTGCGCCCCTTCCGCCACTTCTCACTAAGTCCAGAGGTTGACAAATCGCAATACGAAATCCTCATTCGTTCAAAAAATTTCCATTTGACAAGCCTGCGTGTATCCGTTATACTTGCAATCAAGTTCAAACAAGCACATGCTGTGAACGAGAGGAAATCGGAAATTCGGAGCCTCAGAGAGCCGGTGGATGGTGAAAACCGGTGCGACGTATCCGTGATCTATCACTCGTGAGCTTCCTGGCCGAAGGTAGTAGGCTCGGACGGATGTCCCCGTTACGGAATAGCCATTAAAGTATAATGCAGGGTGGTACCGCGATCTCGCCCCTGTCCCAGAGTGGACAGGGGCTTTTTGATTTCCGGTACGCCCCTTGGCAGAGTATAAATGCAAGGTGGTACCACGCAAAAGCGTCCTTGCCCTTTCGGGGCAGGGACTTTTTTCTTGGATCATCTGCGGATGGTGAGTGATAAGCCGGAGTGGTACCGCGCCAAAGCGCCTCCGATGAGAGTATTCTCATCGGAGGCTTTTTTTATCAGGAATGAGGAATGGGCGTGCGGCACACAAAAAGCGCCGCAGGTCTTGTAAATTTGCTCGTATCGCAAACCTCAAGCCTTTCACTTTGGATTTCCCAAGCAACACGATCAAGAACGATTTGCTATTGACAACTAAAGGAGAACTAAAAATGGAAATGAAAAAAATGATGAAAAGAGCAGGGCTTGGACTGATGCTGGCAGCTGCGATGGCAGGCCTGGCAGGATGCGGCGGCAATAGCAATAAGGAAAGCGCTTCGAAGCCGGCAGCAGGCGCGAAGGTCGCAAAGGTGGGCTTCCTGAATGGCGTGTCGGGCGGTGTCGCTTCGTATGGTCTTGCGGAGAAGGAAGGCTTTGACCTGGCGGTCGAGGAAGTGAATAAGGAAGGCAAGATCCACTTCGATGTCGAAATGGCGGATACGAAGGGCAATGTGCAGCAGTGCGTGAGTGCGGCGCAGAAGATGATCGCTGCCAAGAAGGTGCTTGTCGTCGGCCCCTTGATCTCCGGTGAATACAAAGCGGTCGGCCCGCTCTTCCAGAAGGCACAGATCCCGCTCCTCGGCGCAGCGACCACCGCAGAAGGCCTCATCGAGATCGGCGATTACATGTTCAGAAACTGCGTGCCGGAGTCGAAGAATATCCCGCAGACCGTGCAGAAAACGCACAAGCTCCTCGGCTATAAGAATGTGGCTGTCCTCTACTCGAACAACAACGAGCATCAGGTATCTGCCTACAAGACCTTTGTGAAGGCGCTCGAAGCGGAGGGCGTGAACATCGTCGCGACGGAAACCTTCGCGGATAAGGATACGGACTTCTCCGCACAGCTGACGAAGATCCACAATGTGAATCCGGATGCGGTCGTCGTTGCCGGTTACTATCAGGAAGGCGGACTCATCCTGAAGAAGATGAGAGAAATGGGAATGAATCAGCCTGTCCTCGGGGATAACGGCTTCGTTTCGCCCGAGCTCCTCAAGATCGCAGGAGCGGCCGCTGACAATGTGTATGTCTCCTCTATGTGGTCTGCTGACCGCGACAGCCAGGCGACCAAGGACTTCGTGAAGAACTTCAAGGCGAAGTACAATCACGATCCGGACAACTTCGCAGCATGTGCGTATGTTTCTGTGAAGCTCGCAGCGAAAGCGATGGAAGACGCAGGCACCACGACGGATTCGAAGAAGGTCAGAGAGGCCCTCGCGAATGTGAAGAATTTCGAGTCCGCTGTCGGTCCGATGACCTTTAATAATTCAGGGGATCCAGATGTCGACCTCGTCCTCCTCAAGGTCGAAGGCGGAAAGTATGTGACGCTGAATTAAAATAGGTGCAGGGTTAGCCCCGTGGGCGTGCCGCCCCCTTGAGCGCGGATGAAAGCTCTGCGCGAATTAGGAATGAGGAATTAGGAATGAGGAATGAAGGTGGCGGCTTTGCCGCGAATATATATGAAGCGATGCCCGAAGATGGCATGCAAGTCACCAGTCACGAGTCGCTCGAGGCTATTCATCCCTACTTTCAAACTTCACGGTTCGGGGGTGGTTTGCTCCATTCCGACGCTTAAACGTAAATCCATAGCAATAAAAAAGACTCTGTTAAAAGAGTCTTTTTTATTGCTTGTTATTGGTTGTTCGGGTGGGAGCCTGAGCGTTTTGTGGGAAACGTCAAACCTCCGCGGCGCTTCTGATTTTTATGCGCCGCACCACCATTTCTAATTTCTAATTTCTCATTCAAGAGAAACTTTCATCCCCAATCAAAGGGCGAGTTGCCCCACGGAGCTAACCCTGCCCCCCTTTTACACCTGCACGGGGATCAGGATTTCAGAGCCGATGGCTTCGCCGTCAGGGTTCTTCGCAGCGGTGAAGGTCCAGGTCTTTACGGAAGCGGTCACGTATTTCGAAAGAGCTTTGAAATCAGCACTGGACAGCTTCTCATCCTTCATGACTTCAGGAGCGCCGTCCATCTTCCCATCGCTATTCACATAGACCTTCACGGTGAGGACGGGGTGAGCGTTTCTTTCAGCGGCCTCGCGGACTTCTTCCGGCATGTCTTTCAGGACTTGGCTGGTGGGGGCGGCGGGGACGGAGATCATGGTGGAGATGAAGCGGAGCGGAATGGTCACGCTCGTTGAGACAGATCTGTCACCGCGTTTCGCCGGCCGGAACTGCCAGAGGTTCACGGAATCTATGGCGTATTGGTCCAGAATGATGGAACCGGAGCTTTGCGCCACGGAAGCATTGGCCGCTGTCCCGTCTTCGGTGACGGTGAGGGCGATGAGCGTACTCGTGCTGTGTGGAAGCGCTGCCATCGCTTCCTGAATGGCGGCGTTCTGCGGCGCCATTTTGTGAGATCTAAGCGACGGCGGGACCTGCTGCGCTTCTGTGAGCGGGGTGCCGTCCTTATCCAGGTATACACCGCCGGAGGGAACGGCAGCCGATGCGGAAGCCGCGAGGGCGAGGGTGAGCAGGCTTGTGAGAATGAGTTTTTTCATCAGAGTTCTCCTTTGAATAGTAAATGGAAGTTTTATGTTTCTTTCATTTATTCTAATGAATATAGAGAATTTCTGCAAGGGGGGCGGGGATGGGTTCAGAAGGTTCAACGGGTTCTATGGGTTCAACGGGGTTGGTGCGGCGCATAATACTATGGAAGCGCCGTGAAGTATAAATGGAGCGATGCTCAAAAGTCGTATTCAAGTCCCGAGTCCCGAGTCCCCAGTCCCCAGTCACTAGTCAGTAGTCACTTCTTCATTTCAAATCCGTGATCCAAAAGCGCAGCGGCTTCCGTGAAGCGGCTGTCCCAGCCGGCGTGCATGATGATGGCGATGAGGGTCCTGCCATTCCTTGTGGCGGCTGCGGCAAGGCAGCCTTGCGCGGCGCGGGTGTAGCCGGTCTTGACGCCGATGGCACCGTCATAGGTGAAGAGGAGATGATTGGTATTCGTGCAGGGGAGATTTTTGCTCGGGCGTTCGTAGTGGACCTGCTTGCTTTTGGTAGAAACGATCTGTCGGAATTCTTTGTTTCGAAGGCCATACTGCGCGATCTTCGCCATGTCGCGGGCTGTCGAGTAGTGGTCTTCATCCGGCATGCCGTTTGCATTGACGAAGTGGGTACCGACGGCTCCGATGGCGCGGGCTTTTTCATTCATCATGGAAGCGAAATGGTTCACATTTCCGCCGATGGCTTCTGCGATGGCGGTGGCTGCCCCGTTATCGGAGATCAGCATCATCTGATAGGTGAGGTCTCCGAGACGGATCCATTCGCCGCCGCAAAGCTCGGTGGACTCGACGTTGGCGGCATTGGCGCTGACAGCGATGGTTTTGAGAGGATTCCCCTTTTCCAGAGCGAGGATGCAGGTCATCATCTTCGTCATGCTGGCAGGGTATTCCCGCTTGTCCGCATTTTTTTCATAGAGGACTTGTCCCGTCCGGGCATCGATCAGGATCGCGGCGTCGGCCGTGAGGATGGGCGCTTGCGCATTCGCGGAAAGCGTGGTGAGGGTGAAAAAGAGGAGAGTGAGAAGGCGGAAGAGCAGTTTCATTTTGGCTCCTTTCGGTAAGAACTGGGGGGCGGATCCGCGTAGGCAACGATCGGATCCGCGGTCCTTAGAAAAAACAACGCAGTGACAGGGTCACTGCGTTGTTTTTTACATGGTTTGACAGGCGGGCATCGGCCCGTGTTCCTTTTCCCTTACAGCAGGATATATTTCAGGATGAAAAGCACGGCCAGGATGTACATGAGCGGGCTGATCTTTTCTGTCTTGCCGGCGAGGGTATTGATGATGACGTAAGAGATGACGCCGAAGGAGATGCCTTCTGCGATGGAGTAAGCGAATGGCATCGCGATGATGGCGAGGTAGCATGGGATGGCTTCTGTCATATCCGTAAAGTCGATGCCGGCTACGGCGGTGAACATCAGGAAGCCGACGGTGATGAGTGCCGGTGCGGTCGCAAAGGCGGGGATGGCCATGAAGAAGGGGGAGAGGAAGAGGGAGAGGATGAAGAGGACGGCGACGGTCATCGCAGTGAGGCCGGTACGTCCACCCTCCGAGACACCTGCTGCACTTTCGACATAGGTCGTGGTGGTGGAGACGCCGAGGACAGCGCCTGCGGTGGTGGCTACGGCGTCTGCCATGAGCGCGCCTTTGATGCGCGGCAGACGGCCCTCATCATCGAGCATATTGGCTTTGGCGGCAACGCCGATCAGTGTGCCTAAGGTATCGAAGATATCGACGAAGAGGAAGGCGAGAAGGACGACGACGAAGTTGAAGGTCGCGACTTGCGAGAAGTCGAGCTCACCGATGAGGGGCGAGATGCTGGCCGGAGCAAAGGAGGCAAGGCCGGCGGAGAGATTGGGCAGGGTGCTGAAAGCGCCGTGCGCCGGATCCGGCACATAGAGACCGGTGACTTCGCAAAGAATGCCAAGGATCCATGTGAAGAGGATGCCCCAGAGAATATTGCCTCTCACCTTTGCCACCATGAGGAAGGCGGTGAAGAGGACGCCCAGGATGGCGAGTACGACGGTGATGCCGGTGGTATGGAAGGTACCGGCCAGCATGGCCTGCTTGAAGGAAAAGAGGGAGATCTTGGTGGCCGGGTTGCCGACGATGATCTGCGCACCGGTCAGGCCGATGAAGCAGATGAAGAGACCGATACCGGCAGAGACGGCTTTCTTCAGATTGAGCGGGATCGCATTGAAGATCGCTTCACGGACATTCGTGAGGGAGAGCACGATGAAGATGACACCCTCGACGAAGACGGCAGCCAGTGCCATTTCCCAAGTGTAGCCCATCTGCTTTACGACGGTGAAGGCGAAGAAGGCATTCAGCCCCATGCCCGGTGCCAGGGCGAAGGGGTAATTCGAAAAGACGGCCATGAGGACAGTCCCCAGAAAACCGGCGATGGCGGTCGCTGTCAGGACAGCGCCCTTGTCCATGCCGGCTGCGCTCATGATGGCCGGATTGACAGCCAGGATGTAAGCCATGGTCATAAAGGTGGTGATACCCGCCATGATCTCCGTCTTGACGGATGTACCGTTTTCACTCAGGTGGAAAACTCGCTCCAAAAGCCCCGTTTCTTTCTGCATGGGTATGCTCCTTTCGAAATCCATTATGGAAATTCGTACTTATTATAAGATGTTTGGAAATCAGTCGCAATAGAGAATTGGGTTGACTAGTGACTAGTAGCTAGTAGCTAGGGATTAGGAGCCTCAAGTGATTGATGAGTAGTGGCTCTCTCGCACCGCCATTTCGAGCGAAGTCGAGAAATCTTTGTTATTCGCGGTCAGGTGGGCAATGTTTGGAAAGTCCAAAACGGGAAACCTGATATCGAGAGACTTTCGGGCATCGCCCCATAAATATTTGCGGCGTAGCCGCTACTAATTTGCCTTCCCCATCGGGGAAGGGGGACCGCGTCAGCGG
>DLZS01000096.1:8667-15250 GCA_003447275.1 Dialister sp.
TAAATCGTCGACTTGAGACGCATTTTCCCACTCTCTTTCATACCGCCTGTGCCCTATCCGCCCCTTCGGGGCACCTTCCCCTAGAGGGGAAGGCTATTCATACTCGCGGCGAAGCCGCCACATTCATTCCTAATTTCTCATTCCTCATTTGAGCAAAGATTTCCTCTCCGACCAAGGAACAGCACACCCCGTGGGCTAACCCTTACCCCATATGCTACAATAGACATAATCAATCAAATGAAAGAAGGTCAATCGAAATGAGCGTATGCAATCTGTGTCCGCGTGCGTGCAAGGTGGTGCGCAGGGAGAGCATCACGGATGAAGGGCAGCTCGGCTACTGCCAGAGCGGGATGCTGCCGGTGATCTCCCGCGCGGCTCTTCATCACTGGGAGGAGCCGTGCATCGCAGGGACACGCGGGGCGGGGACGGTCTTTTTCGCCGGGTGCAATCTGTCCTGCGTGTACTGTCAGAATTATGAGATTTCCGAAAGAAGAAAGGGCATCGAGGTTTCCATTTCGCGGCTTAGGGAGATCTACTTCGAGCTCATTGCTAAAGGAGCGCACAATATCGATCTTGTGACGCCGACGCATTACACCCATGCGATCTTCCAGAGCCTTCGCGAGCCGCTGCCGGTGCCGGTCGTTTATAACTGCGGTGGCTATGAGAGCGTGCATACCGTGGCCTTCCTGCGCAAGAAGGTGCAGTGCTGGCTGCCGGATCTCAAGTATTATGATGCGGAGATCTCCGGGAAATACAGTGATGCGCCGGACTACTTTGAAAGGGCGAGCGCAGCCATCGAGCAGATGTTCAAAGAGACAGGGCCCTATGTGATCGGGGCGGATGGCATCTTGCAGAGGGGCGTCCTCATCCGCCATCTGATCCTTCCCGGCCAGGTGGAGGACACGAAACGGATCCTCGAGTATGTGGCGGAGACGTTCGAGCCGGGAGACGTCCTTTTCAGCCTCATGCGTCAGTACACGCCCTGCGGCCGCGCGGCGGAATTTCCAGAGATCGATCGCAGGATCACGGATGAAGAATACGAGGCGTGCGAGTCCTATATGGAGGAGCTCGGCATCATTGATGGCTACGTGCAGCAGAAGGAGAGCGCGGAAGCGGCCTTCATTCCTGCTTTTGACGGGACGGGCGTTTTGAAATCATAAATCAGTAAAAAAACCAGATCTCACATACGTGGGGTCTGGTTTTTAGGTTCGGGGGTAGCCCGTGGGGCGGGGCAACCTTTGATTACGTTTGAAAGCTTCGATTGAATGAGAAATTAGAAATGAGAAATGCGAAATGGTGGTGCGGCGCATAAGAATCAGAAGCGCCGCAGAATTTTGATAGTGCTTCACGATATCGTCATCTCAAGTGGATCCCTCGATCTTCTTTGCAGAACGGTCAGCGTGCTAACTGCGCTGCTTCAATCACCGCTTGCTTCTAATCCCTAATCCCTAATCCCTAGCTACCAGCTACCAGTCACTAGTCCCTAGCCACCAGTCACCAGTCACTGATCCAAAATTTCCGAAAAGCGCTTCACAGGGGCCATGGGCGCCTTGTGCGCACCGATCTCTTTTTCCATCCACACGACGTCGTACCAGCGGTCGAATTTATATCCGCTCTTTTTGAAGTTGGCGACAAGGTCGTAGCCCATATGACTGTGGAAATCGACGCTGTTCGTATCCACATAGGGATCGGGCGTGGCGGGATAGGTGATGCAGGCATAGAGCGTGACGATGCCCTGCGCCAGAAGGTATGGCTCGAGGGCTTCGTAGAGCTTGCGTCCCGTGCCGGTGTGACGGGCATCCTGCGCAATGTAGATGGATGTCTCGACATTCCAGTCATAGGCGGGGCGGGTATGGAAGGCGCTGGCGTAGACGTAGCCTATGATCTTTCCTCCCCGCTCTGCGACGAGGTAGGGATAGGCTTCAAGGGTGGTCTGGATCCGGCGTCGGAATTCTTCTTCGCTGGGGACTTCGTATTCAAAGGTGATGGCGGTCTTTGTGACGTAGGGGGCATAGATCGCAAGCAGCGCCGCAGCATCATCGGGGGTCGCGGTGCGGATGGTGATGGAAGAGGATGTCATAGGAAGCCTTTCTGAAGATGCAATGACTTTTTGGGGATAGCACCATGGGCGCAGTATCAGCCCGCCGTCTCAAATGCGGTTTTTCGCTTTTTCCATAAAAGGCTTTGCTTCTACGACGAAGCGGATATGTTCGGCCTCGCCGATTTCTCCACCTTCGTCATGGGCGATCAGGTGGAGGGTGATCTTCTTCCCTTCGACGACGGTGACGGTAGCTTCGGCGCGGACGGTGCTGCCGACGAGGGTGGGTTGCTTGTGGGCAAGGCCGATGAAGCCGCCGACGGTGGTTTCGCCTTCGGCGAGACCTTCCTTCACCGCATCGCAGGCGGCTTCTTCCATGAGAGCCGAGAGGACGGGGGTGGCGAGGACGGGGAGCGAGCCGCTTTTTACCACTTTCGCGGTATCATTTTCTGTGACGATCTTGGTGGCAGTGCCTTTCATTCCGATGGTGATGGACATGGGGATTCTCCTTTTTATCATAGATATCGATTGACCTGTTGGGATTGTTAGGGAAACACTGATTCTGTGATTGAATCAGCGTTTCCCTAGCTACTTCATTGTACCACGGACTATTATATATTTACATATGATATAATGGGTAGAGTAAAAAATAGAGACATCTGTCTCGGATAGGGGTGCTGTGTGGAAGACAACGACACAGAGCTTTCTCGAAAGAAAGCAAAGAAGAGAGGTGTGTGCATCGCACTCGGTATGGCGGCGGGGCTGGCCGCCCTCCTGGGCGGCTGGTATTTCTATGCGGCAGACCACGGGGCGCGCAGCGGGAAGGCGCAGGTCAGGATCGAAAAGAATGCGACGGGAGGAGATATCGCATCCCTTCTGGAAAAGCAGGGCGTCATTGAGAGTGCGGTGCGCTTCCGTCTCTATGCCCGCCTTCTGGGGGAAGGAAATCAGCTGCAAAGCGGGGACTATGTGCTCGAAAAGGGGCTGACGATCCGGGACGCCATCGATGCCTTAAAGCATGGGAAGACGGAGGCATACTTGGTCACGGTACCGGAAGGCTCCACCGTGCATCAGATCGGAAGCCTCCTTGCGGAAGCGGGCATTGAAGGGGCAGCAGACTTTGAGGCCGAAGCGGCGACCTATGGCCCCTTGAAATACCAGTACGGCCCCGTCGCGGTACCGATCAAGGCAGAAGGATTTCTCTTCGCGGATACGTACAGCATTCCCAAGGAGTACACGGCGCGTCAGATCTTGGATCTCATGTATCGTCATACCGATGACATGCTGACGCCGGACATCCGAAAGAGGGCGGAGGCGAAGCACATGACATTGCATGATCTTTTCACGATCGCCTCGATGGTAGAGCGCGAGGCACGTTTCCCGGAGGATCAGGTGCCGATCGCCTCCGTCATGCTGAAGCGCCTTTCCATCGGCATGCCGCTCCAGATCGATGCGACGATCCAGTATGCCTTGGGCGAGCAGAAGGCGGAGCTGACCATCGCGGATACGCGCATCGACTCGCCGTACAATACGTATACGCACCCCGGCCTTCCGCCGGGGCCGATCGGCAGCCCGGGACTTCCTGCCATAGAGGCGGTGCTGGCTGCCGAGCCGGGTGACTACCTCTACTACGTCGCGCAGGCTGACGGGCATCATGTATTTACGAGATCCTACGAAGAACACCAGCAGGAGACGGAGAATATTTATGGATCCAGTTCTTGAAGCACTGAAAAAAGAGTTAGAGATCGAAGCCGACCGTGACCAGGTCCCCATCATCCGAGGTCCGGAGCGCTCGCTCCTCCTTTCGGCTGCCGAGAAGGCTTCGCCGAAGCGTATCCTTGAGATCGGGACAGCCATTGGCTACTCCTCGCTGCTTTTGGCAGAGCGTTTCCCGCTCGCAGAGATCGATACGCTCGAGATCGATCCTGCGCGCCATGCCCGCGCGGAGGAGGTCATGCGAGCGGCCGGCTTCTCGCAGCGCGTTCACTGCCATCTGGGCGATGCGGCAGAGCTTTTGGAAACGCTGGAAGGGCCCTATGATTTCCTGTACCTGGATGGTCCGAAGGGCCAGTACCTCCGGCAGCTGAAGGCCATCGAGCAAAAGCTGTCGCCGCATGCGGTGATAGCGGCGGATAATGTGCTTTTCCGTGGCATGGTAGAAAGTGATGCACCTGTGCCGCATCGGTATCGGACGCTGGTCGTGCGCCTGAGAGAATATATAGCGTATGTGAGGACGCACTACGCTACGGTCATTTATAAGGATGGAGATGGACTGGCAGTCAGCGAGGAGTTAGAAGTGAGGAGTTAGAAGTGAGGAGTGGCGGTGCGGCGCATCAAATTTATAAAGCGCCGCGAAGTTTCTATAATGAGGTTGCATGATGGATACCAATCAAACAGTAGCAAAGAAAAGCAAGCAGTTTGCGATTCATGTCATGAAATTGGTGGAGCATTTGCGGAAAAATAAGCGTCCGTACTTTATCATAGACCAAGTGGGGCGTTCGGGAACCAGCATTGGTGCTAATGTAATGGAAGCAGAGCATGCTATCACACAGAAGGAGTTTTTGCAGAAAATGTACATCGCCTATAAAGAGTCCAATGAAACGTTGTACTGGCTGGAACTGTTGTTTGAGAGTGGTTATGTTGCTCCAGAAGGTTATCAAAGACTATATACGGAGTGTAATGAAATAGAAAAAATGCTGTCTGCGATTACCAAAACGATGGCAGAAAAAATAAAAAGAAGCGGCGCTTTATAATTTTTGCGCCGCACCATCACTCCTCACTCCTAACTCCTCACTTCTAACTATTTAAAATAGCGTTTAACGGAAAGGTTTTAGATAATGAAAAAAATCGAATTATTAGCACCTGCGGGGACGATGGAAAAAATGAAAATGGCTCTTCTCTACGGAGCGGACGCCGTCTATCTTGCAGGGAAGGTTTTCGGCCTTCGCGCATACGGCGGCAATTTCACGAAGGAAGAAATGAAAGAAGCCGTCCGATATGCGCACGGGATGGGGAAGAAGGTCTACGTGACCGTGAATATCATCCCGCGCAATGAAGACCTGGAGGGGCTGGATGACTACCTGCGGTATCTGGAGGAGATCCACGTGGATGCGGCGCTGATCTCCGATCTCGGGGTCTTTTCACTGGCCCGCGAAGTGGCGCCGACTCTTCCGATCCATGTATCCACGCAGGCGAGCGCAGCGAACTGGCGGACGGTCAAGGTCTGGAAGGAGATGGGGGCAGAGCGCGTGGTGCTTGCCCGTGAAGTGTCCGTGAAGGAAATGGCAGACATTCGCAAAAAGGTGGATATCGAGCTGGAGGTCTTCGGCCATGGCGCGATGTGCATTTCCTGGTCCGGTCGCTGCCTGCTTTCGAATTTCTTTACGCATGGCAAGCGCCAGTCGAATCGCGGCGAATGTATCCAGGCCTGCCGCTTCAAGTATTCGGTCATGGAAGAGTCCCGTCCCGGTCAGTACTGGCCCATCGAGGAGGATGATCACGGGACATACATTTTCAACAGCAAAGACCTCTGCATGATCGATCACATCCCCGAGCTCATCGAGGGCGGCGCTTCTTCGCTCAAGATCGAGGGCCGCATGAAGAGCGTGTACTATGTGGCAGCGGTCGTCGCTGCCTACCGCAAGGCGATCGATACCTACTACGCAGAGCGCGGAGCTTACCGCGTGCGGGAGGAATGGCGCGAGGAGCTGGAAAAGGTATCGCACCGTCCCTACACCACGGCATTCGCTTTTCAGGAGGCGGATCATACCGCGCAGGAGTATGTCAAGTCACAGCCGGAGCAGCCGTATGATTTCGTCGGACTCATCCTGCCATCGGAAGAGGGGGCGACCCGGGTGCAGCAGAGAAATCATTTCAAGGTGGGCGAGACTTTGGAGTACCTGACGCCGAAAGGGGATGTCGGCCTCTTCACGGTCGGACCGCTCACCAATGGAGAGGGCGAGGCAGTCGACCGTGCGCCGCATCCGCTCGAAGTCCTCACCATGCAGACGGAGATGAAGCTCCCTGCCTATACCATTTTAAGGAGACGTGCGAAACATGGATGATACCAGAGTGTATATAGAGATCTCGCCGGAAGCGGTGAATTATATCAACCGCATCATCGAGGGCTACGAGTACCTTGGCATTTTGACGACGCTTGATCCGAAGCGCGCCACTTGCCAGATCAATTCGACCGCTGACACGAGAGACATCGTCATCGATGTCCTGACGCATCTTACGGATGTGGATGTGAAGATCTTAGGGAGCAGGGAAGAAGCCGTGAAAAAGTAAAATGAGTGACTGGTGACTAGGGATTAGGGATTGGGAGCCTCGAGTGACTAGTGGCTGGGGATTAAAAGCAAATGGTGATTGAAATAGCGCAATTAGTGAGCTGACCGTTCTGCAAGGAAGAGCGAGGGCTGCGCTCGAGATGACGATGGCGCGAAGCGCTATCAAAATTTTGCGGCGCTTCTATATTTTTATGCGCCGCACCACCATTTCGCATTTCTCATTTCTAATTTCTCATTCAAGCGAGGCTTTCAAACG
>DLZS01000012.1:0-6433 GCA_003447275.1 Dialister sp.
TCATTTCTTCACAGCCCCTTTTCCTATGTTTTAAACGATCGGTTCTCCGTGATACAGTTCTCCATCGATATCCGGTTTCACACCATAGCCGATGGCCCATTCACATTTATACTTGAGAGCCTGCGCATGAATGTTCTTCACGCGGTCAATGGTCTTGATGACTTTCGCTGGGACACCGACGACGAGGGAATTCGGCGGGATGACCTGATTTTCCAGAACAAGCGCACCGGCAGCGATGATGGAACCACGGCCGATCTTGGCACCTGTCAAAACAGTTGCATGCATGCCGATGAGGACATGATCCTCAATGGTACAGGCATGGATGCAGGCGCAGTGCCCGATAGTGACATAATCGCCAATGATGCAGGGATCGTCATCCGCCACATGCAGACAGACCAGATCCTGTACATTCGTACATTCACCGATGGAGATGTAGTTCACATCGCCTCTGGCCACGACGCCCGGCCATACACTCGCATACTTTCCGATCCGAACATCGCCGGAAAGGAATACCTGCGGAGCCACAAACGCATTCGGATCGATCTGCGGGATTTTTCCGTTAAATTCTTCATTGGAAAGAGTATACATATGAAAGACCTCCCATCCCATACACATAGATTATTTCCTATCTGTATTATACTACGGAAGGCAAGCGTATGGGGATTAAATTTTTCTAAAAAAGAAAAAATTCGTGGTTAGCCATCTAGGCGTGTCGTCCCATTGACTGCAAGCGAAAGAGGTGCGCGGTTTTTATGAGGTGAGCGGGTTCGGAAGGTTCAATGGGTTCAACGGGTTCAGCAGGGGCGGTGCGGCGCATAAAAATAGGGAAGCGCCGCGGAGTTTTGATAGCGCTTCGCGCGCATCGTCATTTCGAGCGTAGCCCTCAATCTTTATTGCAGAACGCTCATCGCCTGATGTGAGGCAATACCAGGACATCGTTTTTCCTCAGTGCATACGCGCTGATTCCCGCCGTACAGTAAAGATTTCTCGCTTTGCACGAAATGACGATACGAGAGAGGCTGATGCCTCCCGATCACCAGTCACTTCTTCCCCAAAAACTTCGCGATGGTTTTCACGACAAGGTCCGGCGCAAGCGGCTTGGACAGGTGTTCATTCATCCCCGCTTCCCGAGTGCGAATTTTATCATCTGTGAAAGCATTCGCCGTCATGGCAATGATAGGGATCGTCTTTGCATCCTTGCGGGGAAGAGCCCGGATCTCTTTGGCGGCCTCGCAGCCGCCCATGACCGGCATCATGACGTCCATCAGGATCACATCGAATGCACCTTCGGGTGCCCTTGCAAAAGTCTCGACAGCCTCTTTTCCGTTCCATGCTTTCGTGACGACAGCGCCCTTTTCTGCGACAATAAATTCCGAGATCTCCATGTTGAGCTCATTGTCTTCGACAAGAAGAATACGGACCCCTTTGATCGACGCCTCGGCTTCTTCGGTCGTTTCCTCGGCTTTGCCGGCTGTCTTGTCGATCAGGAAGGGGAGCTTCACCGTGAACGCCGTCCCTTCGTCCCTTTGGCTGGTGAAGGAAATACTGCCTCCCATGGTTTCCGTGAGTTTCTTTGCGATCGGCATGCCAAGTCCCGTACCGTTGTAGAGGGTTTTGACACTTTCGTCTTCGCGGGTGAAGGGTTCAAAGATCCGTTTCTGGTACTCCTCGCTCATACCGATCCCGGTATCTTTACAAATAAACGTATAGAAAGCGCGGCCATCCTCACTCTCGTCTTCCCGGAGGCTGAGTATGATTTTCCCATGATCTTTATTGTACTTTACAGCGTTACCCATGATATTCATCAAAAGACGCTTCAGGTGACCTGGACTGCCTATAAGATTCCAGTGTGTAACTGAAAGATCCCTCTTGATGACTTCGATACCTCTTTCCTGTGCCAGCTTTTCGATAACGGTAAGTACTTCATTCAAAAGCTCCTGCAGATGGAAGGATTTCTCTTCGAGCACGACTTCACCGGACTCCAGTTTCCCCATATCAAGCACTTCATTGATGAGCTCCAAGAGCAGTTGGGACGCTTTACTGATCTTCTCACGACATTCGTCCTGCTTTTTCAAATCATCGGGATAGCGCTCTGCCACCGCCAGCATGCCAATGATGCCATTGATCGGTGTACGGATATCATGGCTCATGCGCTGGAGAAATTCTGTTTTCGCGATATTGGCTGCATCTGCCCGGCGAGCCTCTTCCTGAAGGCTCTTGCGGTATGTCTCTTCCCTCTCCTTCTCTTCTTTCTGGTGCAGCATCTGTGACCGGTAGCGATACATAAAGAAGGCGGACAGAGTAAACAGATACAGGACGAAGATTATGCCCAGATTCTGCGGGAGTGCGGCAAATACTTTGGCATCCGGCATGTATACATAGATGTAGTAGTCGCGCTGGCGAAGCATGATGCCATAGGCATATTCTTCACTGATATTCACGAGATGCCGACTGCCCGCATTTTCTTTCAAGGCCTGCACCACAGGGAGATGCTTCGTCTCTTCTCCGATCAGCGCTTGATCATTCGAAGCGATGACCTGCCCGTCATCCGCGACAAGAATAGTACCATCCGTCAGAGGATTGTACCCTGCAAGCAGACTTTGGATCATGAGCGTGTAAGTTCTGGCATACTGAGCGGGTGTGTATTGGTACACGACGATGATGCCCGGCTTGTCCATGCGTCCGCAGGCAGCCATATCGATATAGGCCCCATCCGGGAGGCGAAGACGCTGCGAATAGGTTTTCTCCGGATAACGGGCGCAGTCTTTCACGACATCTCTGGATAGGATGCCTGCGAGCGCTTCTTCTGCAGAAGGCATCTTGGTGAACGACTCTGTTGTCTCTCCTTTTTCGTCAAGGATCAGAATGCCGGAAAGCCACAGCCCACGGATATTCTGCTGCAGCAGCGCCTCCTCCGTACTGCGTCCTGTCTCTTTCTCCGCCTTGAGGTTTGTCCCTACCTGACGCACACTTTCGATGAGACGCAGAAGTGCCTGAGACTCCGAAGCCTCATTGTAGTGTGTGACGCTTGAGCTCTGTACCTTCACGTATTCTGCCGTTTCGTAGAGGCGCTCTTCCGCCTCCTTCTTTTCTTGATCGATGAAATAGAGAGAAGCGCCGAGCATGACCAGCAGCCCGCCAAGGATCCCTACCGACCAGAAACGGATGCCTTTTTCAATGGACGCTTTATCAGTAAGCAAGCTTCTCCACCTCCAGGTATTGTTTCGGATTTTCTAAATACTTTCCGATGATCCTCTCTGCCGTCCCATCCTGCCTCATCTCGCGAAGTGTCTTATCAAGCTCCTGGCAAAGACCGCGGTGGTCCTCCTTATCGAAAGCCACGCCGATCCCGACCGTCATGAGCGGCTCAGGAAGGATGCGATACTCCATATCATAGTCCTTCATGTACTGGAGGATGGAATTCTCGTGCTCTCCAACGGCATCCGCATAGCCTTTGCCGAGAAGTGTATAGATCAATGCGCGATTTCCCATGCTGAGAAGATTCTCCAGCTTAGGAATGCGAGGATCATTCCTTTGAAGGAAGATGCCTTCCGGCTTCGTGGTCGACTGTACCGCCAGTGTCTTCCCTGCAAGATCCTGCAGATGGTAAATGTTACTCTCTGGATTCACTGCGACCACCTGACGGCTCACCATGTACGGACCCGCCCACCGGTAGTCATCCAGACGTCCTTCCATGGAAAAGCAGCCCATGATGCAGTCCAGCTCTCCGCTCTTCAAAAGGTCTTTCTTCTTCTCCCAGTCGATGTTATGCACTTCGACTTGATACCCCATGCGGCCGAAAGCCTCTGTCGCAAGATCCACATCGATCCCCGTCGGCACACCGTCTTCATCAAAATAATTGAAAGGCGGATAACGGTCACTCCCCAGCTTGATCACCGGACGCTCATCCTTCTGCGGCGCCCCCTGAGGCAGACCGCAGCCTGCAAGAAAGAGGCCCGTGAGGCAGATCCCAAGGATGATACCCATGATACCCTTATAACGCATGATAACCCCCTTAAAGAACGTTAATTTTTTATGATTGTATCAAATCGGTAAATAAAAATGCAATAGAGCAACCGGAGAAATGTAATGATCCAAGTGTATCATCAAGAAAAACGCATCCGCCGCTTCTATGCGCTTAGCATCTCCGATGAGATCAGAATTTTTTCAACACAGAAGCCCACAAAGCTTTTGAAGCTATGAGCACGCAAAAAACGGTTCGCTTTCGCGAACCGTTGACAGGGTTTCCCTGATTCTATTTCCCCAGCTCTCCCCTTCTGACACGCCCGAGGTAGATTTTCATCCCGAGAGAAAGCTGGATCAGACCGGCGATGGCGTAGACTTCCCAGATACCTGCCATCATGGAGATCGCGGAGGAGACGAGCGGTCCCACCATATTGCCAAACTGCTGCGCCGTATTGAAAAGGCCAAAGACGCGGCCGCGGAAATCATCCGGCGTGTACATGACCATCGCCGCATTGAGCGAAGGATTCACACCGATCACAAAGCACCCGACGAGGAACTGACAAAGGCCGAAGCCCACGACCGTATCCGGTATGGACTGCGCCATCGTCAGACATCCCGCAGCAAGCAGCGTGAGACAGATAGCAAAATAATAGCCTTTGCACTGGCCGAATTTTCCCCACAGCGTCGTCGTGAGCGCGCCTGCGATGCCGCCGCTGCTCATGATGAAGCCGGAAATGAGCTCCACATTTCCCATGCTATCCAAAAGCTCGGAAACGTAAAGCGCCGTCACCGGCTGGATCATGAGGATCGTCGTCTGCAGGCCGAAAGCGATGAAGAGGATCTCCCGCAGATGCCCATTATGGAAGGCATACGAGAGGTCTTCCCCGATGGTGGTCGCCTTTGATTCCACCTTTTTCACCATCCCCAGCTTCGGCTCTCTGACATAGAGGATGACGAGCACGGCAACGAACCAGAGGAACGCCGCAGAAATAAAGAAGGTATTCCGTATACCGATGAGATGTGCCAGCGTCCCTCCCACAAGAGGTCCTGCGATGCCGCCCACGATGAGTGCTGTCTGCCCCATCCCAAGCGTGGCTCCCAGATTCTTCGGATCCGCACTGACGGAGATGATCGCCATCGACGCTGCGACGAAGCCATTCGAGAATCCCATAAAGGCACGAGCCGCTGTCATCTGCCAGGCATTCTGAGACAACCCGCAGAAAAGGTAGGAAAAGCCGAGCAGCACCGCCGCGCGGATCGCCATCTGCTTCTTGCCCCTCGTATCCGCCATCTTTCCCCAGATAGGCCCCATGATGCCCGCCACCAGAAAGCAGCTCGAGAATACGACCCCCGTCCAAAGTGCAATACTCTCCTGCGGTACCCCGATATCCAAAAGATAGAGCGGCAGGAAAGGAATGACCATCGTGTAGCCGATAGATACAAGGAACATGCTCGCAATAAGGATCATGATATTTTGTCTGTACTTCGTGGATGGTCACCTCCTTTCTGAAAATAGGGTTAGCCCACGGGGCGATGCCCGAAAGTAGTATTCAAGTCACCAGTCACTAGTCACTTATCCCCCAGCCACTTCAGCGCATCATCGAGCATATTTGTCGTGACGAAATGCCCGAGACGAGGATAGGTGATGCGCGTCACATCACCGCCAGCTGCCTCAAGGGCTTCGAAGAAATGTGCCTGCGCACGCGGATCAACAGAAATGTCACTTTCCCCATTGGTCATAAAAAGAGGAATGGATCTGATCTCCTCTATATGGGACAGCGGCTGCTCTTTTTCCAGCGCATCGTAAAGCGGCCAGTTTCTCCCTAACGAGATCCCGAAACGCGCCTGCATGAATAAATGCGAGAGGATCCAGTCACCCGAGCCATTGAAGGAAATCACCGATCTCACCAGCTGCGGATAGCGGGCTGCGATCCCAAGGACTGACATCCCTCCCATGGAGTGCCCCGCGATGATCGGTGTGCCATAGCCCTTTCCCCGCACGAAGTCATGGAGCGCCTCGTACTCTCTGACATTCTGCCGGATCGTTTCCCAGAAAATGCTGTAATCTTCGAGCCGATAGTAATCAGAGAGAGCATCGCGCTCCCCATGATGGATCGCATCCGGGACAAAGACGGTATAGCCATGAAGCGCAAAGACAGCCGCTTTCGTAGTCTGGTATTCTCCGCGGCTGCTCCAGCCATGGTAAAGAATGAGCGCCTTTCCCTCGTCTCGGATCGGGTGCACGATGCGGACGGGAATATCCCCCACGTAACTTTTCTCGATATGGAGCTGCAGCATATTTGCCCTCCTTTGGTATGTAATAAGGTGCAACGGGTTCAATGGGTTCTACGGTTTAATGGGTTCTACGGGGAAGGTGCGGCGCATAAAAACAGGGAAGCGCCGCAGAGTATAAATAATGGCGATGCCCAAAGGTGGTATTTAGTCACCAGTCACCAGTCACTAGTCA
>DLZS01000012.1:6676-9377 GCA_003447275.1 Dialister sp.
CTAGTCACTCCTAATCCCCAATTCCTAATCCCTAGCTACTCATCCCTGCTTTCAGACTTTAGCTCCGGATGCAAACGATCCGTCCACTTCCAGCGATTGTGCAGCCAGAACCATTCCTCCGGATACTCACGGATCCACGCTTCCAGACGCTCATTGATCTTATCCGTGATATTCTGGATGGCTTCCTTCTTGGAGAGCCCTTCATCCGCTGTGATCGGGTCACCAATGATGATCTCAAAGCGGAAAGGCCCCGTCTGGTGGATCAGCGCTGTCATGACCGGCAGCTTGCAGAGCATGGAAAAATGCGCAGGCCCTGTCGCAGTCAGTGTTTTCTCCCCGAAGAAATCAGACAGGATCCCCGTGTCCCCGGGGTCCTGGTCGCACAGAAGTCCCACGAAGTATCCCTCTTTCAGCCGACGCAGCATATCACGGACTCCCGTCTTATACTCGACAGTCTGCCCCGGCATCGAACGATACTCGCAGAGGAAACGGTCAAACTCTTCATTGTTCTGCTTCATCGCGACAGAAAGCAGCGGATAACCGTAGAGCGCAAGTGCTGCCCCTTCGACTTCCCAGTTGCCGCAGTGCGTCGCCGCCAGGATGCAGCCTTTCCCTTCCGCTTTGATCGCATCCAGTTTTTCCTTCCCTCGAATGGTCACGTACTCGGAGATATTCTCCTTCGTAAGCAGCGGAAAGCGGAACATCGAGACACCCAACGGCCCGAAACGGACAGCAGAAGCCTTCGCGATGCGCTCTGCTTCCTTCTCGTCCTTAGCAAGGCCCGTGCGGAGAAGATTCGCTACCGCAAGTCGTTTTCTTCTCGCCGGTACCAGCAGCCAGAAAAATTTTCCCAAAGCGTCCCCTGCTTTCACGGCATTTTCTTCCGAAAGCCCACAGCAAAAAGCGCCGAGCGTCTTGAGCAGTCTATAGGTTCCTTTCATAGGATGCCCCTTTCATGGATAATCAGTGAAACGTCTTGCCCGCATCCCCGATGGCCGGACTATGCCATGGATTCCGTGTGCAAGACTGCGATAGTGGCGGCGCCATATAATAATATCCGTCGCCGCCACGGATGATGAGTAAGCCATCCCCCACTGCCTGAAAAAAGACCGTTCATGCTGAGCAGATCCAGTGGGGCGGGCAGCCTATAAAAAGCGCCCGAGCGATCGATTTCTATCCATTTTACCATATTTGTGAACAAAATGCTTTTATTGTTGGAAAGGAAGAGCCTCTCACTATGCCCCTCTCTACGAAGCATTTCTCAAGCTCGCAGCGTGATTTGCCATTTCCCACAAAGGGAACCTTCCAACATACCGGCCATAAAAAAAGACTGGCTTTCGCCAGTCTTTTTCGTCCAAAAACATCCGATTACTTGGAGTACAGTTCGACGATGTTGGTTTCGTTGACTTCGTCCTTGTATGGGAGTTCGTCTCTCTGCGGGAAACGAACCAAGGTAGCAGTCCAGTTGTCGAAAGATTTTTCGATGTATGGAAGATCGAAGGTCTTAGCTTCCTGGAAGGACTGTTTGAACATTTCGTTAGATCTGTAAGCTTCACGCAGGGAAACGACCTGGCCAGCGCGCAGCGGGTAGGACGGAATGTCTACTCTCTTGCCATCGACATTGATGAGGCCATGGGTAACCATCTGACGAGCCTGACGGATGGAGCGTGCAAAGCCAGCACGATATACGACGTTATCGAGTCTGGTTTCCAGCAGGAACAGCAGGTTTTCGCCTACGACGCCGGACATTCTCTTTGCTTTATCATAATAGCGGTAGAACTGCTTTTCAAGCAGGTTGTACATTGCTTTTACTTTCTGTTTTTCTGCGAGCTGGATGCCGTATTCAGACATTTTCTTCTGACGAGCTTCCGCTGGCTGCCGTTTTAACGCTTTCGGATGGCCGTAAACATTTACGCCGAAACGTCTGCTGGTCTTAAAACGGAGATTTCTGTTTGTTGCCATTGTGTGAGTCACCTCTCTATAAAATACCGCTATCCGAATTGAATAGCTTATTTATTATAAAGGGTAATGCGGGCCGTGTCAAATAGAAAATGGTGAATAGGTTCAGGATCAGGGGTAGTCCATGGGGCGTGCCGCTCTTGATTGTTTGCGAAAGAGGGGGAGCGGGTTCTACAGGTTCAGAGGGTTCAGCGGGGGGCGGCGCATTTCGTCATCCTGAGCGGAGAAAAACGTCGTATGTTAAGGAAACGCTGATTCAATCGCAGAATCAGATTTCATATGGATTTTTATACATAGTGTCGTCGACATTCTCCTTAAATAGCTCGCTATTCGCGCCCTCTGTCTCCTCGCTCTGTATAAAAATCCAAGAATGAAATCTGATAACGATTTAATCAGTGTTTCCTTAAAAATGGCTTATCTGAAATTATGAGAACTGAGTCGAAGGATCTAAGCGCCGCAGAGTTTTGATAGCACTTCGCGCCGTCGTCATCCCGAGCGTAGCCGAGGGATCTCTATGGCACTACGGTCAGTATTACATAGGCACTGATACGGAAACGACGCCTTGGTGCTACGTATTTCTGCGTTCACACATACATCGTTTCCCGGTCTACAAGAAAGATTTCTCGCTTCGCTCGAAATGACGATATGTGAGTCCGAGGTCTTCTAGTCACCAGTCACAAGTCCCTAGCTATTCGTCCCTGCTTTCAAATTTTTGGGGCAGCCATTTCTCGTATCGTCATCC
>DLZS01000012.1:9645-25256 GCA_003447275.1 Dialister sp.
CACTGCGGTCAGTATCACATAGGCACGGGCAGGGAACCGATGCCTTGTTGCTACGTGTTTCTGCATTCACATAGGCATCGGTTGTCGGTCCGCAAGAAAGATTTCTCGCTTCGCTCGAAATGACGATACAGGAGTCTGATGTCTTCTAGTCTTCTAGTCACCAGTCACTCCTTCTTCCCCATGATCTTATGCAGCAGAGAGATCACCGTCAGCACCGCAGTGAGCCCGAGGATCGTCATAGACCAGGCGACGCCGACCTGCAGGTAGCCTTTCAGCGAAAACTCCCAAGGAAAATACATGACGGTCAGAATCGCCGTCGCGATGCATCCGATCGCAAGGAGCGTACTGTGCGCGCGATAAGTGAAAAGATAGATGATACCGGCCATATAGCCCCAGAAACCGCCACCGATCATGAGATTGTGATAATAAAAAACAAGCGACAGTGCAGAGCACAGGATCGCGTATTTCATACCTTTCATCCATAAACTCCTTTTTATATACATGGGAAAGCAGATGCCCTTATTTCACGATTTCCAAAAAATCCGGATCCTTTCTCAGCCATACAAAATGATCCTGCTGCATGGCTTCGGGACGGACATGCTGCGGATCGAGCGCCATCGCCTGCCGTAAGTAAGACAGCGCATTTGCCTTATCCTTTTTATCTGCATAGTTCGTCGCGATCCCATAGAGAGACCACGTATTCTTTGGATCGACAGCAAGCACCTTCCGAAAGTAGGAGATCGATTCGTCATAGTGCTTGGCAAGCTTCTGCGCCATCGCCATATCATAAAAAGCCTGCGTGTAATCGGGATTGATTTTGAGTGCCTTCAAAACCTGTCCGATCCCCTGCTCCGGCGAGACATCGAGTGCCAGTATGAGCCCCTTCAGAGAAAGTGCTTTGTAATTCTCCCGATCGATTTCCAACGCCTTGTCACAAGTGAGAAGTGCCTCCCGATTCTGCCCTTTGGCGTAGAGAGTAGACGCCTCTTGGAAAACCTTTTCTGAGGCCGGCGCGATCTTATGGATCGCCTTCACGGACGCAGACTGCGAGGAAGCGGCGGGTGCCGAAGAAGCCGCTGGTTTCGTCTCTGCGCCGCAGCCAGAAAGGCCCACGGCCAGAAGCGAAGCGAGCAAGAGCGCGTAATTTTTCATGATGATTCCCCTTTCTGATGGGATTTCTGCTCGTGACATTGTATAATCATTATAGCAGAAGGGATTAGAGATGAGTAGCTTCAAGTAACTGATGACTGTTGACTTGAATGCTACCTTCGGGTATCGCCTCCTATGTATTCGCGGCGAAGCCGCCACCTTCATTTCTAGGGAAACACTGAACCCATTATTTTCAAGGAGGTTTTCTTATGAATCCATACGCATTTATCACAGGTGCCACGAGCGGCATCGGCCTTGCCACTGCCAAAGCGCTGGCAGCCTCTCACTACGATCTGGTACTCGCAGCCAGAAATACAGAAAAACTCGCGAGCGTGAAAGCGGACATCGAGAAAGAAAGCGGCGTGAAGGTCACGACCTACGCACTGGATGTACAGAACCGCGAGGCCATCAAGGAAGTCATCACCCAAGTACTCGATACCTTCGGTGCGCCGGATGTGCTCGTGAATGACGCAGGTCTTGCCAGAGGCCTCGAGCCCTATCAGGACACAGCCCCGGAAGATACGATGGAAATGATCGATACAAATATCAAGGGTCTCTTCCTCGTCACCCGCGCCTTCCTTCCGGCTATGGTGAAAGAAAATAAAGGCCACGTCGTAAACCTCGGCTCCACGGCTGGTCTTTATGCCTATGCCGGTGCCGCTGTCTACTGCGCGACAAAGGCCGCTGTCAAAACCTTCAGCGATGGCCTTCGCATTGATGTCATGGCCAGCGATGTGAAAATCACCACCATCCAGCCGGGTCTTGTGGAGACACCATTCAGCGAAGTCCGTTTCCATGGCGATACGAAACGTGCCGCTTCTGTCTATGCAGGCATTGATGCGCTGCAGGCAGAGGACATCGCAGATGTCATCGCCTTCGTTGTCAGCCGTCCGAAGCGTGTCCAGATCAGCGACGTCGTCATCATGGCTGCCCAGCAGGGGACAGGCTTCCTTGTCAGCAAGAAATAGCGGCTGGTGACCGAAGATTCAATTTCTGATTTCACTAAAAAAATCCTCACTCCTTTCGAAGTGAGGATTTTCCATTTTCATTTATCCATTCGAGCGGAATTTCAGGAAAAAGAGCTGGATAGCAAGCATCATAACGAGCGCCACCACGCCGCCTGCCAGACCATTTCCGGTGAATCCATCTACCAGGTAACCGACGACGCAGCTCGAAGCGACCACCATGACATAGGGGATCTGTGTCGAGACATGGTCGATATGGTGACACTGCGCGCCCGCCGAAGCCAAGATCGTCGTATCGGAGATCGGAGAAATATGATCGCCGCCGACAGAGCCAGCCAGCACCGCAGCGACCGTCATGACCATGAGATTCTGGTCATTATTCACGACAGCCAGCACGATCGGGATCAGGATGCCGAAGGTTCCCCAAGAGGTACCGGTAGCAAAAGCAAGACCGATAGCCACCAGGAAGAAGAGTGCCGGGAGCATGATTGCCACCGATGCATTATCACTGACCACATTTCCTACATAGCCGCCGATATTCAGATATTCCTTACCAACGACGCCAGAGAGCGTCCATGCGAGCGCCAGGATCATGATAGCCGACGTCATCTGCTTGAAGCCTTCGCCAAAGCAGGAACAGAACGTACCAAAGGAAAGCACTTTTCTTGGAATATACAGGACAAAGGTGAATACAAGCGCGATGAAAGAACCGATGACAAGGCCTCGCGCGGACTCACAGTTTGCAAAAGCATCCGCGACGCCTTTGCCTTCCAGAATGCCGCCTGTATAGAGCATGCCGAAGATACAGCCACAAATCAGGACGAAGAGCGGGAGTACAAGGTCAATGATGCGGCCATTGCCCACCGGCGCACTCGATTCGTCATCTGCATACTCTTCCGGAATCACCAGCGTGCCGCCGCTCTTCTTTTCAAAAGCAGCCATGCGGGAAAAGTCCTTTCCCGACCAGATAAGGACCAGCATGAAAATGACCGTCAACCATGCATAGAGATTCAGCGGAATAGTCGAAAGGAAAAGCGCGAATCCATCGATCTCACTTCCCTCCGGCAAAGAAGATGTGACCGCCGCCGCCCAGGAAGACACCGGCGCGATGATGCAGACCGGCGCTGCTGTCGCATCGATGATGTAGGCGAGCTTCGCACGGGTGATCTTAAAGCGGTCTGTGACCGGACGCATGACCGTACCGACCGTCAGGCAGTTGAAATAGTCGTCAATAAAAATCAAAATACCAAGCACCATGGTGACGAAGAGTGCGCTCTTTTTTCCCTTGATCGTGCGCGCTGCATAGTCTCCATACGCCTGCGAAGCCCCTGATTTCTGAATGGCTGCTACCATGATACCGAGCAGCACCAGAAAGACTAGGATGTACACATTGCCCCCGACCTTGTCCGACATGATCTTGAACATTGTATCGATAGCCCCAAGTACGCTGAAGCCGGTAAACATGAAAGCACCCATGAAAATGCCAATGGCCAGCGACATGTAGACTTCCTTCGTCACCAATGCCAGGATAATTGTCACGACTGGTGGCAGCAGTGACCAGATGGTTTCACTCATTCCCTCATTCCTCTCTTCTAAAAGCAGCATCCCCGCTGCGATGTAATATTTTGTTTATTATACTCTAAATGCCCCTATTTGTACACCAAGCTGATCATTCTCCTGCTGTCTTTTCACTTTCAAAAATCCCCGGCGCTGCAATAGCAAGGAGAACAAGCAGAATGCCAAAGCCTTGGACAAAATTGAAATGGGTATGAAAGATGAAATAGGACGCAATGACAGAGACCGCCGGTTCGATGGTCGCAGTGACGGAAGCCTGTGAGGCCGGAAGGAACCGAAGCCCTGCATTGTAGCAGGTAAAAGATAGCGCCGTACCAAGGACGACGATCCAGAAAATATCAAGTCGGACTTCCGGAGCAAAGAAGCCGGAGAAGTCCCCCATGGGATTGATGATATAGGAAGCCACGGCTCCGGTGAACATGCCCAGCGCGAGGACGAAGGAATTATCCAGTACACCGATGAAGCGCTTCGGAAATACACAGCAGATCGCAAAGAAGACCGCGGAAGCCAGCCCCAGATACACACAGTCTGCAGGTACCGAGAGACGGCTCACATCTCCGCCCGTCACCAGAAGAAGGACTCCGATGATCGCCAGTACGACAGCCGCGAGCTCCCCTGCCAGCGGCAGCCGTCTTTTTTGAAAGGAGACCCAAAGGATCACCATCGCCGGACAGGTATATTGGATGACCGTTGCTGCCGCCGCATTTCCGGCGGCGATCGAGGCAAAGTAGGTATAGTGCATCAGCATCAGACCGACTACACCGTAGAAAATCAGTCCCCACCAGAGAGATGGCTGTTGCCCCAGCTTCCGCCAGCTGTCTTTAAGCTGTCCTTTGGCAATAGTCACAAGCAGCATGATACCGCTCGCACAAAACATGCGGAAGACCGTCAGATCCATCGAGTCATGTGTACTTTTTTGGAAAAAATCCTGCGCCGCAAGCCCGCAGCCCGCCCACATGATGCCTGCTGTCATAACGAGAAGAATAGCGATAAGATGCATAGAGGTCACCTGTTATTATAGAAAGGAATCAAATACGCTTTCAGGGGCAGTTCTTGGAATGAAACGGAGACTAAAAAAGACTAAGAGACTCGAAAAGTATGGAATGGGACATTCCGTAAGCCGCTCTTTCACCGTTGGCCTGATCTCAGGCATGAGTCAGCTTGATTACCGTCACTCGCAATTTCCCGTCACCTTACTTTATATAACACAAAAACCCGCCATTTGGCGGGTTTTTCATGGTGGGACTATTTGGATTCGAACCAAAGACCTCTTCGATGTCAACGAAGCGCTCTAACCAACTGAGCTATAACCCCATGTCAGATGAATGTATTATACACGACATGAGAGAAATATGCAAGATGCTTTTTGCAATTTCTTGCATATAGCTAGACAGATGCGGTATCCACGCTGCAACTCGCCATCTTGTTATGGATCGCAGTTTTTCGACGATCGACGCCGCCGATCCTATCTGCAGTATTTACAGGATAAGAAGCTCGCCATGCCGTAAAATGACCGGAGCATCGTTCCCGCAAGGGCGAGCTTACGGTGGACAAGATACGGCTCTTCTTCAAATCCATCTATCAGGACTCCCAAAGGCGAACAAGGGAAAGAGACCCCTTCTCTGCACTCATCCCAAGTTGTTTGTACATGGGGATCTCTCAGAAATCAGAACTCATTATACAAACGAATACCCCGCCTTGCAGGATCCTGTAAGGCGGGGTATTCGTATCATTGTAGTTTGGTGGGACTATCTGGGTTCGAACCGGAGACCTCTTCGATGTGAGCGAAGCGCTCTGACCAACTGAGCTATAGCCCCATGTGATACTATGTATTATAGCACCACATGAGAGATTTGTTAATAGTCGTTTTACACAGAAGCGAGGAAGATCTTTGGATCACGTTTCATCTGCTACATATGAATGAATCCCAGTACATTGGCAAGGGAGGAGATGAAAATAACAGCCAGACAGATAGGCGCAAGGAAGCGGACGAAAAGACCATAGACACATTCATAGCGGAATTTCGAAGACTGCTTCACTTCGTTCTCGATCCACTTGATGCCGACAGTCACTACGATGAGGACGCAGGTCGCAAAGGCCGAGACCGGCATCATGATGGAATTCGTCAGGAAATCAAAGAAGGTAAGAATATCCATGCCAAAGATGGTGCAGAAGGCAAGAGGGCCGAATCCGAGCGAAGAGAGAGAGCCCAGCACGATCATCAGAATGAAGACCGCAAAGGTCGAGAAATTACGACTCCAACCGCATTCATCCTGGAAGGTGGAGACGCTGGTTTCTGCCAGAGAAATCGCTGAGGTAAGAGCAGCAAAGAGGACGAGTGTAAAGAATACGACACCCACAAGGGTACCAAGCCCCATGCTGGCAAAGACTTTCGGGATGGTGATGAACATGAGAGACGGGCCCGCATTCAGCATTGACGGATCGCCGCCGGAGAAGGCAAAAACTGCCGGGATGATCATAAGACTGGCGAGGACCGAAATCCCTGAGTCGAAAGCGATGACCTGAAAGGTCGCATGCTCCAGATCAAATTCCTTCTTCATGTAAGAGCCATATGTATAGAGGATCCCCATTGCGACAGAAAGAGAGTAGAACATCTGCCCCATCGCAGAAACGACCGTCATCCAAGAAAAATGTTCCAGGTTGGGCACCATGAAGTAGGTGACGCCTGCCCACGCACCGGGCAGCGTGACGGAGTAGCCGGCCACCAGGATCGCGAGCACAATGAGTACCGGCATCATGATTTTGGATACACGTTCAATACCATTCTTGACGCCGGCGAGAATGATGGCAAGGACACCGGCGGTGAAAACGATGAACCAGAATTCAGCCGCCATGCCGTCAGAAACGAAGGCGCCGAAAAAGGTATTCGTCGCAAGCAGTTTCGTATCACCGGCGAGGTATTCGAAGAGGTAACGGGTGACCCAGCCGCCGATGACGCTGTAGTACGGCAGGATCAGCATCGGAATGACGGCATTGATCCAGCCCCCTGCGGTAAAGAAACCGTTCTTCCCGAAATGATGGAAAGCTCCGACCGGACTCTTTCTCGTACCACGTCCGAGCGCGGTCTCAGAAACGATCATCGTATAGCCGAAAGTGACGGCCAGCAGAAGGTAGGTCAGGAGGAAGATGCCTCCGCCATACTCTGCAGCAAGGTACGGGAATCTCCAAATATTCCCGAGGCCGACAGCGCTGCCTGCGACAGCCAGCACATATCCCATTTTGCCGGAAAAGGTACTGCGGCTATTCCCATTTTGATTTGTCATATGATTGCCCTCCTGTAGAGTATTGAGATTTTTTGTGAATGGTGATCAGGGATCAGATCCAACAGGTTCTGCGACTTCTAAAGCACGAGCGGGATGGCGGGCCATGCTGATGACATCACGTAAGTCATTTAGCCCCCTATGATCCGTGTCCGCCGCTTTTATTCCCTTCTGCTTCCCGCTAATGAAAATGGCCAGCCTAAGTCTCTATGTCCTAAAAAGCACGGATATGGAATGCCTTATGGCTGACCATCAATGTACACAGGTTCTGTGGATCCGTTGAACCGTCAGCCCCCCTTGAAGGCGCTGAACCTGTTTGTCCATTCATCCAAGATAAATGCGCATCACAGGATAACGGAAGAGTCTCCCATTATTCTCCGAGCGGTACCCACTTACCGCCCTTGACTTCGAGGACTGCGAGGTCCATCTTCGGATCACGGTTTTCATCGAATGCAAATTTGCCGGTAGCGCCTTCGAAGTCGCTGATCTTAGCCAGGGTATCGCGGAATTTCTTGCGATCGGTGGTGGTACCGGACTGTTCGACTGCCTGATGGAGGACATACATTGCATCATATGCCTGAGCGGCGAACTGATCCGGTTCATGTCCGTATTTAGCCACATACGCTTTGCGGAAGTTCTGTGCCTTGTCGGTCTTTCTTTCCGGGTTCCAAGGAGTAGCTACGACGGTGCGGTCAGCTGCTTCGCCAGCCTGTTTGATGTATTCCGGGCTGTTGAAGCCGTTGCCTGCGAGAACATACTGGTTCATGCCCATTTCACGCGCTTTCTTCACGATGAGAGCGCCTTCCTGATAAAGACCTGCGACAGCGATGACATCTGGGTTTGCTGCCTGGATCTTTGTCAGCTGAGCGGAGAAGTCGGTATCTTTATCTGCGAAGGTTTCATCTGCAACGACTTCGAGACCGAGCTTCTTGCAGGCATCCAGATAGAACTGGTGTTCACCGACCATCTGGTCATTGTTATTGGAGTACATGATAGCGATCTTCTTGAAGCCCAATTTTTTCTGTGCTTTTTCTACCACCTGCGGGATGTTCATTTTGCCCGGGATCGCATTACGGAATACATAGTCGCCGATTTCAGTGACTTTCGGACCGGTGGTGCCGGTGCCGAAGACAGCGACTTTGGACTGCTGGGCGATCGGGTCGGCAGCCATCGCTTCGCCAGTGGTCATCGGGCCTTCGATAGCGAGGACTTTATCCTGTTCGATGCACTTCTTCATAGCGTTGATAGCTTCATTCTTGACGAGCTTGGTATCATACACCTTAAGATCGATCTTGACCTTAGTGTTCGGATCCTTGTTGATTTCCTCGACTGCGAGTTCCGTGCCTTCCTTCATAGCGACGCCGTAAGCCGCACCAGGGCCGGTATAAGCGGTGATGAAACCGAGTTTTACGGTTTTTCCGGCATCTGCGCTGCCGGAAGCTGCTTTCTTATCTCCGCCGCAGCCTGCGAATGCACCTGCCAGTGCTGCTGCTGCCATAACTGCTGCCATTCCTTTGAGCCATTTTTTTTGCATAATTATCTACCTCTTTCAATAATCAGCTACTCCACCCCAAAAGATCGTATGAAGAAATAAAAAACCTCCGCCGGCTTTTCTGCCAGCGGAGGCGCGAACGCGGTACCACTCCGATATTTCACTCTATGCCAAGCCAATGCGGGTAAAAAAAGCCCCTATCTTCTTTCGAAGATAGGGGCGAAGTCTCGCGGTACCACCCTACATTGTACTTAGCAGTCTTATTCGTAACGTGAATGAAACGCCTGTCATTACTCAATTCACGACAAGGGCTCTCGAGGGATATTATACAAGGCTCTTCGCCGATTCTCACCATCCATCGGCTCTCTTTAGAAGAGATCAAGTACTTTTTGTCTCGTTCATAGCTTTCTTTGGGGGTATTGGGTTTTAAATTGTGATTATTTTACTTCCTGCTTCATGAGTTGTCAAGAGGGAATTTGGAAAAAGTTGAAAAAACTGTGTAGGATTACAATACATATGATTCTTCTATCATCTGTGCCAGACATACTGACATGCCATCCCCTCATCTGACGTCTATGCCTTCTGTTCTTTCCTGAATCAAATACTCATCCATGGCTCTTCATACCACTATATTATACATTTTATGTAATTTATACATTACATATATTACAACGAAGCAGCTATGTATGTAAAGTTTACAAAAATGCATAAATCCATGCATATCAACTATATTCTCTTTGCCTTTTCTCTCCTTTTCCTATATACTACTATAGTAATAGTACACAAAATAGCCGAAAGAAGTCTGCAGGGCTTTCCCTCTGCGAATCTGACTTTCCCCTTTGTAAAACGAGGTTCAACCCATGAATATGACACACGAAGAACTCTTCGTAAAAATTCTTGACCAGATGCCCTTCGGCGTCTACTGCGTCGATACGGATCGCAAGATCTTCTACTGGAGCAAAGGCGCAGAACGCATCAGCGGCTACAAAGCGGAAGACATGCTCGGCAAGCACTGCTTCGAAAGCCATCTCGATCACATCAATGAGAATGGCACCCACCTGTGCCATGCCATGTGCCCGCTCGTCGCGACCATTTTCGACGGACTATCCCGTGAAAAAGCCGTCTGGCTGCGGAGCAAAGAGGGTGATCGAGTCTCTGTCCTCGTTCACACGGAGCCCCTCTTTCAAAATGGAAAGACGCTGGGCGCTATCGAGTACTTTTATAAGATATAAATAGAGTGACTGGTGGCTAGGGACTAGTGACTGGTGACTACATGCCATCTGCGGGCATCGCCCTTTTTATACTTCGCGGCGCTTCATAATTTTTTGCGCCGCACCACCACTCCTCATTCCTCACTCCTAACTAGAGAGTAGAACTTTCACCCGCAATCAAGGGGCAGCACGCCCCAGGGGCTAACCCTGAACACCATGACTATCACTACGACAAAGGCGGTGACGAACAATGAATAAAGATGTTTCACTTGACGTAATCAATCATTCTATACAAAACAGCATACTGCACGCTATGCCCGGAGGCATTTTTATTTATCGGGCGGATACCCATGACATCCTGTATGCCAATGATCGTTTTCTTGCCATGCTTGGCTATGACAGCCTTGAAGCGCTGACTCAATCGCGCGGCCATACCTTCGATGACATCCTCTCTGCCTCCGACAAAGAGCGTGTTTTCCTAGAGATCGAACATCAGCTGCGGCAGAGCTTGATCGGATTCGTTGATTTCAAAGCCATCACAAAACAGGGTCCTCTCCGATACATGGAGATTTTTTGCCGTACCACCACACTTCCGGACTATGGACATGTGATTGTGGCCTTCGCCGTCGATGCAGAAGCGAAGTACCTGACCTACTCTACCGACCGGCTGACAGCGCTCCCGGGACAGCGTCGTTTCCTTGAATATGCAGCCAAATGGTTCAAGCTTGCCAGCATGAATCCGGCATCACCGCCGATTGTGATCCTTTATTTCAATCTCTGCCACTTCAAGTCGTACAATATCCACTTCGGCCTTGATGCAGGTGATGCCCTTCTGCTCCATATGGCGGAGACGCTCAGGGAATGCTTCCCGAATGATTTCATTGCACGCTTCTCTGATGATCATTTCGTCGTCCTCACTTATGACATAGATCTTCAAAATCGCGTCATCGATGCCCACAAGAAGCTGCTTTCCATGTATATGCGTTCCCCGCTCGAAGTGAAAATCGGGATCTATCAGGTAGAGGATCTCTCGATCACGCCGAGCAAGGCCTGCGATCTTGCGAAGCTCGCCTGTGACAGCATCAAGGATCGCCTTGACGTCTTCCTCTGTGAGTACACCGCCAAGGTGCAGCGCGCCGTCCTCATTCGTGACTATGTCATCGATCATCTGGATGAGGCCTTTTCCAAAGGCTATATTCAGGTCTACTACCAGCCTGTCATCCGCTCCATCTCGAAGACGCTATGCGGCCTCGAAGCACTGGCCCGCTGGATCGATCCCGTGTACGGATTCCTGAAGCCGAGTGAATTCATCCCGGCTCTTGAAAATTCACGCCAGCTCTACCAGCTCGACCTGTACATCTTAGAAGAGGTCTGCAAGCGCCTCCGCGCCTGCCTGGATGACGGCATACCTGTCGTCCCGATTTCCATCAACCTCTCCCGCATGGACTTCCTCACCTGTGACATCTTCACCGAGGTGGAAAGACGAACCCAAAAATACCGGATCCCCCACCACCTCCTCTGCATAGAGATCACGGAGAGCATGTTCGTACAAAACGCACAAGAGATCCGCATCATTCTCGATCACTTCCGCGAGGTGGGCTATCAGGTCTGGATGGATGACTTCGGAAGCGGCTACTCCTCACTGAATGCACTCAAGGACTATCACTTCGATGAGCTCAAGATCGACATGGACTTTCTGTCGAATTTCACGCAGCGCTCGAAGGATATCATCCAGTCCACCATTCATATGTCAAAAAAGATCGGCATTCGTACGCTGGCAGAGGGCGTGGAAACGGAAGAACAATTCCGCTTCCTCCGAGATATCGGCTGCGAAAAGATCCAGGGCTACTTCTTCGGCAAGCCGCTCCCCTTCGATGAGATGAAAGCCCATATCCTTCTGCAACATATTGATATTGAGACAGAAGAGCTCACAGCATACTATGAAAAAGCAGGCGATATGGACTTCACCACGGACGAGTCGCTCGCGATCGTAGAGACCATGGAGGATGGCAAGATCTATTTCCGCTTCGCCTCCCCAGCCTACCAAGACGTACTTGCTTCCGTCGGTGCACCCACACCGCGTGACAGTGAAGCCCGCCTCAATATGCCGGAGAGCCCGATCCGTAAAAAAATCGCGCGTCTGCTCTCCCATGTCTACGATTCCGACAAGCCCTACGCCATCACCTATACCATCGATGATCAGTATCTCTGGCTGAAGGTGCAGAAAATCGCCCAGCTCGGAAAGCGCTTCCTCATGCGCTGCAAGCTTCTCAATATCACACGCAATGCCATCCAGATCGAACAGATGAAAGTGAACGGTCTTGAAAAGGATCTCTACGACCTCTACCAGGCCATCGTTATCAATGATCTTGACCGCGGCACCTGCCAGCCTGTCGTCTTCTGCCGGGACTACCACAAGTTTCATCCCGGTCACACCTACTGTTACCACACAGCAATGCGTGCTTTCGGATATCTCTCCATTCAGAAAGAAGACCGTCCTCGCTATGAGCGCTTCATGGATGCGGACACCATCTCCGATCGCCTTTCTGCACATGGCGGCACGCTCTCTGAATATTTCCGCACCCTGACGCCGAACGGCTTCGTCTGGTGTCAGCATGTCTTCATCGCCATCCCCGACACCCATTGCCGTATCTTCCTTCACACGGTCAAGCCCGCCGCCCCGAATAACCTCGCCATGGAAAAGGGTCTTGTCAAGCTGTATAACGAGATTAAGAAAGACTGGTGACCTGTAATCAGTGACTGGTGATAGGACCGGTAGCATTGAGGGAAACGCTGATTCAATCGCAGAGCCAGATTCTACAAGAATTTTTATACATAGATTCGTCATAGCCTTCCTTAAATAGCTTCGAACAGTAAAAGGCTCTCCATACGAGCATTGCGCGGGAGAGCCTTTTTTCGTGTGCCGATCTGCGCTATAATATAGGATATCAATTTTAACGTAAAGCGGTGTGACCGGAGATCAGAGCAGACCATGTAGGGCACTTTCCTCAAAAAGGATCTTCCCGCCAATGGAAAAACGGGACTGCCATTTCCTTACTCATGACATCTCTGGATCCCCCTCACTTTTTTCAGGAGATACCCATGACAGAATCCACACGATGCACCATCATCGTCAATCCGACCTCCGGACGCGAACGAGCCCCGCGCTATATCCCGCTCCTCCATACGACACTGGCAAAGCGCTATGACAATATCACGATCAAGCTGACTGAAAAAGCCGGAGATGCCACGGAATTTGCACGCATCGCCGCAGAAAAAGGACGTGACGTCATCTGTATGGGCGGTGATGGCACGATCAATGAAGTCATCAATGGCATGGTGCCCGTAGGAAGTCACTCCGCCTTCGGTTTTATTCCTTTCGGTACAGTCAATGACCTCGCCCGCGCTCTCCACATCCCGCGCTCCCCGCAGGGAGCCATCCGTATGCTCGAGCATGCCGTCAAGACGAAGATCGATGTCGGCAAGATCAATGACCGCTACTTCATCAACGTTGTCGCCGCCGGTCTCATCTCTGAAGCAGTCAGCGAAGTCTCCATCAAAGAAAAGACCCTCTTCGGATCTCTCGCCTACTTCATGAAAGGCATGCAGGTCTTAAACAAGCAGAGATCCTACCACTTCAAGATCGAAGAGGAAAATGACACTGTTATCCAAGTCTCCTCCCCTTTGATCGCTGCCATGCTGACAGACTCTGCCGGCAGCTTCCGCAACCTCATCCCGCCGGAAGATCGCAATAAAGGCATCATCAAGCTCTGCCTCTTCCACGACTTCGCCTGGCTGAATGCCATCAGGCAGGCGCCAAAGCTCCTCGCCGGTTTCCAGATGGGCCCCGACTTCGTCACGGTCGTCGGTATCAAAAAAGCGCACATCTCCATCACGGAAGGCGATACCCTCTCGACCAATGTAGACGGAGATAAGGGGCCGAATTTCCCGATCGACCTTGAGATCCTCCCCTCTCGTCTCCCCGTCTTCGTTCCCGAGCACGTGGACGACAATGCGACGCATCTCCCCCACTTCTTCGAACGCGTCGCTCCCCATATGCATTTCCCATGGGCAGAAAATGGGGAAGAACCGATCAAGGGGACGACCATTGAGGAAGTCGTACGGGAAGTGCAGGAACGGGAGAAGCGGAAGAAGTGATAGAGACACTCGGATGATGAAAAACGGCACATGCCCATGATAGGATCCCCCTAAAGCAGACACGGTCTATCACCAAACTGCTTTAGGGGGATTTTTCATGGCTAAATGAAACGCCGTGATCTTGGAGCGTATGGAGTATGTTTCCCGTTTTCCGATGCCCTCCCATTTCTTATTGACCGCAAACGAAAAAGATTTCTCGCTTGCGCTCGAAATGACAGTACGGGAAAGCGGTATTCTCGCATCGCTTCCTTATTTGCGGCATAACAAAATGCCGCAAATCCCATGTGGATACTCAAATACCAACATAGAATTTACGGCTATAATTTTTTGGGATATTTGCCATGTCTATCTTGACAGGGGGCTGATCATTTGATCATGCCGCTTTTATTATTTCACTACCTTCTTCGTATTTTCTGCAAGTCCCGGAAAATCCAATGTTGCAAAGAGGTCGCAAAGAGTTTCATTTCTGCGGATCTGCTGGATGCTGCCATCTTCATGGACGAAGATCTCCTGATGACGGAGGCGTCCATTGTAGTTATAGCCCATGCTGTGACCATGAGCGCCGGTATCATGAATGACGATGAGATCGCCCATTTCGATTTCCGGAAGCTCTCTCTGGATGGCGAATTTATCGCAGTTCTCACAAAGGGAGCCGGTCACGTCATAGACGTGGTCCTTCGGTGCATCTGCTTTGCCGAGGACAGTAATGTGGTGGTAGGCGCCGTACATCCCCGGGCGCATGAGGTCAGCCATGCAGGCATCGGTACCGATGTAGTCTCTGTAGATGTGCTTGTAATGGATGGCTTTCGTGACGAGGAAGCCATACGGGCCGGTCACCATGCGGCCGCATTCGAAGGAGATGCGGGTATCTTCAAAGCCTGCCATCTTTTCTTCGAAGAGCTTCTTCGCGCCTTCGCCGAGGCCTTCGAGGTCGACCGGATCCTGTTCCGGACGATAGGGGATACCGATGCCGCCGCCAAAGTCGATGAAGGAGACGGTGATGCCTTTTTCTCTCTTGATCTCATTCGCAAGGTCAAACATCATGCTGATGGTGCCGAGAAGCCCCGGGAGCTGGAGCTCCGCGGAGATGACCATGGTATGGATACCAATGTAGGAGATTCCATGGTCCTTCGCCCAGTCGACACAGGTCATGAGCTGGTCCTTGGTCATGCCGTACTTGGCTTCTTCCGGAGTACCGATGATCGCATTGCCGCGTGCAAGCTCCGGCCCCGGATTATAGCGGAAGCAGATCTTTTCCGGGACGATGTGAAGACGTTCCATGTCGCCTAAATTCGATACATCATCCAGATTGATGATGGCACCAAGGTCATTCGCTTTCAAAAATTCTTCGTCCGGGGTATCATTCGAAGAGAATACGATCTGATCACCGGTGATGCCGACACTCTCAGCAAGCACCAGCTCTGCCATAGAGCTGCAATCTGCACCGATGCCGAGCTCCTTGAGGCTCTTCATGATCCAGGGGTTTGGCGTTGCTTTCACCGCAAAGTATTCATGAAAATTCGGATTCCAGGAAAAGGCCTTCTGCAGACGCTTCATATTGTCATGAATGCCTTTTTCATCATAGATGTGAAATGGTGTACCATACTGCTGTGCTACCTGTCGGATCAGCTCATCGCTGAATGGGATCTTTTTATCAGTCATTACATATCCTTCTTTCCTAGTCTTTTGATTTTATCGGAAAATTCGATGTTTAATTATAACACACGAGCATGGGATTGACTATAGAAAAATAAGAAGGGGTAAGTGTCAAGTTTTCCTC
>DLZS01000098.1:0-24122 GCA_003447275.1 Dialister sp.
TTCGCGTCGCTTCACTCCTAAAAATCCAGTTCGCTTGCACAAGCCCTTCGGGCAGCTCCCCCGATGGGGAGCCAAGAACGTTCCGCCGCTTAACTTAATAACATTACCCATGCGGGGAAGGCTACATAGGTGCGGCACTGCGTGCCGTTTTTTATAAAGGGCGATGCCTGAAGCGCGAATAGCGAGCTATTTAAGGAAGGTTATGACGAAGCTATGTATAAAAATTCTTGTAAAGTCTGATTCTGCGATTGAATCAGACTTTCCCTATAACCCAAAATAAAAAATCCCACAGTCCTAAGACCATGGGATTTCTCTCTCAGAAAATTAAGCCTTTTCTTCCATCTTTTCCTTGTAAGCTTCTTTTGCTTCTTCTCTAGCTTCAGCAGCAGCTTCTTTAGCTTCTGCAGCTTTTTCAGCAGCGATAGCAGCATTTACGTTTGCGTTCAGACGGGATTTTTTACGAGCAGCAGCATTCTTGTGGATCACGCCTTTTTTAGCAGCGCTGTCAATGATGCTTACAGCAGCACGAAAAGCTTCGTCTTTATTTTCAGAGTTAGCAGCAGCGACAGCCTTCTTGATAGCGCCGTGAATCTGGGATTTAACAGCAGCGTTAGCAGCTTTCTTAGCAGCGTCCTGTCTCATGCTTTTCAAATTGGATTTAATCTGTGGCAATGGTTTCACCTCCCGTCTGCATTATTCATACCAAAGTATTTTATCATAAAGGACGAGTGATAGCAAGGTCGTTTGGAAAGAAAATTTAGAGAAACGGTTCCTGCAGGCTCTATGTGTGCAGCGCATGGTGCGGATATACGGTAAAATCCCTTTCCTAGAAACTGCGCCTTCCTATAAAAAAGGACATGCGATCTCTCACACATCCTTTTCATGCTCTTACAGCGTCAGCGCTCTTTCGAAATGTTCCTTCAGGACTTTGATAGAAGCCGCAAGTTCCGCATTTTCTTCCTCCGTCAGATGGAGCTCGATGATGTCTTCTACGCCATCCTTGCCGATCTTGACCGGTACAGAAGCGAAGCTGTCTTTGATGCCATACGGGCCATCGAGGTATACAGAGACCGGCAGCACCTTGTGTTCATTGTGGTAGATCGCGCGGACCAGTTCTGCTGTTGCGGACGTGACACCGAATTCCGTGCAGCCCTTGGTCGTATTTTCCACATAGCCTTCACGGTGTACCTTTTCCAGGATGACATCCTTCGGATCCATCTTGTAAAGCTCCGGCTTTTCAGCGAGCAGTTCATCCAGCTTCTTGCCGGCGACCGTGACATGGCTCCACGGGATCATGCTGGAGTCCCCGTGTTCACCCAAGAGGTAGGCGGTGAGCGAACGGCGGTTGATCTTCAGCTGGTCAGACAGCTGGTACTGCAGACGAGCAGAGTCAAGCGCCGTGCCGGAGCCGATGATCTTATTCTTCGGATAGTCCAGCTTGTACTGGATATATTCTGCGATGATATCGCATGGATTGGAGATCGAGATGATGATCCCGTCGAAGCCGGACTTTTCGATGAGCGGCAGGAATTCCTTCGTCGTCGCGATGCCGCCATCCATCATATCAAGGCGGGTCTGTCCCGGCAGACGAGGCTTGCCGGATGCATTGATCATGATGTCTGCATCCTTCATGTCATCGATCGTACCTGCATACGCTTCGAAATGATGCGGCTGGTAGCTGACCGCATCCATCAGGTCGAGGGATTCGCCCATCGCCTTGTCATTGTTCACGTCGTAGAAAACGACTTCATCCGCCAGCCCCTGTACCGCGAGCTGCAGTCCCAGATGAGAGCCGACATTGCCGGCACCGATGATTCCTACTTTTCTTGTCTTGATTGCCATATTCTTCTACACTCCTTTGCTTCATTTTCTGGCATTGATATAGAATTATTCCTATATGTCATTCTATCATGTGCTTATGAGATGACGTATGCATATTATACTACGGATCTTGAAAATTGAAAATAGAAAAGAACATCGCTATCACAAAAAGCCTCTCCTCATAGACGCCGCCGAGAGAGCTTTTCGTTGACCGCTCGCTGTTTCCTTCGCGAATGAAACGCCGTGAGCCAAGAGCGTATGGAGTACCGTGTTTCCCATTTTCCGATGCTCTCCCGTTTCTTCTTGACCGCAAATGAAAAAGATTTCTCGCTTGCGCTCGAAATGACGGTATGGGAAAGCGGTATTCTCGCATCGCTTCCTTTCTCACGAGGAAGGGCTTTGTCTGTCGCCATTGGCCGAAGCAAGTCATTCTGCTGCTTATCAGAAATAAAAAAAGAGCACTGCCATCGGGCGATGCTCTTTTTGACCTTCTGTGCCTATCAAAAGTACTCGTTTCAAACGCGCAAGATCGTTCCTTCGGGCAAGTTCCGCCGAGCCTGTATCCTCACACAAGTTCCGCGAGCTCGAGGATAAGAGCGCGGCTCTTTTCCCAGCCGAGGCAGGGGTCGGTGATGGATTTGCCATAGATGCCTTCGCCGATCTTCTGACTGCCATCTTCGATGTAGCTCTCGATCATGAGGCCTTTCACAATGCGGGCGACGTCAGAGGAGTAGCGGCGGCTGGCCATGACGTCTTTGGCGATGCGGATCTGCTCCATGTATTTCTTGCCGGAATTGTTATGGTTGCAGTCGACGACGATGGCAGGGTTGGCGAGCGTTCTTTCGCCATACAGGTCGAGGACCTTCTTCAGGTTCTCGTAGTGGTAGTTCGGCATGCTGGTGCCGAAGTGGTTCACGTAGCCGCGGAGGATGGCATGGGCGAGCGGATTTCCTGTGGTGTGGACTTCCCAGCCGTGGAAGAGGAAGTCCTGCTCATTCTGCGCGGCTTCGATGGAGTTCATCATGACGGAGAGGTCGCCGGAGGTCGGATTCTTCATGCCGACAGGGATACCGGCACCGCTGGCGATCATGCGGTGGAGCTGGTCCTCGACGGAACGCGCGCCGATCGCGCCGTAGGAGAGAAGATCAGAGAGGTAGCGGTGGTTTTCCGGATAGAGGATCTCTTCAGCGCAGGTGAAGCCGGTCTCTTCGATGACGTGGACGTGCATGCGGCGGATAGCCTTGATGCCTTCCATCATGTTTTCATTGCCCTCGGGATCCGGCTGGTGGAGCATGCCTTTGTAGCCTTTGCCGATGGTTCTCGGCTTATTCGTGTAGACTCTTGGCACGATGAAGAGCTTATCCTTCACTTCGTCAGCGATTTTCGCAAGGCGCGTGCAGTAGTCGAGGACGGCAGGCTCATTGTCCGCCGAGCAGGGGCCGATGATGAGGAGAAGTCGGTCGTCTTTGCCGGTCATGATGTCCTCGATGGCTTGGTCTCTTTCTGCTTTCAGCTTTCTGTATGGTGCGCGTAGCGGGATCTCCTGCTGCACTTCGATCGGTTCCGGCAATTTGCGGACGAATTTCATCTGTTCTTTCATAGGGTTGGCTCCTTTGGATGGAAATCGGGTTCGGGATTCAGGGTTAGCCCGGGGCGTGCCCCCCTTTGATTGTTTGCGAAAGAGGTTCAGCGGGTTCTATGGGTTCAAAGGGTTCAAAGGGGGAAGGTGCGGCGCGTAAAAATCAGAAGCGCCGCGGAGTATAAATAGGGCGATGTCCGAAAGTGAAATTTTAGTCACTAGTCACTCCTAATCTCTGCTTTCAAGCTTTTGAGAGTATCCCTTTCCCGTATCGTCATCGGAAGCGTAGCCGAGGGATCTTTCTAGGGAAACACTGCGGTCAGTATCACATAGGCACTCATACGGGAACGACGCCTCGGTGCTACGTATTTCTACTTTCAAACATCCTTTGTTTATCGGTCTGCAAGGAAGATTTCTCGCTTCGCTCGAAATGACGATACGGGAGAGTCTAATGTCTCTTGGTCTCTTTGTCTCCTAGTCGCTAGTCACTCAATTTCTCTATCTTAAACACATTGATCGTATCGACATCCGGGCAGCAGAAGAGGACCGTGCCCTTCTCCACGCCGCGCTGGGGGATCTCGCCGCCGTAGCGAAGGATATCTACATAGGGGAAGGCGACGTGCATCGCCATGGGGCAGAGCTCTCCTCTGTCCTTATCGAAATCCCACGAGTCCCCCACGCGGTGACCGCGGTGACAGGGACAGGGGCCTTTGCGATCGATGAGCGTGATACGGATCTTCGGTCTTTTTGGCATCAGTCAAGCACCTCCAGCGAATTTTCAATGGCGATCCCTTTGAAGGTGTCCTGGCTGTCCTTGTTCTTCATGATGAGGAGCTTCACCGCACCCATCGCTTTTTCGACGGAGCGGATGAGCGGCTCGCCATTCAGGATCTCTCCCATGAAGATGGAGGAGAAAATATCGCCCGTCCCCGGGAAGCGGATCGGCACCATGGTGAAGGTACGGAGGAAATATTCGTCGCGCGCGGCATCATAGCCCGCGACAGCGTCTTCTCCATCGACCTTCGCACTGGTGATGATGACTGAGCCTTGGCTCATGGCATGGAGCTTGTTCAAGAGTGCTTTCGCCTCTTCCCATGTGAGGCCTTCTGCCTTATATGCTGTGCCTGCGATGAGGGCGGCTTCCGTATAGTTCGGCACCATGTAGTCCGCATTTCTCGCAAGCTCCCGCATTTCCTTCACGGTGTCTTCGGTAAGGCCGTTGTAGAGATGCCCCTCGTCTCCCATGATGGGATCGACGAAGATCTTCGTCCCTGTTTTCCTCTTCTCGCGGCAGTAGGAGGAAATCAGCTCCGCCTGCTCGTGAGAGACGATGAAGCCTGTGGAGATCGCATCGAAGGTAAAGCCTAGCTCCTGCCAGACCTTGAGTGTGTTCCTCATGAAGTGCGTGGTGTCCTGGATCTCGAATTTCCCGTAGTCCAGTGTATTCGATACCAGTGCCGTCGGCAGATTGTAGGTGATATGGCCCATGTGCGCCAGAACCGGCATCATCGCCGCCAGTGCCACTTTGCCGTAGCCGGGAAGATCATTGACAAGAAGAATTTGTTTTCCCATTTGCGTCCCTCTTTTCTCCGCCATTGCGGATGTGATTTGCATTCCATTGTATCATAAAAGGTTCACGGTGGGCAGAGCTTAGTGTTAGGGATTCGTCTTCCGTGTCAGCCCCTCGGGGCGCGACGCTCTTTGCTTATGTACGAAAAAGGTTTAACGGGTTCTATAGGTTCAAAGGGGCGCATAACCTCGCCTCTTTCCTCCACTTTGCCATATGCCATTCAAAAAGCGCATCCCCACATATGCGAGGACGCGCTTCGGCGTACTATATGAAAGATGTATGGCGACTGCGGTCATCCCGTATCGTCCTAATCCCTAGACTATTTCCCCAAGATCTTCTCTGCAGCGCCCATGACGGCGAGGACGGCGTGTTCAAAAGTAAGTGCCCCCTGGAAGTACATGATGTAGGGCGGACGTACCGGACCGTCAGCAGACATTTCGATCGTGGAACCCTGTACGAAGGTACCGGCTGCCATAAGGATGGGATCGACGTAGCCGGGCATCGGGCCGGGTACCGGGGTCGCGTCAGAGTCGACAGGCGACCAGCTCTGGATGGCTTCGGCGAATCGGCACATGTTTTCTTCGCTGTTCAAAGCGACCGTCGTGATGAGGTCGGTGCGGAGATGCCCCGGCTCCGGCGTCACGGCAAAGCCGAGCTTCTGGAAAACAGCGGCGCAGAATTCTGCCGCCATCACAGCCTGACGGGTCATGTGCGGTGCAAGGAAGAGGCCTTCAAAGAAAGGACGATAGGAAGCGGCGTAGGAGCCCATCTCATCCCCGAGGCCGGGGACAGTGAGCTGGTGCGCGCAGCGCTCGACGAGGTCTTTTCTGCCGCAGATGTAGGCGCCGGTCGGTGCGAATCCGCCGCCGGCATTCTTGATGAGAGAGCCGGCGGTGATGTCTGCGCCAAGCTCGATCGGTTCCTCTTTGTTTGTAAATTCACCGTAGCAGTTATCCACGAAACAAATAGTCTTCGGGTTCTTTGCTTTGACGACGTCAATGATCTTCCTGATGTCTTCCGGGAAGAGGGAGTTTCTGAGGCTGTAACCGCGCGAACGCTGGATCTCTACGAGCTTGGTGTGCTCATCGACCATGGCTGCGATGCCTTCCAGATCATAGGTGTCGCCTTTAAGCGGCACTTCCTTGTAGTGGACGCCGCGGGACTTCAGATTTCCCGGAGCGTTGCCGGAAATACCGATGACGCTCTGCATGGTGTCATAGGGAGTGCCGACGGCGGAGAGCATGGTATCGCCCGGTTCGAGGAGGGCGAGGAGTACGGTGCCTAAGGCATGGGTGCCGGAGACGAACTGCGGACGGACGAGAGCCGCCTCGCATTTGAAAACGTCGCACCAGATCTCCTCAAGTTTGCCGCGGCCGGGGTCATCATAGCCATAACCGTAGGACGGTGCGAAATGATACGCCGAGAGGTGATGCTTGCGGAAAGCTTCGAGGACTTTCTGCGTGTTGTAGAGGGAAATTTCTTCCATCTCATGAAAAACAGGCGCACAAAGTTCGAGCGCCTCGTTTTTGATCTGTTTCAGTTTTTTATCCATTGTTATTGTTCAAATCCTCTGAATTGTAGATATAGCATGCTTGTAAATCAGCTGAGAGCGGTTCTCGCTGACCAGAAGCACGGTAAAGCTGTCGAAGGACTTCACTTTGCCCTTGAGCTGGACACCATTCATCAGGAAGATGCTGACCGGCACGTTTTCCTTTCTTGCTTCATTCAAAAATGTGTCCTGCAGATTCATTTTACCTTCCATCTTGTGATTCTCCTCTAACTTGTGAAATGACATAGGCTAAGATTTCCCTGTACCATATGTCTCCGTCTGATGGTGTTTTTTCCACCCAGTGAATATATGGCATTCGTCTGTACCAGGTCAGCTGCCTTTTGGCAAAGTGACGGGTATTCTTCTGGATCAGCTCCTCAGCTTCTTCCAGCGTGCGCTCACCGCGAACCACAGGGATCATCTCGCGATAGCCGATGCCCTTCATGGCCTGGCAAGCTTCCGGAACGCCCGTTTCCAAAAGTGACCTGACTTCCTCTAAGAGTCCTGCTTCCATCATCTGGTGGACCCGCTTATTTATTTTATCATATAATATCGCCCTGTCCATAGCAATTCCCAAAACCGGGCCGTCATAGATCCGCGTGTGGGCTTTGCCCGCCTCTCTATCCTTGTTTCCGGAAGAGAGAAGCTCGAGCTTCCTCACCATGCGCTGCGGGTCGATCGGCACGTCTGCGCCCCGCTTTTGAAGCTCTTCGATGAGCGCTTCCTTCCCCTCTTCGGCAAGGAGATGCTCCCAGCGGCTCCTTCCCCCGACCTTGGGAAGAAATTCGTAGCCTTCCAAGAGCGACTGGATGTAGAGCCCTGTCCCGCCGACGACGATCGGGATGCGGCCCTTCTCATTTTCTTCATGGATGATAGCCTTCGCTTTTTTCTGAAAATCCGCGGCCGAGTAGCTTTCTGTCGGCTCCAGGCAGTCCACGAGGAAATGGGGCACGCCCTCTGCTTCTTCTTTCGTCACCTTCGCTGTCCCGATATCCATGCGGCGGTACACCTGAAAGGCATCTCCGGAGATCACGACGGAGCCCAGCGCCTTTGCGAGGTACACGCCGAGCGCCGTCTTTCCTGAAGCCGTCGGGCCAAGGATGGTGATGAGTTTTTCTTTGGGCATGGTGAAGCTCCTTTCGGAGTGAAATAGTAACTAATCCCTAGTGACTGGTGACTAGGGATTAGGGATGGTGGTGGCGGCTTCGCCGCGAATATGTATGGGGCAATGCCCAAGACTTGGAGACTTTAGACTTGGAGACTTTAGAAGTCAGATATCAAATGTCAGATGTCTGATTTCTGATATCTAATGTCTCCTAGTCTTTTAGTCTAATCCCTCATCTCTGCTTTCAAACTTCGGGGTTCGGGTTTAGCCCATGGGGCGTATCGCCCCTTGTTTGTGGATGAAAGCTTTGCTCGCCAGTTAGGAGTGAGGAGTGAGGAGTGAGGAGTGCTGGTGCGGCGCATAAAAATATAGAAGCGCCGCAAGGTACAGATAGTGGCGATGCCAGAAGTTAGTATTTAGTCACCAGTCACTAGTCACTCGAGGCTCCTAATCCCTAGCTACCAGTCACCGCTTCTCTATTACCCCATATGCGGTCGACTGGCCGCGCTTCATCCGGACATCGGTGAAGATGGGATCTCTGAAAATGCCCGCGAAGGGTCTCTCCTTCACGATGACCTTCCTCCGGCAGACGCGGAGAGCTTCTCGCAAGATCTCCGCCGTCAGGCTGTCATACGCCGCTGCCTGACGGAAGCCTTCCATATCATTTTCTCTGCGCTTCACCGGATGGCGGAACATGGGGTCGAAATAGATGACATCGTAGGCGTCATCCCTGCAGGCTGCCAGATACTCTCTATAGTCGGCATGGATCAGGTGGATCCGCCGGACGGCATCGGTGAGGCTCTCGTCTTTATCCTCGTAGCCTGCGATGCCGGCGCGTCCCACCTCATAGAGGATGGGGCTTTTTTCCAGCGCGGTCACACGCCCTCTGCCCGTCAAAAACCATGACATCGTACTCGAGTCCCCTGCCTGCCCGAAGGTGCAGTCGAGCACATCACAGGGGCCGTCCGCAGGAAGGAGCGCGCAGAGTCGGTCAGGATTTCCTTTTCGAAGCTGTGTGGTCCTTAGCACCGCCGTCCCCATATGGAAGCGGTACTCCTCACCGTCAGACCAGTAAAGCGGGAGCTGTTTCCCGTAAATGAGGAATCCGGAAAGCCCGGTCTCCTCCGTCATCTCTTCCAGTGTATCGCCGCGCGGGATGTAGGGAAATCCCAGCGCTTCTCCACGCCGCTTCGCCTCTTTGATGATGGAGGAGTCCGCATGGCGGATGGTCGTGACGCCCGTCCTCATGGGCGTTTGAAGAGCCGTCCCAGCTCTTCGGGGGTGAATTTCACGATGGTCGGGCGGCCATGCGGGCAGACGAAGGGGCGGCTCGTGTGGAAGAGGTCGACGATGAGCTCTTTCATCTGTCGGATGTTCAAGGGATCTCCGCGCTTGATCGCACCGCGGCAGGCGGCATACGCCATCATGCGATGACGCATCGTCTCCGGCGAAGGCACGTCCTTCTCATGGAAAGCGCGCATGATGTCCTTCATCACCCGGTCCATGTCCGCTTCCGAGAGATCCTCCGGACTTCCCGTGATACGGATGACATCCGGGCCTGCCTGCTCGAAGGTGATGCCAAGACGCGCCAGATCCGCCTCATGCTCTTCCAAGAGCGCGAGATCCTCGGGGTCGGCATGAAGGAGGTAGGGCACCAGAATCTCCTGCACTGGGATGCCCTCTGCGCGCGCCGCAAGGCGGTCATAGCGGACGCGCTCATGCGCCGCGTGCTGGTCGATGATGAAGAGATCCATCCCCCGCTGGCAGAGGATGAAGCACTTGGCGACCTGCCCCAAAGGGATGATCGGCTCTTCGGCCTTTGGCGCATCGAAAAGCACCTCGGGCGTGAGCGCTTCTTTTTCTTCATGCGTTACGCCAGGGAAGACGGACTCCTTCGAGAAAAGTTTCTCTTTGGAAATCGAAGGTTCGAAGGGGATTTCCCGCCTTTCTCCTGCCGGCTTTCCCTGCGGATGCCAGACAGGCATCGGGCGCTGTTCTTCTGCTGCATAGGCTGCGCTCGGCTCTCCCCAGCGCGCGGGATCCTTTTCTTTTTCGGTGAGTCCGATGTCAGGCCCCACGGAGCGCGCTTCTTCGACCTTGACAGACGTCAGGTCGAAGTCTCCTTCCTTGGCTACTTGATGCCCCGGGTCTTTGATCATTTCGCGTGCGATCTCGTCCGGCGTATCCTTCGTCGTCAGCGACTGCAGAACACTGTGATAGACAAGACGGAAGATGCTTTGCTCATCCGAGAATTTGATTTCCCGCTTCTGCGGATGCACATTCACGTCGATCGACTCGGGAGCGACGGTAAAGGCAAGGACGAGGATCGGGTATCCATTCCTGGGGAGCAGCGAGTGGTAGGCATTGTCGACGGCTTTCGACACCGCGCTGCTCTCGACGACGCGGCGGTTGATGATGAGCGTCTGATACTGGCGGCTGCTCTTCAAAAGCGATGGCTTGGAAATGAGCCCCGAAAGGATGCCCCTTTCGTTTTCGCCGGAGACTTCGAGCATTTCGCCAGCCGTCTTCGTGCCGTAGAGTGCGGACACGACATCGAGGAGACGACCGTTTCCCGGTGTCTCGATGACGGTGCGTCCATTATTGATGAGGCGGAAGGAAATATCCGGATTCGCAAGCGCCAGCTTCCCCATCATCGTATTGATGCGGCTGGCCTCGGTGCGTTCGGATTTCAGAAATTTCTTCCGAGCCGGCACATTATAGAAGAGATCGCGCACTTCGATCGTCGTGCCTGCCGGCGCACCGATCGGTTTCACTTCGCTGACTGTCCCGCCTTCGACTTCGACGATCGTGCCCTCCACGTCTTCCATGCGCCGGGTCGTGATGGCCGTGCGGGAGACAGAGGAAATGCTTGCCAGCGCCTCTCCGCGAAAGCCCAGCGAGGCGATGTGATAGATGTTATCCACCGTAGAAATCTTGCTCGTCGCATGACGCACGATGGAGAGCTTCGCATCCTCCACCGACATGCCGCTGCCATTGTCCGTGACACGGATATAGGTGAGCCCGCCATCAGCGATCTCCACCTCTATATCGCTCGCACCGGCATCCACGGCATTTTCTACCATTTCCTTGACTGCGTTCACCGGACGCTCGACCACTTCACCGGCCGCGATCTGGTTCGCCGTCACTTCATCCAGTACATGAATCAAAGCCATCAGCGTCCCTCCTTCGCTTCGCGGCTCAGCCGGAATAAGATCTCCATCGCTTCGATCGGTGTCTTGCTCATGACATCCAGTTGCGCCAGCTCGTCAATGATGGGCGAGCTGAAAAGATCCATCGCGCCAGCTCCCGCCTCCGGCCTCTTCGGAGCAGGACGGCTCTTCCCATCCTCATTCTCCAGTCCCAGAAGGATCTCGTCGGCTCTGGCAAGCAGCGACTCAGGAAGTCCCGCGAGACGCGCGACATGGATACCATAGCTGCGATCCGCCGAGCCCGGCACGATACGGCGCAGGAAGGTGATATCCTTTCCCCGCTCCTTGACGGACACCGTGTAATTTTTGATCCGCGGGCTCGTCTCTGCCATATCGGAAAGCTCATGGTAGTGCGTTGCAAAGAGCGTATAGCCGTGGATCTTCTGGTCGATGTACTCCACGACCGCCTTCGCGATGCTCATGCCGTCATAGGTACTCGTGCCGCGTCCGATTTCATCCAGAATGATAAGACTGTTCTTCGTCGCATGCCTAAGGATGTAGGATACCTCCTGCATTTCCACCATGAAGGTACTCTGCCCCGTAGAAATGTCATCCGTCGCGCCCACGCGCGTGAAAATACGGTCGACCGGCGCGAAGACCGCGCTCCTTGCGGGAATGAAAGAGCCCACCTGCGCCATGATGGTGAGGACAGCGACCTGACGCATGTAGGTCGACTTGCCGGCCATATTCGGCCCCGTGATGACCAGGATCTCCTGATTTCTATGATTCAGCTCCGTATCATTCGGGACGAACATGTCTCTCTGCAAGGCATGTTCGACCATCGGATGACGGCCGTCTTTGATGGAAATATACCCGTCCTTCGGGCTGATGATCGACGGACGGATGTAGCGGTCCTTGATCGCTGCCCGCGCAAGACTGGCGAGGCAGTCCACCGCCGCGAGCGCACGCGCCGTCTTCTGCATATCTGGGATTTCCGGGCGGATTTCTGCCTTCACCGCCTGATAAATCTTGAGTTCCAGCTGCTCAGTCTTTTCTTTGGCCGACAGCGCCTTCGTCTCGAATTCCTTCAATTCCGGCGTGATATAGCGCTCCGCATTCACCAGCGTCTGCTTTCTCACATAGTACGCAGGGACAGGGACTTTATTCGCATTGGAGATCTCGAAATAGTATCCAAATACATTATTGAAGCCGATCTTGAGCTTGATGCCCGTCTTTTCCTTTTCCTTCTCTTCCAAGTCCTGGATGTACTTCTGGCTGTTCTCCGACAGCGAACGCACTTCATCCAGCTCAGCGGAGAAGCCTTCCCGGATATACTTGCCGTCCTTGATATTGCCCGTCCCATTCTCATTCATCGCGCGGTCCAAAAGGTCAAAGACAGGGCCATGCGGCGAGAGCTGGCTGTTCAGCTTCTTCAAAAGCACCGAGCCTGCGCCGGAGAGGAGCTGCTTCACCTGCGGCACCACGCGAAGCGTCGCTTTCAGAGAGAGCAAATCCTTGGGCGAAGTCGAATTCGCCTCGATGCGGGAAAGAATACGCTCGAAGTCAAAGACACCGGAAAGCATCTCTTCCAGACGCGAAAGCTCCGTCATGTGCTGCGTCAGCTCCTCGATCGCCGACTGGCGCAGCATGATGCGGTTCACATCCGTCAGCGGCCGCTCCAGAGAACGCTTCAAGAGGCGCGCCCCCATCGCTGTATGCGTATAGTCGAGAAGCTCGAGGAGCGTGCCGCGCCGTCCGCCGTCACGCATATTCCGCGTGATTTCCAGATTTCGGAGACACTCTTCGGTGAGCGTCAGCGTATGATCCTCACGGATCGGCCGCGGATCATGGAAATCCGCCGCCTCCGAGCGCATGACCTCTTTCAGATATCCCGAAAGAAGGGCGAAAGCCTTCTTCACATGGGGATCCTCTATCGATGCTGCCGCCGGTGGGATCTCGCCCTCTTCCCCGTCATCCCTTCGCGTCAGGAGACAGGCCCCGAGGCGCGCCGCAGCGAAGCGGGAGAGCTTTTCATAGAAATCATCTGACACGAGACATACCGCTTCCGCGGGATTGTATACCGACAGAAGGTCGAAGAAGGCATCCTGCTCCTTCTTCTTATCCCAAGTCCCCCACCAGCACTCCCCCGTCGAGACATCGGCGAGCACCGCGGCGATCTCCTTGTCCGCCTCTAAGAGGTAAATGAGATAATTGTTCGACTTATCTGCGATAGAATTTTCAAAAAGAATTGTCCCCGGCGTGATGACACGGATGACATCGCGCTTGACCAGCCCCTTCGCCTTCTTCGGGTCTTCCAGCTGCTCGCAGATCGCGACCTTGTACCCCTTCTGGATCAGACGATAAATATAGAGCTCTGCCGCATGGAAAGGCACCCCGCACATCGGTACGCGGCCATCCTGCCCTGCCGACTTCCCCGTCAGCGTCAGCTCCAGCTCATGCGACGCCGTGAGCGCATCGTCATAGAAAAGCTCATAGAAATCGCCCAGACGGTAAAAAAGCAGACAGTCCTGGTATTTCTCTTTGACTTCCTTATACTGTGCCATCAAGGGCGTTTTGGCCATGGTCTTGTTCCTTCTTTCTGGTCATTCTAATTTAGGCAAAAGGCATATATCTCCAAGTTAGGAGTGAGGAATGAGGAGTGAGGAGTGAAGGTGCGGCGCAAAACAATAATAAAGCGCCGCCAAGTTTTATACTACGCAACGCGCACAATAATAAAAAGGGGGATTGGGGCGCTATATGAACTGTGCGCCCCTTCCGCCACTCCTCACTTCTCACTCCTAACTCCTCACTATGTAGATAGGCGTTCAAAGAAAACTCGAAACTACACCAATTTCCCTTTTAGCACCCACGTCTGGCCGACCTCGACTTTCGCTTCTAGCGTATCACCGACTTTGACGCCTTCCTGATACGGGAAAAGAATCATCTTATTGCCCGAGGTGCGTCCATACCAGACATCCTCCTGCTTCGACGGGCCTTCGACGATGATGGGATAGGTCTTGCCCTCCATTGCCTGATTCAGAGAAAGGCTCACCTCATTTTCCACATCCATCAGCTCCTGCAGGCGGCGGTGCTTCGTCTCCTCATCGATCTGATCCGTCATGCGCGCTGCCGGCGTGCCATTTCTCGGCGAATAAATGAATGTATACGCCGAATCGAAACGCACCTCTTTCAAAAGCGCGAGCGTCTCCTGATGCATCTCTTCCGTTTCTCCCGGGAAACCGGTGATGAGATCCGTCGTCAGCACGATGTCCGGCATCTTTTCGCGGACGTAGGAGACCAGCTCCTTGAAATGCTCGATCGTATATCCGCGATTCATCTTCTTCAGCATTTCATTCGAGCCATGCTGCACAGGCAGATGCATATGACGCGCCACCTTCGGCGAATCCGCCATCGCATCCACCATGTCGAATGTCATATCTCTCGGATGCGACGTCATATAGCGCACGCGCTCGATGCCATCCACCTTGTCGATCGCGCGGATCAGCGTCCCGAAGTCCGTCCCGTTTCTGAAATCAAGACCATACGAATTCACATTCTGCCCGAGGAGCGTCACTTCCTTATAGCCTTCCTTCGCGAGGCCCTCTATTTCGCGCGAGATATCCTCCACGCTGCGCGACAGCTCACGGCCGCGTACATACGGCACGATGCAGTACGTGCAGAACTTGTTGCACCCCTGCATGATCGGGATCCATGCAAAGACATGAGACTTACGCACCGCACGAAGCTCGCTGTAGTCACTCACACTGTGCGGATTCCTCTCCGTCTTCACCACATGGCCGCCGCGCGCATCTTCCTTCGAAACGATCTCCTTCAGGTCATGGATATGGTACGGCCCGATGACGAAATCAATGATCGGCATGCGCTCGATGAGCTTGCCCTTATTCTCCTGCGCCATGCAGCCTGCGATCCCCAGAAGCAGATGAGGATTCTTATCCTTCAGCTTCTTGATCTCCCCGATCTTTCCATAGACCTTCTCTTCCGCATTCTGGCGGATGCTGCAGGTATTCATGATGATGATATCCGCCTCTTCCATCGTCTCCGCCGGCGTATATCCCAGCTCCTCCAGCTGCCCGTTGATGCGCTCCGTGTCCGATTCATTCATTTGGCAGCCATAGGTCAGGGTGAAGTACTTCTTTTCCATAATATATATCCTTTATATAACAACTCACACGTATCCAAAATATCACTTTATTATAGCATACGCAGAGTGAAAAATAAAAAATCCCGATGACCGGACATGGTATCCAGTCATCGGGATCAGGTTCATCCACGGGGCATGCCAAAGAGGTGCAGCAGGTTCTATGGGTTCAAGAGGTTCAAAGGGGTTGGTGCGGCGCATCAAGTCAGAAGCGCCGCGCAGTGTTTCCTTAATCCGCGTTTCCCTAATATGCGGTATTCACGAAAGATGAGGCGTTTGAAAGCCGGGATGAGGAGGAGAATGACTTGTGACTAGCGACTCTCTCGTATCGTCATTTCGAGCGCAAGCGAGAAATCTTTGTCATCCGCGCCCAAGCGGTCGATGTTTGGAAATCCGAAACGGGAAACCTGCTATGCAAGAAACTTTCGGGCATCGCCCTATTGATATGGCGGCGAAGCCGCCGCATTCATTCCTCATTTTGAGAAAAGTCAGCATTCACGCATCATGAGGCAATCCGTCTTCCGCCTCTCTACTTCGCCGTCAGATCCGCCGTCTTCGCTCCGATAAGAGAAATCAGATCATCCGGCGAGAGCACCACCTGACGGCCGCGCTGGCCTGCGCTGATGCTGATCGCCTGATGGTGATGGCAGCTCTCATCGATGAAGGTCGGGAAGGCCTTCTTCATGCCGATCGGCGAGCACCCGCCTCGCAGATACCCGGTGAGGCCGGGAAGCTCCTTCACATGGATCATCTCCATACTCTTATTCCCGCTCACACGCGCTGCCGCTTTGAGATCGATTTCCTTCTCGGAAGGCAGGCAGAAGACCACGGGGCCCGTCTTATCGCCATGCGTGACGATGGTCTTGAAAACCATGTCCGGATCATAGCCGAGCTCTGCCGCCGCATGCACGCCCGAGAGGTTGTCCTCATCGTAGTCATAGGACTTCGTCTCATAGGAAATCTTCTCTTTATCCAGAATGCGCATGACATTCGTTTTCTTTTCTTTCTTTGCCATAATAGTTTGCCTCGATTCATTGGTTGGCCAGGGATTAAGAGACTTGAGGACTTGAAGACTCGGAGACTCGGAGACTTCAGATATTAGATATCAGATGTCTGAAGTCCGATATCTAAAGTCTCTCTGTCTGACGTCTGATGTCTAGCCTTTTCCAACCACGCGCTTATTTCCAAACAACAAAAAGCCGGAGCATCACGCTCCGGCTCATCATTCAAATTGGTGCCGAGGACCGGAATCGAACCGGTACGAATCTCACGATCCGAGGGATTTTAAGTCCCTTGCGTCTGCCAGTTCCGCCACCCCGGCAGGTCTATATGAATGTAAATAATTATAATATGGAGGCGGCACCCAGAATCGAACTGGGGATAAAGGTTTTGCAGACCTCTGCCTTACCGCTTGGCTATGCCGCCATATGGAGCGGAAAACGGGACTCGAACCCGCGACCCCAACCTTGGCAAGGTTGTGCTCTACCACTGAGCTACTTCCGCGCTGGCGACCCGGATCAGATTTGAACTGACGATCTCCGCCGTGACAGGGCGGCATGTTAGACCACTACACCACCGGGCCGCACGTAAGTTACGCATATTAGTATATCCATCCATGGTACTTTTGTCAAGCACTTTTTGAAAAATGGTTGCCCTTGGGCGATAAGGGTGGCGGGGGACTGCGAACCCTCTCGCCGTCATTTCGAGCGCAAGCGAGAAATCTTTGTCATTCGCGGTCAAAATGGTCAATGTTTGGAAGCCGCAAACGGGAAACCGGCTCTTCAAGAAACCTTCGGGCATCGCCATTATTTATACTCCGTGACGCTTCTGATTTTTATGCGCCGCCCGCTGAACCTCGTTCACGCGCACTCAAAGGGCGAAACGCCTTTCCTCTATTTTCTACAGATGATACAATTCCGGTCTTCTGTCACGAAATACATTGATGCTCTCTCGGATGCCCTGCAGCACATCCGTATCGATCTCCGCCGTGGCCACCTGCTCCTTTTCGCCCAGATGGAGTAATTCTTCCCCAAGAGGCGAGAGCAGCATGGAGTTTCCGCCGTACTGCGTGCTGCCGGCACGGCCGCATTCATTCACTGCACAGAAAAACATCTGATTCTCGATCGCTCGGGCTTTAGAAAGAGTGATCCAGTGCTCCTTCCTTACGCGCGGCCATGCGGCAGGAAGGAAAAACAGATCCACGCCCTGCAATGCTTCTGTCCGGATCAGCTCACAAAAGCGCACGTCATAGCAGATCGCCATCGAGCAGGCGATCCTGTCCAGCGTAAAGTGGACAGTTGAAGAGCCGCCGGTATACGACTTCGTTTCTCCCATCGGGCTGAAGCCGTGGATCTTATCATAAGAGGCAACGACCTCGCCCTTGCGATCAAAGATATAGCTTCGATTGAAAACGCATCCGTTTTCCAAAACGCTGACCGAGCCCGCCACGATATTGACGCCATGCTCCTTGGCAAAGGCTCCGAATACTTTTTTCGTCTGCGCGCCATCTGCATCAGAAGCGGCATAGAGTGCGCTGTCCGGCGACGGAAAGAAACCGGTGTTTAACGTTTCCGGCAGGACAAGAATATCCGGCTTGTCTTCCAGTGCAAGCTCCATCAGCTGCACGGCCTTTTCATAATTTCCTTCCACCTGTCCCAGCTCTACATCCATTTGAATCAGACTGATCTTTTCCTTCATAAAGCCTCCACCCATCCTGTCACTCAAACGAACCATCGAATTTCATTCAATGTACCGCCTCCGGCTTTTTCTGTCAAGAAAAATAGCTCCCTCTTTCTTCCATCAAAAAAGCCGGAGGTAAAAGCCCCCGGCTCTTTTCTTATGCAGGACAGCTATGAGATAGTCACTCCCTGCCCCTTATGATTTTCTCAATCAGGCAGATCATTCCGAAGGACACGATGCGCCATGCCCACCGTGACCTCATTGAAATGAAGCACACCCACGCCGACAAAGATCGCAACGCAGAGATGCTCATTCCAGCGGGCGATACCGATCTTGCCGCCGACATTCATGCCGATCGCCATCGGCTTCACCTGCTCGATGGCAGACTCCATGGCTCCGACCACAGAGCCATCACCCACATGAGTATCAGAGATGACCTTCTGCCTTTGAGCAGCCACGATGGCCGACTCGAAGATCTTTGGAAGGATATCCAGAAATTTTCCGCCAAAGTTCACAGCGACAGCGCGGATGCCATCCTTCGCCAGCCTTTCCTTCAGCGCATTCTCATCTGCCCGCGTCTCGGTCAAAGACATGCGGAGCGCGGCCCGTGCGATATCAGCACTCTGGTATTCTTTGTAAATCATCTCAGTTTTCCCGTTCTTTGATCTCGCGGATCAGGTTTGCAACGAACATCGGGAGAGACTGGGACCCCAGGTCGCCATTCTTTCTGCTTCTGACAGAAATGGTGTGACCCTTCATTTCCTGATCGCCCACGATGATCATGTACGGTACCTTCTCCATCTGTGCCTTACGGATCTTGTAGCCCAGTGTTTCATTGGCCTCTTCCACTTCGACGCGGATATCGGACTCGGACATAGCCGCTGCAACAGACTTCGCATATTCCAGATTCTTGTCCGTGACAGGGATGATCTTCGCCTGTACCGGAGCGATCCAGGTCGGGAAAGCCCCTGCATAGTGTTCGATCAGGATGCCGATGAAACGTTCCAGAGAGCCGTAGCCTGCGCGGTGCAGCATGACCGCTCTGTGCTTTTCACCATCTTCACCGATATAGTTCACATCGAAGCGTTCCGGCAGCTGCATATCCATCTGGATGGTGCCGCACTGCCAGGTACGTCCGAGAGAGTCCTGTACATGGAAATCGAGCTTCGGTCCATAGAAAGCACCATCGCCTTCATTGATCTGGTACGGTACACCCGCCGTCTCGATGGCTTCACGGAGCGCATTCGTGGAGATCTCCCACAGCTCATCGCTGCCCATGGAGTTTTCCGGACGGGTAGAGAGTTCGACATGGTATTCCAGACCAAAGACACCATACATCTTCTGATACATCGCCATACACTTGATGACTTCATCCTTCATCTGTTCCTGCGTCATGAAAATGTGCGCATCATCCTGCGTGAAGCAACGTACACGGAAAAGGCCATGGAGCGCGCCCTTCAGCTCATGGCGATGAACAAGGCCGAATTCGCCGACACGCATCGGCAGATCTCTGTAAGAACGCTGCTGCGTCTTGAAGAACAGGATTCCGCCGGGGCAGTTCATCGGTTTGATCGCATAGTCTTCGTCATCGATCTGGGTGAAGTACATATTTTCCTTGTAATGATCCCAGTGACCAGACTGCAGCCACAGCTTCTTCGACAGGATGACCGGCGTCATGATCTCCACATAGCCGAATTCCTTGAAGAGCTCACGCTCATAGTCCATCAGTTTATTTCTAAGGATCATGCCCTTCGGATGGAAGAACGGGAAGCCCGGGCCCTCTTCATGGAAGGAGAACAGATCGAGCTGCTTGCCGAGCTTTCTGTGATCGCGCTTCTCCGCCTCCGCACGGACGAAGAGATAGTGGTCAAGATCCTCCTTGCTGAAGAATGCCGTCGCATAGATACGCTGCAGCATCTTATTCTTGGAGTCGCCGCGCCAATAAGCGCCAGCGACCGTCATCAGCTTGAACGTCTTCACCTTGCCGGTGGACTTCAGATGCGGGCCCGCGCAGAGATCCGTGAAGTCACCCTGTTCATAGAGAGAGATCGTTTCCTCCTCCGGCAGATCTTCGATCAGCATGACCTTGTAGTCCTGGCCTTTATCCTTGAAATACTGGAGCGCTTCATCGCGCGGCAGCACCTTCTTCACCAGCGGGATATTTTCCTTCGCGATCTTCGACATCTCCTTCTCGATCGCTGCGAAATCCTCCTGGCTGAAAACATGATCAGAGTCCAGATCATAGTAGAAGCCATCATCGATCGCCGGTCCGATAGCAAACTTCACGCCAGGGAACAGGTGCTGGATCGCCTGTGCCATCACATGGGACGCCGTATGACGCAGCGTGAAAAGACCTTCCGGATCCTCCTTCGTGAAGAATTCCACCTCTGTACCATCCACGATCGGATCGCGCAGATCCGTCAGCTCGCCATTCACCTTCGCCACCAGCGCATTCTTGCCAAGGCTGTTGGAGATCGCCTTCGCTGCATCCGCCAGAGATACCGCGCTCTCGAACTCCTTCTCTTTTCCGTCTTTCAGACGAATCGTAATCATAGTATCTTCCTTTCTAAAAACAGACATTCACTGCTTGGGGACAGTGGCTTCCATTTTTGCTGCTTTCTGCTTGGCGCTGCCATTTCAGCCGCTTCGCAGAAAGCAACATGAAAGCAATAAAAAAACTTCCGTCCCTAAGGGACGAAAGTTGTATTCCGTGGTTCCACCCAAATCAGAGCTAAAGCTCCACTTGTCGGCCTAGTAACGAGGCCACCCGGAAAGATTTCGATCCTCCTGCTCCAGAGCGGTAATCGATCCCCCCACCATCTGCTCCCACCAGCCGCAGACTCTCTTTGCGTGTACCAAGGATCCATCATGTCTCTATCCTCACATGTATGGTCATACTATAGACTTCTTTTTTGCGTTTGTCAAGGGGAAGGTTGGAGACTATGAGACGGAGAGTGTATGTGGAAGCCTTTGAAGAGCACAGCACCTACTCTTCCATGATATTTCTGGTGCATCTCGTTCAGGCTATCCCGATGCCTATTGAATATGTGCAGACAGATAACAATTCATTAAACGATTCACCAAAGCAAGTCTTGACGAAGACCTTACTCTTTTTGAGCGTAAATTAAAGGAATTAGGCATCAAGCACAAAAAGATTCGTCCCTTTACCCCAAGGCACAATGGGAAAGTAGAACGCAGTCATCGCAAGGATAACGAACGCTTTTATGCCACGCATTGTTTCTTCTCTTTTGAAGATTTCAGAAGACAACTCAAAAGATATAATTATCGAGATTATAACTGCTTCCCAATGCGTCCGCTTGGATGGAAATCTCCAAAAGATACACTCCATGATTTCATCAAGCACGGTGTAACATATGTTTGACAAACCAACACCAGCCACCTGTGCCCCTGCTCGTCATTCTGAGCGCCAGCGAAGAATCTTGGTATGCGTCGATAGTGACTCCTGCCAGATACAAGCCACAAGGCACCAGCTACAAGCCAATAATGCCCCCCAAGCAACAGCCTCCCCCCAACTCTACTTGGCAGATTTTGCCCGCCGCTAACAGAATTTTACTTATGCTGAAAGAGAACAGCTTACTGCATCATACTGGTCCACCTACTTTTTCATCATTTCCTAAAAGTTATGAGTTCTTCACAGCTAAGGACCGAACGATACACCGGCAGGTGCTACTCACTTCTTTAGTACAACACGGAACGAAGAGCCTGACCTATATTTCTCAGTTATGGGCATATTTGAGTCAGTAAAAACATGTAAATCAGGAAGAAATTATCAAATGAAATGGCCGGATGTAAGTGCTTAATAGTCTCCCGCGCTCCCCTTAGTCTCGCCATTCACTTAATATTTCTACCAACCGACCAATGTCCATATGAATCTTTTCCGGTATTCCATGATATTTTCCCATAAGAAACTGACTGCGCATATTTGTATTAGGGCCGATTTTATTATCATATTTAAGTATACAGTCGATAGTCTTGCCTCCATCATCCAATTCTCTGATAACATAAAAGCATTCTGCTGGCAGCCTCTGTTTTCCTGGTTTTCCTGATTCTGAGCAAGATTCCATAAGCAAGGTGTTATGTGAAGTAATAAGTAGAGGGACATGAAAAGGCCCGCGGTTGTGAGAGAAAGCATTCCATATATTTCCAAGATGGCCATAGGAAATGCAGGAATGGAATGCCGGAATCTAAAAAAGTACCGCCTTCCTGTCCCCACCTTTTTCGGAAAGGTAAAAATCAGTACAAACTGAAAAAACTACAGAGAAACTCAGGACTCCAGAAAATCCCTACAGGGCAGAAATGACGGGAGACTCATGTATGGTGTGCGCCGTCGTACCAAGTGCAACAGCGACCGTAGGCCATGCAAACATCGAACTCATTGGGCATGACGGGAAGTTGGAGACACCGGGTTTCTTTGCAGTGGAACAATATAGTAGCCTCCATATTTCAGCCTTCATACCTCAACGCCAAATGCTATAATAACATAATGCATCTCCCTCTCAAGCAGGCATCAGGAGATCAAAATAACAGTGAAAAAGCGACGCTCATCTTTTTCCGACAGAGTTATCCCCCCCTATTTACCATTTCTAAGTATCCCTAATCTGCTATTTTGGTGAATTAAGTCGTTTTCTTAATTGCCTCATATGCCTTTGAGCTACGAGACCAGTTTGATTTTCACTCTTGAAATTCTTTTGGAAGATAAAATGTGCCCTTTGGGAATACACCGGAAAATTTGATCCTCGCTTAGACTTACTGCTATTTCTATACAATCCAGATATACTATACAACGTATATAAATTTGTAGTTCTCCTTTTATTCTTCTTAAGCTGACTAAGCTGGACATTTTGCTTCACAACGTGATCAGCCTTACTATAAGCATGACTATAATAACGCCTTACAGAGCTGTCTTTAATATACACTCTCTTTCCATCGTATGAAAACCCTAAAAAGGAAATGATTCCATGCTCCTTTTGCTCATTGTAAATAATCAAGTTCGCACTAACACGATATTTCTTAGTTTTTTCCGGTGATAATTTAACCAGATACTTTCCTGTATTTGTATTTCTCTGGTTAAAAATTCCCTGCATCTGATGAATCATTTGTTGATATTGTTCTTCCGTTATATACTTTTCCGGAATAGCAATAATAAAATCATCTGAATAACGACGGTATATTCCATGATACGACCGCACTAATTCAAAAATTTTTTCATCGAATTGAATCATATAGATATTCGCCAGTACCCCACTCATTGGGGACCCCTGCGGAATCCCGAAATGTTCTCTATTTATTTTTATGATAAACTGGTCATCTTTAGATTCTCTCTGTTTCTTTCTTGAGAGAATCCTGAATTCCTGATCTGTCAAAACCGTTTGACACTGACAAAGCTGTTGATGCGTCATTCTTTTATAGGAAGTAATTGCTTCGTAATCAACATAACTGTAATGCAAGAGGGAATTCAATACATAATATATATCATCAGGAATATACTGGCTGTCCAAAACGCTACGAATCTGGTTCAACAGGTAAGTATGATCAAGAAAATCAAAAAAATGTGTAAAATCACCTATGATAACATAACAAGGCTTATGGAACTTAATAAAGGCCAACGCTTCCTCTGCAAATGAAATATTCGATTTCCCCTTCTTATTTGTCCTATATGCAATAGAACAATCATCAATCCCCTTATTTCCCAAATACTGATTATACTGTCTGTTAAACAAAGCTCCATAGTATCTGTAAATCCATGCGTCTTTATGTGCTGCATAGAGTATATCCCGATATTTTGGCCCTTCGTCTTTCCAAATTCGTTTTCCTGAAGAATCCGTCGACCAAGACTTATGGTACTTAGGCCGTTTAAAATGAATAAAAGGATAAAAACCATGCCTTAGCACCCACTTCTTATTTGTAATGCAACGCCACAAATGATTTGTCAATTTTATTCTACGATCAAAATGGATATAAGAAATATTTTTCCCTTCGATTTCTTTTCTAATTTCGATATCTGCATCCATATGCAACATTCTCACATAAGTCCCACTTAAAAATCCCATTAGCCAAGGTGGATAGATCCTTATAGCTAATGGGACGAAAAGCAAACCGGATTACTCCCCTATCCAATATTTCTAACTATACATGATACACTGGGATTAGAATCACCAGCCATCACATTACAAGCAGTTACAGCGTTTGCTGAGTGCCTGCTCGACATACTCGAATTCATGCCGTGTAGCAAGCGTTCGATGAAACTGGGAAGAAAGGCCTTTCTTTCCTGTTTCAGGGTTCTTACAACAGTTCTGAAAGGAGCATTGACTTTGATAAAGCCATCCGATGCCTCATAAGACACCGTCACAGGACCGAGATGAAATATAAAGAAATCAAGTGATCCTTATTTGTATTATACTCTAAATATCAATAAATTCAATCACGTTTTAAGAGCGATGTTTCCTTTCTTGCTCCTGCCATATAGCCCTCCCGTTTTGGATCGTAGTCC